>JBKDOV010000097.1:0-18748 GCA_046342815.1 Cyanobacteriota bacterium
GATCGAGGCCTGAACCTGCAGGCATGAAAAAGCCCCCCTGTCGGGGGGCCGTTGATGCAGCGGCTCTCAGCTGACTGGCTTGCGGCTCACTTGCTCTCGGTGAATTCGGCATCGATCACGTCATCGGCGCCGGCACCGGCGCCCGCGGAGGCACCATTGCCATTGCCGCCAGCACCATCGGCGGCACCGGCCTGCTGGTACACGGCGGCACCGGCGGCGTAGAGGGCCTGCTGCAGCACCTGCAGTTCGCTCTTGATCGTGTCGAAATCCTCCTTCTCCAGGGCCTCCTTTAGCTTGGCGGAGGAAGCCTCCACCTTGGCCTTGTCGTCGGCGCCCACCTTGTCGCCCAGTTCGCCGAGCTGCTTCTCAGCCTGGTAGATCAGGGTCTCGGCCTGGTTCTTCAGGTCGATGCGCTCCCGCTTCTCCTTGTCGGCGGTGGCGTTGGCCTCGGCATCCTTCACCATCTTCTCCACCTCGTTCTCGCTGAGGGTGGAGGCACCGGTGATCGAGATGCTCTGCTCCTTGCCGCTGCCCTTGTCCTTGGCGGTCACGCTGAGGATGCCATTGGCATCGATATCGAAGGTGACCTCGATCTGAGGAACGCCACGGGGGGCCGGCGGGATGCCGTCGAGGCGGAAGGTGCCGAGCGACTTGTTGTCACTCGCCATCTCGCGCTCGCCCTGGAGCACATGGATCTCCACATTGGTCTGGCCATCAACGGCCGTGGAGTACACCTCGGTCTTCTTGGTGGGGATGGTGGTGTTGCGGGTGATCATCTTGGTCATCACACCGCCGAGGGTCTCCACGCCGAGGGAAAGCGGGGTGACATCGAGCAGCAGGATGTCCTTCACCTCACCGGCGAGCACACCGCCCTGGATGGCGGCACCCACGGCCACCACCTCGTCGGGGTTGACCGTCTGGTTGGGATCCTTGCCGGTGACATCCTTGACCAGCTTGAGTACCGCCGGGATGCGGGTGGAGCCTCCCACCATCACGACCTCATCGAGCTCGCTGGTGGAGAGCTTGGCGTCCTTGAGGGCCTGCTCCACAGGCACCCGGCAACGGTCGATCAGCTTGCTGGCCAGCTTTTCGAAATCGGCCAGTTTCAGGGTCACATCGAGGTGCTTGGGTCCCTCGGGCGTAGCGGTGATGAAAGGCAGGTTGATCTGGCTCTCGGTAGCGCTGGAGAGTTCGATCTTGGCCTTCTCGGCGGCCTCGGTGAGGCGCTGCAGGGCTTGCTTGTCCTGACGGAGATCAATGCCTTCGTTGGCTTTGAAGCTATCGGCCAGGTAGTCGACGATCACCTTGTCAAAGTCATCGCCACCGAGGTGGGTGTCGCCGGAGGTGGAGAGCACCTCGAACACACCATCGCCCACCTCGAGCACCGACACGTCGAAGGTGCCGCCGCCCAGGTCGAAGACCAGGATGCGCTCGTTGCTCTTCTTGTCGAGGCCGTAAGCCAGCGCCGCCGCGGTGGGCTCGTTGATGATGCGCAGCACCTCGAGGCCAGCGATCTTGCCGGCGTCCTTGGTGGCCTGGCGCTGGGAATCATTGAAGTAGGCGGGCACGGTGATCACCGCCTGGGTGACGGTTTCACCGAGGTATTTGCCGGCATCTTCTGCCAGCTTGCGAAGCACTTCCGCCGAAATCTCCTCAGGGGCGAACTGCTTGTTCAGCACCGGGGACTTGATCTTGACGTTGGAGCCAGCCTTCTCCACCGTATAGCTCACTTCCTTTGATTCCTCGTTCACTTCATCGACACGACGGCCGATGAAACGCTTGACGGAATAGAAGGTGTTCTCGGGGTTCATGACCGCCTGACGCTTGGCGATCTGACCCACCAGTTTGTCCTGGTTCTTCGTGTAGGCCACCACCGAGGGAGTCGTGCGGAAGCCTTCGGCGTTGGCGATCACCGTGGGCTTGCCGCCCTCCATCACGGCTACACAGCTGTTCGTGGTGCCGAGGTCAATACCGACGACCTTACCCATGCGTTCCCACCTCCTGGAGTGGATGAAATCGGACTGAGAGCATCTTCATCAGCAGCCCCGGAACCAGGCGAGGGGTGGTTCCCGAACCGTTGCCACGGCTTCGATCCCGGAAAACGCTGTCGGGGCAAAGGATCCGGGGGGTCTAGCGTTGGTCAAAGGCTCCGGAGCATCGATGAATTCGGCGACCCCGACTCCACCAGGCCCGGCCCCGGGCCCTCCCCGAGGGAAAGGCGCCATCGGCGGCGGCACGGCCCTCGTGGGGGTGCTCGGGGATCCGGTGCGCCACTCGCTTTCCCCGGCGATGCACAACGCCGCCCTGGCGACCATGGAGATCGACTGGGTCTATCTCGCCCTGCCCGTGGCCGCCGCAGATCTGGCCTCGGTGCTGCCCAGCCTGGAGGCGATCGATTGCCGGGGCCTCAACGTGACGCTGCCCCACAAGCAGGCCGTGGCGACCCTGGCGGCGGAATGCTCTCCCCTGGCGGAACGACTGGGCGCCGTGAACACCCTGGTGCGCAGACCGGAAGGCGGCTGGCTCGGCACCAACACCGATGTGGAAGGGTTTCTGGCGCCGCTGCGCCATGCCACGGGGTCCCTGGAATCCTGGCGGGGGCAGCAGGCCCTGGTGCTGGGCTGCGGCGGCAGCGCCCTGGCGGTGGTGGCGGGCCTGGCGGAACTCGGACTGGAGAGGATCGTGGTGGCCGGCCGCCGCCCGGGCCCGTTGCAGGACTTCGTCGATCGCTGCCACCCCTGGCTGCCCCGGCTGGAGGGAATCACCTGGGGGCCCGAACTGGCCGAGCAGCTGACCCGGAGCCGACTGGTGGTCAACACCACCCCCGTGGGCATGGCCCGGGCCAGCGACCCTGGCGCCGCTGCCCTTTCGCCGCTGAGCAACAGGGAACTGGAGTTGCTGACGCCGGGCAGCTGGGTCTACGACCTGATCTACACACCTCGCCCCACAGCCCTGCTGCGCAAGGCCGAGGCCCATGGTTGTCGCACCCTGGATGGCCTGGAGATGCTGGTGCAACAGGGGGCCGCGGCCCTGAAGCTGTGGACCGGCCAGGAGCAGGTACCGGTCACCGCGATGCGACAGGCGGCCCTGCAACAGCTTGAAGGCCCGTAACCTGCGGCTTTGCGACAGCACTGAGATGGCGATGGATGGTCCTCCCCTGTGGCAGCGCCTGCTGGCTGCCCTGGCCTACCTGCTGCCCTGGAGTGACGCCCTGCCGTTCGGGGACCCCCTGATGGCGATCGCCCCCGTGCTCGGCTGGCTGGTCAAGCCGGCCCTGCCCCTGCTGGTGCTGCAGCAGACCATCCCCTTGGGGGGGCTGATCCTGTTTCTGGTGCTGTTCGCAGCCGTGGTGCGCAACAACCAGGTGCCTTATCTGATCCGCTTCAACGTGCTGCAGGCGATCCTGCTCGACATCGTGCTGGTGCTGCTGGCCCTGGCCTTCCAGACCCTGCTGCGACCGCTGGCGGGCAGCTTCGCCGTGCGCACCCTTGAAAACACGGTGTTTCTGGGAAGCCTGCTGCTGGTGGTGTTTGCCATCGTCCAGAGCCTGCGGGGCAAGGAGGCCGACATCCCCACGGTGTCGGAAGCCGTGCGGATGCAGCTCTGAGCGACCGACGCTGCGATAGGTTTTCTGATCCGTCGCTGAAGGGCCCAGTGCCCATCAGCCCCTGGCCCTCCGTCCAACAGGCGACCATGACGCAGCCCTATTACGAAACCATGTACATCCTTCGTCCGGACATCCCGGAGGAAGAGGTCGAGACCCATGTCGCCAAGTACCGCGACCTCGTGATCGAGGCCGGCGGCGAGGTGCTCGACAACCAAATGCGCGGCAAGCGTCGTCTTGCCTACCCGATCGCCAAGCATCGCGAAGGCATCTACGTGCAGCTCAACCACAACGGCGATGGCCAGCAGGTAGCACCCCTGGAGCGGGCCATGCGCCTCTCCGAGGATGTGATCCGCTATCTCACCGTCAAGCAGGACGGCCCGATGCCTGCTCCCCGGAGCGTGCCGGCAGGAACCACCGAAACCGTTGCGGCTGAAGCGGTCAGCGCCTGATTCCTGACCTCGGCTTGTAAAACACGGTTGCTCGCCGGTAGAGTTTTGCTCTGCCGGCGGCCCTCGATCATGCAATCAGGTGTCGATTCCCTCGGCCCACCCGACCAGGACTACGTGGATGTTCTCTATGCCGATGGCAAGGAGAACGACACTCCTCCCCAGCGACCCTTCCGTGTGGTGGGAGAAGAGGGCCTTTCTCTTGATGTTTCTTCGGTTGGCCCTCCCTCGATAGGTCACGTTTCCCTTGGAACCGTCCAGCCTTCCTCGACCCCGGGAAGCTTGTCGGAGGTCTCCACCCGCATCCAACAGCTGGAAGCCGAGCTCGCTGCCAGCCGGGAGGAAGCTGACAGCCTCCACAGGATGCTGGAGGAGCTTCCCGCCATCTACGAAGAGAAATTCCGTCAGCGGCTCACCCACCTGCAGGACCAGCAGCGTCTGCTGCTGGTCGACAACGAAGCACTGCGCAACCAGCTTGTGGCGAGGGTGCTTCCCCCCGCCGGTCAGACGGGTGGCGCTGCAGCTTCACATGTCCTGATGCCGCATCCGGCTGCGGTCGCCGCCGCGGAACATCGCCCCGGCACCCCGATGGATGTGGTGCGCGGGGTACGGGGGGTGCTGCGCAAGGTTCTGGGCGCTGATCCGCTCTAGGAAGCCTGGCCCTCACGGCGACGAGCCGCCCACAGACGGGTGGGCATCCCCCAGACGTAGATGAAGCCTTCGGCAGCCCGGTGGTCGAATTGATCTTCGGCGCCGTAGGTGGCCATGTCCGGCACGTAGAGACTGTCGCTGCTGCTGCTGCGACCCACCACGGTGGCGTTGCCCTTGTGCAATCGGACCCGCACCGTGCCGTTCACCGTGCGCTGGGTGCGCTCGATGAAGCCATCCAGCGCATCCTTGAGGGGGCCGAACCACAGGCCCTGATACACCAGATCCGCCCACTGCATCTCGAACTGACGCTTGGTGCGGAGTACGTCGGCCGCCAGGGTGAGACTCTCGAGCTCCTGATGGGCCTTGATCAACAGCAGCAAGCCCGGCGTTTCATAGATCTCCCGGCTCTTGATGCCCACCACCCGGTTCTCGATCATGTCGAGCCGGCCGAAACCGTGCTGACCGGCCAGTTCGTTGGCCCTGCGGATCAGACTCACAGGATCGAGACGCACCCCGTCGATGCTGACGGGATACCCCTGCTCGAACCCGATCTCCACAACCTGCGGTATGGCGGGCGCCGCATCCACCGAGCAGGTCATGGCATAGATCTCCTCCGGAGGCTCCACGTTCGGATCCTCCAGGGGGCCAGCTTCGATCGAGCGGCCGAGCAGGTTGAGGTCGATCGAATAGGGCGACTTCTTGCTGACGGGCGAGGGGATGCCGCAGCGCTCGCCGTAGGCGATGGTTTCCTCGCGGCTCATGCCCCACTCCCGGGCCGGGGTAAGCACCTTGAGGTCCGGAGCGAGGGCACCGATGGCCACATCGAAGCGCACCTGGTCGTTGCCCTTGCCGGTGCAGCCGTGGGCCACGGCATCGGCACCCACCTCACGGGCGATCTCCACGAGCCGCCGGGCAATCAGGGGGCGGGCCAGGGCCGTGCTGAGGGGATAGCGGCCCTCGTAGAGGGCATTGGCGCGGATGGCGGGGAAGGCGAACTCGGTGATGAACGGCTCGATCAGATCCCCCACGATCGACTGGCTGGCGCCGGAATTCAGCGCCTTCTGGCGGATCGGCTCCAGTTCATCGCCCTGGCCCAGGTCGGCGGCGAAGGTGATCACCTCCTCCACACCCCACTCGTGCTTGAGATAGGGGATGCAGACGCTGGTATCCACTCCGCCTGAATAGGCCAGCACCGCCTTCTTTGCCCGACCCATCAACGCGTCTCCTGCGCAGGATCGACCGATTCTCCCTCCTGACCGGCCCCCGGCAATCGCCAGCGCCCCACCAACCACAGGGCCATCACCAGGGGCGGCAGCCACACCAGGCTCCACACCAGAGCGGGCCGCAGCTCCGGCGGCTGGGGCCAGCGCTGTCCGGCCGCCACCAGCAGGGCACTCAACCCGAGCGAAAGGGCCCAGACGGCAGCCACCTGAGACAGCTTGGCGAAGCTCATCAGCGCGAGGGGGTAGGGTGGAGGATCGAATCCTGCCGAATCAGCTGCCGAATCAACTGCCGAAGCAGCTGTGCGCTCTGGCCCGGACCGGCACCCTGACATGCCACCGGCACCGTCCTCGTCCAGGCCTCAACAGGTAATACCGCCCGAAGGCATGAGCATCCTCGACACCATCAATCCCTCCCTGACCCGCTACCGGCGCGATGAGCCAGCGCCGGTTCTGCCCCTGCGGGATGAACCGGACCTGCTGAGCCTGCTCGAGGCCAGCGGTCGCCTCGTGGCGGATGAGGAGACCGCCGCCACCGATGTCAGCACCGTGGAGGAGGAGGAGCTCTCCGCGCTGATGGGCGAGAAGGAGGACTACAACCAGGCCGACGACCAGCCCGAAGAAGACTGGGAAGACTGAACCGGCACGACGTGATGACCACCCCCGACGGCAGGATCACTGCGGGCCTGCTGGCACTGATCGTTCTGGTTGCCTGCCTTCTCAGCGATGGCCTGGTTCCAGGGTCCATGCTCACCCTGCCGTTGGTGGTTTCCGCCCTGGCCAGCGCCGGAATGGTGGCCTGGGGCGTGCCCAGGCTGCGCCGGCTCAAGCTGGGCCAGGTGATCCGTGAAGAAGGCCCCCAGGGCCATCTGAGCAAGGCGGGCACTCCCACCATGGGGGGCCTGATGGTGGTGCCGGTGGGGGTGCTTGTCGGGGCGCTGATCAGCCCTGGCGATCCGAGGCTGGTGGCCGTCGCCGCCGTCACCCTGGCCTACATGGCGATCGGCGCCGTGGACGACTGGCGAAGCCTCACCAAACGCACCAACACCGGCCTCACCCCCCGCGGCAAGCTGCTGCTTCAGGCGGGAGTGGCCCTGCTGTTCCTGCTCTGGGCAGGACTGGGAGGCTGGCTGGGGGGAGGCAGCCCCGGCGATGTGGGTCTTCCCTTCGGCTGGGTACTGCCCCTCGGCCTGCTGATCTGGCCCCTGGGACTGTTCGTTTTCCTGGCCGAGAGCAACGCCACCAATCTCACCGACGGTCTCGACGGCCTGGCCGCCGGTTGCGGTGCCGTGGTGTTCACCGGCATGGGCCTGCAACTGATGCTGCGGGGCAACGGCGGCGATCCCGCCTTGGCGGCGTTCTGCCTGGCCATGGCCGGTTGCTGGCTCGGCTTCCTCAGCCAGAATCGCCATCCGGCCCGGGTGTTCATGGGCGACACCGGCTCCCTGGCCATGGGCGCAGCCCTTTCAGCCGTGGCCCTGCTCAGCAACAGCCTCTGGCCGCTTCTGCTGATGGGGGGGATCTTCCTGGCCGAATCGGTTTCCGTGATTCTTCAGGTGTGGGTGTTCAAGGCCACCAAGGGCACGAACGGCCAGGGGCGCCGCCTGTTCCGGATGGCCCCGCTGCACCACCACTTCGAACTCGGTGGCCTGCCGGAACAGGGGGTGGTGCTCTCCTTCTGGGGGGTCAGCGCGATACTGGTTCTCCTGGGTCTGGTGCTGCGACCCTGAGCGCCACCCGGCCCTCCGTCCGGACCTCTCCGCCATGGCCTATTTCACCTGGAAGGAAACGGGCCTCACTGCCGACTGCGCCAGCCTCGATGCGATGGCAGCACGGTTTGAGGAGGCCGCCGCGCTGATGCGCAGGATGGCCGCTGAAGGGTTCTGCCTGGAGCGGGACCAGCAGGGCCAACGGATCACCCATCCCGATCCGGCCGTGTTCGAGGCCTATGGATTCGTGAGCGAGGAATCGCCCGAACGGCAGCTCACCATGCTTGAGGACTGACCCCTTCAGCGCCGGCGCAGATACCCCACAACCCAGACCACCACAAAGGCCAGGGAGGAGAGGCCCAGGTAGATCAGCGTCCACTTCTGGAAATCAGCCACGCTCCAGCCGAAAGGCAGGAGCCCATCGGCGGCATCACCGGCGGTCTGGAAAGCGGGCGGCAGGGGTAGGGGGAAAAACCTCATCGCGGCACGCTAAAGGACGATCCGGACCCAGGAAGCGGCAGGATCCCTCTGGTTCGCGAATGGTCCGATGCCCCCCGCCTTTCCCCGGACTCTGATGCTTCTCGGCAGCGGCGAACTGGGCAAGGAGGTGGCGATTGCAGCCCAGCGGCTGGGCTGCCGCGTGATCGCCGTGGATCGCTACCCGGGGGCTCCCGCCATGCAGGTGGCCGACACGGCGGAAGTGGTGACCATGAGCGATTCCGAGGCCCTGCGCGCTGTGGTGCGGCGGCATCGACCCGATCTGGTGATCCCGGAGATCGAAGCCCTGGCGGTGGACGCCCTCGCCGATCTGGAAGCCGAAGGCATCACCGTGATCCCCACCGCCCGGGCCACGGCGGTGACCATGAATCGCGACCGGATCCGCGACCTGGCCGCCACCCGCCTGGGCCTGCGGACGGCCCGCTTCGCCTACGCGGAAAGCGCCGAGCAGCTGGCCGCCGCCGCCGCACCGCTCGGCTGGCCGGTGGTGGTGAAGCCGGTGATGAGTTCCTCCGGTAAGGGCCAGAGCGTGGTGAACCGGCCGCAAGAGCTCGCCGCGGCCTGGGAGGCGGCGATGGCGGGGGCTCGCGGCGCCGGAACCCTGGTGATCGTGGAGGAATTCCTGCGGTTCGATCTGGAGATCACCCTGCTCACCGTCAAACAGTGGGAAGGTCCCACCCTGTTCTGCCCGCCGATCGGTCACATCCAGGAACGGGGGGATTACCAGTGCAGCTGGCAGCCGGCACGGCTGGGGGCAGCTCAGCTGGCGGCGGCCCAGGCGATGGCGAAGGCCGTGACGGACGAACTGGGGGGAGCCGGACTGTTCGGTGTGGAGTTCTTTCTCTGCGGCGCCCCGGGAGAAGAGGAAGTGGTCTTCTCCGAGCTTTCGCCCCGTCCCCACGACACGGGCCTCGTCACCCTGATGGGCCAGAACCTCAGTGAATTCGAGCTCCATCTGCGGGCCGTGCTCGGCCTGCCGATCCCGGAGATCCGCTCGCTCGGGGCCGCCGCAAGCCGAGTGATCCTGGCGCAAACGAGCGGTGAGGAGGTGCACTACACAGGCCTGGAGCAGGCCCTGGCCGAGGTGGATACCCAGGTACTGCTGTTCGGCAAGCCCGATGCCAGGCCCCAGCGGCGCATGGGTGTGGCCCTGGCCAGGGGAGTGGATGAGCAGGAGGCCCGTCGGCGGGCGGATGCCGCCGCCGCCGCCGTGCACGTGTTGACCAGCCCGAAAACCGTCGACTCCTCTGGTGTTGGGGATAGTTGAGCCTTATGGTGCGGCCCTGAGCGGTTGATCATGAGCAAGGTCCAACCCCATACGCCGCTGCCGCGCCGCCCGAGGGGCAGAGCCGGCAGGGTGGGCTCCCTTGCCGCCGTACCCGAACTGCTCAGCCGCCGCGAAACCTCCCAGGAGCCGGCTCCACGCCGCCGCCGGATGCCCTTGCTGCCCTTCGCCCTCGGCATGGCCCTGGGCTTCGGCCTGGCCCACCTGTCGCCGCAGCGAGTGGCGGGCCTGCTGGCAAGTGTGCTGCCCAGCCCCACCGCCCTGGCGGGAGTGCTCAACCCCCTCCTGGGCATCGGCAATCGCCCCATCCTGGTGCTCGGCAGCGATCAGGTGGGGGGCAACACCGATGTGATGTTCACCCTGCAGGTGAAAAACGGCATCACCCGGATTCTGCAGGTACCGCGGGACACCTTCGTCGAAACGGAAAAACTGGGCGTGGTCAAGGCCAATGCCCTCTATGGTTCCGCAGGGGTGGATGCCGCCAAGGAAGAGATTTCCCGGCTGGTGGGTATGCCTGTTCGGCGGCATCTGAAAGTCAATCTGGACGCCGTGGTCCACGTGGCCGATGCCCTCGGGGGCATCGAGATCGACGTACCCAAGCGGATGTATTACGTCGATAACAGCCAGGGCCTCTACATCGATCTCTACCCCGGACCCCAGGTGCTCCAGGGCAAGGAACTGGAGGGCTTCCTGCGCTTCCGCCACGACGAGATGGGGGATCTCGGCCGCATGGAACGCCAGCGCCTCGCCATCAACCAGGTGTTCCGCAAACTGGCCCAGCCCGGCGCCCTGGCCCAGCTTCCCAAGCTGCTTCAGATTGCCGGGGAAGACATCCACACCGATCTCTCCCCGATCGAACTCAGCCAGCTGATGGCCACCCTCTCGCACTCCAAGCTGAGCACCGAGCGCCTGCCAGGGCGGGTCTACTGGCAGGACGAGCTGAGCTACTGGATGCCGGATTCCAACCAGCAGCATCCCACCGGCAGCGGCGAGGAACCGACCCCCTGAGGCACGCTTCTGGGTTGAGCAGCGATCGCTGCGGAACCCTCCAGGCTCCGGCGGCAGGCCTGCACTTCCCCCAGATAGCGGCAGCCGTGGGCATCCCAGCTGAACTGACGGCTCACCGCCTCGATGCCGTTGTCACGCCAGCGGCTCCAGCGTGAAGGGGGACCAAAGCTTTCCTCCATCGCCCGCTGCAGCGCTTCCCGATCGGAAACGTCCACCAGCAGGCCGTTCTGACAGCTATGGAGGATGTCACGGGGACCCCCGTCATCGGTGGCGACCACGGGCAGACCGGAGGCCGCCGCCTCAAGCAGGGTGAGCCCGAAGGGTTCGGTGAGGGCGGGGTTCACGAACACGCCGCGACGCCGCGACGCCCAGCGGTAGATCCCCGGGATCTGATCCCGCCGATGCTGTTTGGGGTAGGCCACCTGGCCATAGAGATCGAAACGGTCCACCAGCTCGAACACCTGCTGAATCACCTCCCGAGGGGTGCGGTCCAACTGGCGGGGATCGGTGCGGCAGCCAAGCACCAGCACCAGGTTGTGCCGCTCGCGCAGCAGCCGGGACCGACCGAAGGCCTCCACCAGGGCAGGGATGTTCTTGCGGTGATCCGCCCGGCAGATGGTCAGCACCGGTGGGCGTGCCGGTTCGCGCAGAAACGGCTGCAGCAGGGCCTCCACCCCCCTTTCCTCCAGACCGCGCTGGGGAGGAAAGAACAACCGCCCGTCCACCCCGGGGGGGATCACCCGAGCCCGCTCGCTGCGGAAACAGCGGTAGCGGGCGTATTGGTGCTCCAGTTCCTGCTGGGTGCTGGTGATCACCAGATCGCTGTGGGCGAGAGCCAGCTCCTCCGCCTCGATCCGACGGGCCATGGCGTACTGCGCATCGATCTGGCGGGGATCGAGACCGGAGGCCATCAGGCGGCGTCGCTTCTCCCGGCCCAGGGAATGGCCGGTGAACACCAACGGCACCCCCAGGCGGGAACGCAGCAGCGCCCCCACATACCCGGCGTCCGCATAGTGGGCATGAATCCAGTCCGGAAGACGCGGTTGGGCCTGCAGGTGCTCCACCAGGGTGTCGGCCAGCCCGTCCAGGTGGGGCCAGAGCAGCTCCTTGCGCAGGTAACGACGAGGGCCGAAGGGGAAGCGGCGGATCAGCAGATCCGGCAGCACGGGCTCCAGGGGCCTGGCGTAATCCACGGCGAGGCGGCGGTCGTGGAGGAGGCGGCTGATCACCTCCACCCGTTCCACTTCAGGGCGGACCGCCAGACTCCGGGCCAGTTCGAGCACATAGGTGGACTGGCCGCCGGTGTCGGGATCACGGCCGAGTTCCAGGTCCTGGCCGCGGAACAGGCCATGGAGATGGAGATGCAGAACGACCAGACCCAACGCGGCCCGAGGACAGCTGGCACTCCCTTAGCCAGGAGCGGCAGCGGGGGTGCAACCGGGGCGGCATGGAAGCCGCAGCAGATGAGGTGTGCTGCAGATGGGCTGATGCAGAGCGCTCCGGAGACCGTTCAGGCCATCAACGGCTGAGCAACACCATCGGCATGGCGGTGTCGCCCCAGCCCTGCTGGGCCGTGAGCAGAGCCGGCGTGTGGGGGCTCGGCGTGACCGCCGCCCCGGCGGTGAAGGCGGCATCGGCCCATGCCAGCAGGAGGGCCCGCAGGGGCCCACCGCCGTTCTGCAGGGGGCCTCGCATGTTGAAGTGATCACCACCGCGGACCACCACCAGGTTGTGACCGTTGTCTTCGGTTTCCTCGAACCGGGAGATTGCCTCCGGATCCGGAGGCACCACCCAGTCACGACTGCCGGTGATGATCAGACCCCGAGCCGTCATCGCACGACCGGCGCGCTGATCGAACAGCAGATTGAGGGGAGGGCTCACCGCCGCCACGGCGATGACGCGGCGATCCGCCAGACCGGCGCGGTCAGCCGAATCGAGGAAGCTGCACTGCAGCACCCAGCTGAGGTTGCGGTCGGGGTCATCGAGCTTGCGGCAGCGTTCCCGCAGCTGAAGCGAGCTGGGGGTGGCCCCCGCCAGCTGCAGGGCCGTGGTGGCCCCCCAGGAATGGCCCATCACCACCACCCGATCGGCCGCGACCCTTCCCAGTCCGGCAATGCGCCCCTGGCCGGCGGCATCGAGCACGGCACTCACATCCAGAGGGCGATACCGCAGCTCGGCAGGTGTCGGAGGCGGCACCTTGCCGGAGAGCATCGCCTGCTGCTGGGTGCTGTCGCTGCCGGGGTGCACAGGCAGCACAACCGTGTATCCGTGGCTAGCGAGGTGCTGGGCCCAGCCCTCGAAACTCTCGGGACCATCCCAGAGCCCATGGGAGATCACCACCAGGCGGCCGTTGCCGCCGTTGGGAGGCTGCAGCACCACCATCTCCAGCGGCCTGGGGCGATGCTTCACCACCACCGCGGCCGTACTGCGCACGGGCGTCAGCGGTCCGGGTCGGGAGAGGGCGGGATCCACCGCCTGGGGCGGCCTGGTGGTGGTGATCTGGGCCGCCCGGCTCTGCTGATCCTTGACCCGGCGCAGGCCATTGAGTGCCCGCTCCAGATCGAGGGTGGCGGAATGGCCAGGCAGAGCCTGCAGGAAGCCCACCACGGTGAGTTCACCGCCGGCAGAGGCCTTCTGCAGTGCCAGCGCCAGCTGGTTGCCGGCATCCAGCTTCACCGGCAGACCATCGATCGAACCGAGGGTGGAAGCCGCCAGCAAAGCCTGCTCCAGCAACGGAGTACCCACCGCCTGCTGCACCAGGGCCGTGGTCTGCACCGGCAGCGGGGTGCGGAACAACTCGGTCATGCGGCGCCCGAGCGAACCGTGGCTGGCGCGATCGAGTTCCGCCAGGTCGCTGTTGCCGTTGAACATGCGATCGGGATCACCCAGCTCGCTCACCCGCACCGTGAACGAGGTTTCGAGCACCGGCAGCCGCAGCTCCACCACCTCCAGCGCCCGGGCCCGTGGCGCCAGCACTCCGGGCAACGCCAGGGCGGCCCCCAGTAGCCCGATCAGCCGGCGGCCGCCCCTGCCAACCCGAGCGAAACGCAGCATCAACACAGGCGGACCAGCACAACCAGGTTCAGGAGACTAGGGCGGAAACGCAGGGGCAGCCGGTGACGGCGGCAGCGCCTCAGGCCGCCACCACCTGCGGCGGATGCTGCTCCAGCACCTGCTTGAGGTACCTGCCCGTGTGGCTGGTGGAATGGGCGGCCACCTCCTCAGGGGTTCCGGTCACCACGATCTCGCCGCCCTTGTCTCCCCCCTCGGGGCCGAGATCCACGATCCAGTCGGCGCAGCGGATCACATCGAGGTTGTGCTCGATCACCAGGATCGAGTTGCCCTTGTCCACCAGACGCTGCATCACATCCATCAACTTGTGCACGTCGTAGAAGCTCAGGCCCGTGGTGGGTTCATCGATCAGATACAGCGTCTTGCCGGTGGCGCGCTTGGAGAGCTCGGTGGCCAGTTTGACGCGCTGGGCCTCACCCCCCGACAGGGTGGGGGCAGGCTGACCCAGCTTCACGTAGCCCAGGCCCACATCCACCAGGGTGCGCAGCCGCTCCGCAGCCTGGGGAATGGCGGAGAAGACGTCCGCGGCCTGCTCCACCGTCATCTCCAGCACATCGGCGATGGTGTGGCCCTTGTAGGTCACCTGCAGCGTTTCCCGGTTGTAGCGGGCCCCTTTGCAGACGTCGCACTGCACATACACATCGGGGAGGAAATTCATCTCGATCACGTTCACGCCCTGGCCGCTGCAGGCCTCACAACGTCCTCCCTTGACGTTGAAGCTGAACTGGCCCACCTGGTAGCCGCGGGCCTTGGCCTCCACCGTGGCGGCGAACACCTGGCGGATCGGATCAAAAGCGCCGGTCTACGTAGCGGGGTTGGAGCGGGGGGTGCGGCCGATCGGGGATTGGTCGATCACGATCACCTTGTCGATCGCCTTGATGCCCCGCAGTTCCCCCAGGCCGGCAGGGAAGGGAACCTTCAGCCCCAGCTGATGCTCCAGGGCGGGATGGAGCAGCTCATTGACCAGGGTGCTCTTGCCGCTGCCGCTGACCCCGGTGACACACACCAACCGGCCCAGCGGGATCTCCACATCGATGCCGGTGAGATTGTTGCGGCTGCAGTTGCGCAGCGTCAGCCGCCGGCTGCCCGCATCACGCCGCTGCGCCGGCGTGGGAATGGAACGGCGGCCGCTGAGGTAGGCACCGGTGAGCGACTCTTCGGCGGCCAGAAGGTTGGCCAGGCTGCCTTCGGCCACGATGTGACCGCCGTGCACACCGGCGCCGGGACCGATATCCACCAGATGGTCCGCCGCACGGATCGTGTCCTCGTCGTGCTCGACCACGATCAGGGTATTCCCCAGGTCCCGCAGTTTGAGCAGGGTGGCTAGCAGGCGGTCGTTGTCTCGCTGGTGCAGGCCGATGCTGGGCTCATCCAGCACGTAGAGCACCCCGGTGAGCCCGGCGCCGATCTGGGTGGCCAGCCGGATGCGCTGGGCCTCGCCCCCGCTGAGGGTCATGGCGGGGCGATCGAGGCTGAGGTAGTCCAGGCCCACATCCAGCAGAAACCGGAGCCGCATCCGGATCTCCCGTAACACCAGATCGCCGATCTGGATCTGGCGTTCACTCAGCAGCGGCCCCCGGGCCTCGCTCTCCCCCACCCCCATCAACGCCTCGATCCGGCTGAGGCTCTCGGCCACGCTCACCGCCGTGAGCTCATGGATGGCATAGGGGCCGACCTTCACCGCCAGGGCCTCCGGGCGGAGCCTCAGGCCACGGCAGGTGGCGCAGGGCACCATCTCCAGATATTTCTCCAGCTTCTGGCGCACCGACTCGCCACTGGCATCGCGCAACTGCCGCTCCAGAATCGGCAGGATTCCCTCAAACGGCCGGGTGTAGGACTGCCCCTTGCGGTACCGGCTGTCCGCCTGGATCACGATCGGTTCCTTGCTGCCATTCAGCAGGGCCTCCTGCTGCTCCGCCGTGAGCTGATTCCAGGGGGTCTTGATCTCGAAGCCGAAGGCCTCTCCCACGCTGTAGATCAGCGAGAAGTAGTAGGAGTTGTCCTTGTCACTCCAGGGGGCGATCGCCGCATACACCGGCAGGGAAGGATCGGGCACCACCCGCTCCATCGTGAACTTGCGCAGGTGACCGATCCCATGGCAATCGGAGCAGGCTCCGTAGGGACTGTTGAACGAAAACAGCCGCGGTGAGAGTTCCTCCATCACCGCCCCGTGCACCGGACAGGCGAAATTCTCGGAATAGAGCCGCTCCCGCTCCACGCCATCGGGCAGGGGCTCCTCCCCCTTGGGCACCACCTCCACCAGGGCCAGCCCCTCGCCCCGCTTCAGGGCCGTGCGCAGGGAATCGGTGAGCCGCTCCTGGATCCCCTCCCGGGCCACGAGCCGATCCACCACCACTTCGATGTTGTGGGCGTGGTTCTTGTCGAGTTCGATGTTGTCGGCCAGCTCGCGCACCTCGCCATTGATCCGCACGCGGGCGAACCCTTCGGCCACCAGGCCGGAAAGCAACTTCACGTGGGTGCCTTTCTTGCCCCGCACCACCGGTGCCAGCAGCTGATAGCGACAGCCCTCCGGCAGGGTGAGGATCTGGTCCACCATCTCATCGATGGTCTGGGGCCGGATCGAGCGCTCGCACTGGGGACAGTGGGGTTCACCGGCTCGCCCGTAGAGCAGGCGGAGATAGTCCTGGATCTCCGTCACCGTGCCCACGGTGGAACGGGGGTTGTGGCTGGTGGATTTCTGATCGATCGAGATCGCCGGCGAAAGCCCTTCGATCGCGTCCACATCGGGCTTGTCCACCTGGCCGAGGAACTGGCGGGCATAGGCGGAGAGGCTCTCCACATAGCGGCGCTGGCCCTCGGCAAAGATCGTGTCGAACGCCAGGGAGCTCTTGCCGCTGCCGCTGACTCCGGTGAACACCACCAGACGGTTGCGGGGGATCGTCAGATCCACGTTGCGAAGGTTGTGTTGACGGGCGCCGCGCACCCGGATCACGTCCTCCAGACTGCCTCCGGTGAGGGCATGCAGGGCGGCCGTGGTCTTGGTGGTGGACCCGGCGCTGGCGCGCGGCATGAAAAGCCTTCGGCAGCCGTTGATTCTAGGGGGGGTAACCGTTGGCCAGTTCTGTGTTGATCCATCCGCTGCGAGCCCTGCCAGGCCTGGCCCTGCTGATCAGCGCTCAGGGCCCCATGCCGATCACCCTGACCGAAAGCGACCACAACCGGACCCTGACCCTGCGCAGTGGCGACCAGCTGCAGATCGTGCTGCGGGAGACCGCCGGCACCGGCTACAGCTGGCAGATCGACGCGATCGATCCCTCCCGGCTGCAATCGCTGGGCGACCGATCGCGGCCGCAGCCCACGGCGGAACCGACCCCCGGCATGCCGCCGCGGCTGGGTGGCCCGCAGCAGCACTCGTTTCTGTTCCGCTGCCTCAGACCGGGAACCACCCGCCTGAGCCTGCGGCACTGGCGGGTCTGGGAAGGACCCGGCTCGATCGATCGACGCTTCACGCTGAAGCTCAGGATCCTGGCGCCCTGATCAACCTCCAGCCCCTGGACGGGACAGGGCAGGTCTGCGCCAGCAACGCCAACGCCCGACCGGGCTGCCGGGCCAGGCTTTCCGCCTCGAGCTCCAGCGGCTGGAGGGCCTCCGGCACGGCGTCGCGATCCAGGCGTTCCTGGATGCCGGGCCCCACCTCGATCGACACCCCCAGCAGCTGGGGGGAGCGCCCCAGCCCCCCCGCCTGGCACGACTGGGCCACATGGGCGGTCTGAACGGCCAGCCCATGGGAAAAGGCGGCGGTGCCTTCCGCCATCAGGCCATGGCGAAGACGGAGGCGGCGCTGCTGCGGCAACCACTCGCCTCCGTTGAACCCCTTGGCGGCAGAGCTCACCTCCACGGCGATGCGGCGCTCCGCCAGGGCCTTCAGCAGGGTCTGGATCGTCTGCCATTCGGCGCTGCGGTCGATCCCACGATCCGCTGCCCGCAGGCGCCCCTGCAGCACCTGCTGATCCGCCGCGCTTTTGAGGCTCCAGCCCTGGCGAGCGGAATCCGCCGCCGCCGGCAGGCCACGCCCCAGCGAAGCCGGCAGCCGCACACCCAGCAGATGGGGGAGGGCGGGACTGCGCAGCAGGTGAAACAGAAGCGCCCCACAACCCAGGGAGCCAACGGCGAAAAGGGCGTTTCCCCACTGGCGGCGCGGCACCCCCTCCAGCTGGTGCAGGCGACGGCGCAGGCGCGCTTCCGAGGGATCAGGGGCCATCGCGGAACGTTGCTTCAGTCGCCGGAATCGGCGCCGTCATAGGCGCGGATGGCCCGGAACATCAGCCCGGCGCCCGATCCGATCAGCGCCATCATCACGATCAGATTCCAGAGGCTGGTGGGCTGGAAACAGGCCGAGAGGTTCTGAAGCACCGCGGCAGCCAGGGCCCCGAGCGAGGAAAGAATCAGGAACCACCCCCAGCGCTGTCGGCGCAGGGTGAACAGCAGGGCCACCCCGAGGCTCAGGGGAAGCATCAACAGACCGATGCCCTGACCCTCGGCCCCGAAAAGCATGCCGCCGGTTCCGCCCCAGCGGCCCCAACCCCGGAGGCTGGCGCAGGCACCTGTGCCCACCACCACCTGATTGAAGAAAAGAAAGACCCCCATCGCCAGAAGCACTCCCCCCAGCAGAAAGCCGAGGAAATCGGAAAGCGGCGTGGGGGGGCTGGGTTTTTTCATGGGCCCTTGCTGCCGGCTCGGGCCGCCATCGCTTCTGCCCCGCCGCCCTTCTCCAGCAGGCTGGCCGCATAGCTGCGGGCTTCGCCGGAATCTCCTCCGGCCAGTTCCGCCAGTTCCGCCTGCCGGGCGCGAGTGTCCCGCAGTTGGGACACTCGCGTGTGGGTGGTGCCTTGCTCCACCTGCTTGGCCACCTTGAAGTGGTGGTCGGCCGCGGCGGCCACCAGGGGCTGATGGGTCACACAGAACACCTGCCGCCTCTGGGCCAGCTGACGCAGCAGATCGGCCATGGCACCACTCACCCGTCCACTCACGCCGCTGTCGATTTCGTCGAACAGCAGGGTCACATGGGGATCGGCGGCGGCCAGGCAGGTTTTCAGGGCCAGGAGAAAGCGGCTCATCTCACCTCCGGAGGCCACCTCCGCCAGGGGTGCCAGGGGTTGGCCGTGAACAGGAACCGCACCACATCGGCTCCCTCCTCACCGGCATCGGCGGGCTCAATCGCCACGGCGAAGCGCACCTGGGCCAGGCCCATCGGCCGCAGCGCCTCCATCAACTGGCCTTCCAGGCCGCGT
>JBKDOV010000098.1:0-12315 GCA_046342815.1 Cyanobacteriota bacterium
TTGGCGCCCATGTGGCCAATGCCGGCTATGTCGTGGCCGAGCACGCCCGCCGCCAGGGGATCGGCAGCCGGCTCTGTCAGCACTCCCTGCAGGCGGCGCGGCGGCTCGGGTTTCGGCTGATGCAGTTCAACCTAGTGGTGAGCACCAACACCGCCGGAATTCGCTGCTGGCAGCGCAACGGCTTTCAGGTCGTTGGCACCCTGCCTGGGGCGTTTCGCCACCGGCAACTGGGCTATGTCGATGCCCTGGTGATGGTGCAGGGACTCGTGGAGGGGCCGCCTCCATGAAGGTGGTGCCGTTGCACCTGCAACCCGGCGCTGGCCGGGCGCTGTGATCGGCGGGCACCTCTGCGCCGGCTCGCTGGTGCGCACCACCGCGGAGTTGGTGATCGGCCTGCTGCAGGAGTGGCGCTTCTGCCGGGAGCTGGATCCAGTCACCGGCCACGCCGAGCTGCGGATCAGTCCTCAGGATCTGGGCTGAGGGGCGGCAGTCGCCGCTCCACCTGCAAGAACACCAGCCAAGCAACTCCTGCGCTAATGCCGCCAATCCAGTCGTTGCGCAGCAGCTCCACGATCGACAACGTGCTGGCGCCGATGCGCAGGCCGCGCAGCAGGAAGCGTCCCAGCTTCTCCAGCGTGTCGCGGTTCGCCGTCATCGGCTCAGGATGCGTCAGCTCAGCCCGCCGATGGTCAGCACCACCAACTGGCGCAGCTGCTGCAGTTCGGCTGGGGTGATCTGTGAATTGGTGGCGGCGGTGATGCGTGTCTTGGCCACGCAGGTCAGGCTCTGCGGGAGCAGGTACCTCACCTTCTTGCAGCCGTTGCTGGGACTGGGCTGCAGCACTACGGTCAGGTCGGGGATGGCCACGCTGGTCGTCAGCGGGTGATGGGCTCAGGGGTGGCCCAGTCGTCGATGAACCCTTGGGCCTCAGGATCAGCCGCGATGTGATCGGCCACCGTTTTGCTCTGGGCACGGATGCGGGCTCGCAGGGCATCCATCGCGTCCACCGAGCTGCTCACCGCCACGATCCTGCTGCCGCCGCGCTGGCGGCGGCGAATGGAGAAGGGAGCTTCCGGCTCCTGAATGGCTTGAGCGGCTTGGGTCATGACGGCAGCGGCTCTCGCCGACCGCATGGACGTTGCCTCAACCTTAATCGCGGTGTCAGCTTTGGGGTTCATGGCTGCAGCCGCTCCTCCAGCAGGGCCAGGGCCGGGGCCTGTTCGCGCGCGCTGCCGCCGCGCACCGCATCGAACAGGGCCAGCAGCTCCCTCAGCGCAGGGTTGCGCTCCGCCGCCTCGGGAACACTGGGATAGAGCGGATGGAAGGCAATGCCGCGGGTCGTTCCCTTCTTCCATGGCCACGGCTGAGCCCGCCCTGGGTAGCGGGAAAGCAGTAGCGAGCGCCGTGCTGCACGAAAGCTTTCATGGCAGCACGCACCACCGAGGGCTTGCCGGCCCCAGCCTTGATCGCCAGCTTGGCGGCGACGGCACGCTCCACGGCCGCATGGGCCTCCGAGGCCGTCAACCCCAGCTCAGCGCCGAGGGCCGCGTAGGTGGGAGCAGGGCCTGGATCCAGGGCGAGGCGCAGCAGCCCCACCAGATCCTGCGGGCGCAGCACGAGCTGGGGATTGGAGGGTGATCGGGCCACGGTCGCAGAGGCCATTCGGCATTCGCGAATAGCGAATCAAGGATGCCGGTCGCGGGTTGTCTGCTCTCTCAGGCCTCTGGAGCAGCAGGCGGCAGCAACTTCGGTGTGGCTGGCGCTGCCGGCCGACTGGCAGGAGAACCCGCTGCTCCGCCACACCGCCCAGGAGCTGGGGCGGATGGGCGGGTTGCAACAGCTGGAGGGCTGAAAGTATGCGCCCCGTGCATAGATCCAAGACTCGCGGCTCCAAGCGCTTCTGGTGTGCTGCCGCATCGCTTCCCTTAGCGGCAGACTGGCCGCAGCAGCCCCTACCCCCCATGTCAGTCCCGCCGCTGCAGGCGGACCACCACCATCTGGAGGCTGCCCGCTGATGGACGTTTTCTCCTTCCGCGACCGAGTCGTTGAGGACTACGGCCAGTTCAGCCGCAGCTTCACCCAGATCAAGGCGCCCGACCTGCGGGACTCGGCTGAAACCGCCTATCAGAAGTTGCTAAAAAAGCATCACCCAATTGGGACCATGCTCAAAATCACAGACTCGCAGATTCCTGTTGTTGAGATTCTCGATCTCATCATTGCAACAGGAAAAGTGCTTAGGCCAAGACAAGGAACCACAGTGCCCCCTGTTCACCCCAAGCCGCTTACCTCTAAGCAGATGCAGCGCAGTTCTCGCGGGAGTTCGCATCCCAATCAGGGCACAAGACAGCGCCGTTCAGCTGCCGCTGAGGCTGCTCGCCACGAAGTTTTGGGGATCAGACCAAGCGACGGCAAACCATCCAATGCAGCACGGCGACGCCAATCGACGGGGCAGACTGCCGGTGCTGCGCAGAAACGCCGGCAGATGCTTTCCCGTCAGCGCAGGGAACTCAGGCGCCTGAGCTGGCTTCGAGGGCATGGCTATGAAGCGCGCCAAACTCCCAGGGACATGATGGATGTTGCGCTTCAGGGTGGATCACCTGGATTGAAGCGCTGATCGTCATGCCCCTCGTCTCCCTTCCTGCTCACACCGGCGCCGATCGGGCAATTGGAGCCTTTCAATTCGTAACTTCACTCCTGAACGAGGTCAAGGAACTCTGCTTGTTCTGCGAGTACCGCACGCAGCGGCTGGTGCTGGAGGCGTGGAATCGGTTGTTTGGGGGGGGTGGGTGATGGGCGGCCGAAGAAGCAGGCATGTGAGGCCAAGCCAACCGGCAGCAAAATCAGCTCCATCGAGAAAGATCGTGATCTGGAGCGAGAAAGGTTTTGCCATGATGGCCTATCAGCGCCCAGGCAATCGTGGTCTAATTTCCATCAGGCAATTTCCAACTGAAACGGCCCGCAGCAAGTTTATTCTTGGATTGGGTAACAGAGAGGTTGATAGGCAGCTCGGCGATCCTCGTGCCATCCGGGCCAGGCTGCTGAGTCTGTTCAACCACCAGAGAAAAGCGGACGACACTCCACTGCGGCTTGTCGACGCTCATTCGGAACGAGCCAAGGGGCCCATCGTTGCCGTGCTCTGGTCTTGCATGGATGGACCGGACGATCGGCTTCTGTTCATGCTGGCCACCGGCTCCGGTGCCCAGGGTCTGGAGCAGGTCAGGCGATTCAACAGTGAAGCTGAACGGCAGCGCTACCTAAGTTCGCTCTCCGGCACTGTGCGTCTGGTGGAGATCAACATCCTTCGCCGGATGCCCGCATCGGATCTTGAGGAGATCATCCGAGCCAAGGCCGCCCAACCAAGGCCTGACCAGTCCAACGATTCCCAGTCAACGCAACCAGTTGCGAAACAACGAGATCCCGCGCCGCGAGGTGCCCGATCCCGGCCAGGGCGTCTTCCCGAAACGACATCCCGGTTAGCCGGCAAAGCTTTGCTCAATAAGGTGAGGGAATTGGACGGTTGTTCCAAGTCAGAGCTCGTTCGCCAATGCGGCTACATCCAGCGGCGCTCGGATGGCAGTCTCAGGCTGAACTACACATCCTTTTTTCAGGCGCTGCTGGAAGCCAAGCAGGCAGACGAAAAAGACCGTGCACGTCCAGGCAAGCGACAATCCAGGCCAACGCCTGTCGTGATTGACAACCCAGCTGGATTGAAGTCCGATGATCTCCTGCGTGTTCCTGAAGGACGGCAACTCAACCCAGCGGCGCAGGCGCGCCGCCAAGAGATGGCCGAGTTTCTGCGGCAACAAGAAGAGAAGCAGGAGCAACGCCGCAGACGCAAAGAAGAGCGGTTGGCGGAACGCCGTCGTCTGCTTGGTCTTGACGAACCGGATTCTCCTGAGGACATGATGCGGATTGCGATCCGGGCCGGCGCTCCCGGTTCTAAACGTTAGGTATTTTCCCATGAGCGTTTTCGTTCGCAGGCGTGCATTAGAGCTACTCCGTATCGGCTCAGATAACCCCGCTGCCGTTTTCCGCGAAGGACAGCTTGAAGCCATTCAAGCTGTCTGTTCCGAATCCAGTCGCATGTTGGTGGTGCAGAAGACTGGATGGGGTAAAAGCTTCGTTTACTTCATCTCCACAAAGCTACTTCGAGAAGCCGACCGTGGCCCTGCCCTGCTGATCTCGCCGCTCTTGGCGCTGATGCGAAACCAGATCGCCGCCGCCGAGCGGATGGGTCTTGTTGCCCGCACGGTCAATTCCACCAATACCGATCAGTGGAAGGGGGTAGCGGAGCAAGTCGGCAAGGGAGAGATCGACATCCTGCTGATCTCTCCAGAGCGGCTGAACGCTCCTGATTTTCAGCGTGGGTCGCTCACCCAGCTCAACCCCAGCCTCGTGGTGATCGATGAAGCCCACTGCATCTCCGACTGGGGCCACGACTTCCGGCCCGACTACCGCCGTGTTGGTCGGCTGGTGCGAACCCTCCCCAACGTGAGCCTGCTGGCCACCACTGCAACCGCCAGCAACCGGGTGATGGCCGACCTGCAGCGTGAGCTTGGGCCAGACCTCACCATTCAGCGGGGTGATCTCCACCGCCCATCACTCACTCTCCAGAGCCTCCGCCTCCCCAGTCAGCCAGCACGCCTCGCTTGGCTGGCGCAAACGCTGCCGGGCCTGGAGGGCAGCGGCATCATCTACGCCCTCACCACCCGCGATGCCGAGCTGGTGGCGGAGTGGTTGCAGACCTGCGGCATTGACGCTCGCGCCTACACCGGTGCCATGGACAGCGGCGATCGCGAGCGACTGGAAGACGCCCTGATCGCCAACCAGTGCAAAGCGCTGGTGGCCACCACGGCACTGGGCATGGGCTATGACAAGCCTGATCTGGGCTTCGTCATCCACTATCAAGTACCCGGCTCGGTGGTGGCCTACTACCAGCAAGTCGGTCGTGCCGGGCGGGCCTTGCCCTGCGCCTATGGGGTGCTGCTCAGCGGGGAAGAAGAACTCGCGATCAACAACTGGTTCATCCTCAGTGCCTTTCCCACCCGCGAACAGGTTGAACGCCTGCTGGAAGCTCTGGAGCAGGGGCCGGAGGAAGGCTTTACGGAGGCCGAACTGCTGGCGCAGCTCAACCTGCCCCAGGGCCGCCTCCAGCAGGCACTCAAGATCCTGTCGCTGGAGACCCCGGCGCCGATCGGCAAACAAGGCAGCCGCTGGCAACGGCTCCCAGCTGCGTTGCAGCCTGACTTCTGGCAGCGCGTGGATCGGCTCACCCAGCTGCGCAAAGGAGAGGCCGAACAAATGCAGGCCTACGTGGATTTGCCCTTCGGGGAGCACATGGCCTTCTTGATCGAGGCCCTCGATGGCGATCCATCAGCAGTCGGTCCCCCCTCCCTGCCGCCGCTGCCAGGGCAGGTCCCAGACGATCTTGCCCGCGAGGCTGCCAGCTTCCTCCGCCGTCTCCGCATCACCATCCACCCCCGCAAGAAATGGCCCGCCGGCGGCCTACAGGTCTATGGGCTGAAAGGGAACATCCCGGTCAACCGCCAGGCGGAACCAGGCAAGGCCCTGAGCTTCTGGTCCGATGCCGGCTGGGCGGAGCTGGTCAAGCGGGGCAAATACACAACCGGGAGCTTCGACGAAGCCCTGGTGGAGGGATGCCTTCGCCTGGTGCAGCAGTGGCGACCGTCACCACCGCCGGAATGGGTCACCTGCATTCCATCCCGGAACCATCCCAAGCTTGTGCCGGCCTTCGCGGAGCGATTGGCCGCGGCCCTTGGCTTGCCCTTCGTTGCTGCGTTGGAGAAGGTGCACGACACAGCCCCGCAGAAGGACATGCAGAACAGCAGTCAGCAGGCCCGAAACCTCGACGGCAGCCTCGCCATCACTGGGGAGATCCCTGAAGGGCCTTGCCTTCTGGTTGACGACATGGTCGACTCCCGCTGGACCTTCACCGTCGCGGCTTGGCTTTTGCGCGAGCATGGGGTGGGCCCGGTGTTTCCGCTGGCCCTCGCCCAGACCGGTCAAAGCGACTGAGCTCCTGCCCCATTGGCCCTCCGATGCCAGCCCCCTCCGCCAACACTCAGGCCGTGCTGCTGCTCACCTCTCCGCTGCTGCAGGAGGGGGGCAGGGCTGCGAGCAAGGAGCCCGTGCTTTCGGCGGCGGAGTACACCCAGTTGGCGGCCTGCCTGCAGCAGGAGCGGGTGCAACCGGCAGATCTGATCAACGGCTCCAGGGACACCCTCCTCACCACCCTGTCGGCCTCGTTTGCGGCCGAGCGTCTCAACCGCCTGCTTTCCCGCGGCTTTCAGCTCAGCCAGGCGGTGGAGCACTGGGCCAACCGCTCGATCAGCGTGGTCGGCCGGGCTGACGCCAACTACCCCCGGCGGTTCAAGCAGCGCCTGAAGCGCGCCGCCCCGCCCCTTCTCTACGCCTGCGGCAACCTCGAGCTGCTCCATGGTCCCGCCCTTGCGGTGGTGGGCTCGCGCAACACACCGGAAGCGCTGCTGCGGCAGGCTGAGGCTGTGGGCGCGCTGGCAGCAGCGGCCGGGGTGGTGATCGCCTCTGGCGCCGCCAAGGGCGTAGATGAAACCGCGATGTTGGGCAGCCTCGCCGCCGGCGGCTGCGCCATTGGCGTGGTGGCCGACAGCCTGGAGAAGATGAGTGCCAGGCCCATCTGGCGTCAAGCGCTGCTGGACGGCCGCCTGCTTTTGCTCTCCAGCGATGCCCCCAGCGCTCGCTTCCAGGTGTGGCGTGCCATGGGCCGTAACAAGCTGATCTACGCCCTCGCCGATGCCGCCCTGGTGGTGAGCTCCGCCAAAGGGGAAGGCGGTACTTGGGCCGGCGCCACCGAGCAGCTGCAGAACTTGCACTTCTGTCCCATCCACGTGCTCAGCGACCCCCGCGGCGGCCAGGGCCTGGCAGCACTAGCGGAGTATGGGGCCCGCCGGTGGCCTGAACCAGCCTCAACCGAGGCCCTGCAAGCACTGCTGCGCGGCACCGCACAAGGCTCGGCAGCAGCCGTGATTGCAACCGAGCAGGTTCAGCAGGGCTCCCTGCTCGACAACGCCCCCCCAGAACCAACACAACTCAGCGGGAAACCTTGCGACGAGACCAAGAACCAGAGAAGCAACAATGCAGTGCCTCCCACGCCTCAGCCCGAAGCAGCCCCGCCAGTGGAGGCACATGCTCAGTCGCCCGCGGCGGCGCTGGTCGCCTTTGTCGACGAGCTGGTTCTCAATTCTCTACACGAGCCCCTCAGCATTGATGAATTGGCCGCGCTCCTTGATGTCTCCAAAACGGAGGTGAGGCGCTGGTGTCTGCGATTGATGGAGCAAGGCAGAGTCCACAAGCTTTCCAAGCCGGTGCGTTACGTCCGCCAACAGCCTCCCAGTTGACCCAGCGGATCGATGCCACCGCCTGCGCCTGACACCGCTGCCGCTAATGCAGCACGCACCATTGCCCTCCAGATGCTTCAGGAGCGCGGACGTGGGGCGGTATTGGTCGGGGTGGCCAGAGTCGATGCCGCCCTTGAGCACCTGCTTCAGGCCTTGATGGCCCCGGCACCCAACCGCGGTGATGGCCTCTTCCTGCCGGATAGGCCTTTGGGCTCCCTCGGTGCCAAGGTCGCCCTCGCTCGCCGTCTGGGCCTGATCGACGCCCCTGTGGAGCGTGCTCTCTCCGCTCTGCGCAAGTTACGCAACGCCTTCGCTCACTCCGCTGAATCGGCATCGCTGGCTGATCCTGCCCATAGCGCCCGTCTGGCCGAGATCTATGCCGAAGCCCGCACCAACCCCCTCTGGGCGCCACTGGAGACGGTGCTGGCTGCCCAACCACCCTCGGCCCACGGTCCGTTGGAGCCAGCCCTGCGGGACTACATCCTGTTGATCACGATCCTGGTGGCCTTTCTGGAGGCCACGGCCGAGCAGCTCAGGCCCTATCAGCCGACGGTGGTGATGGGCTTCTCAGGAGTCATCCGCCAGGAGCCGACTGGCTGACACCCCCTTCCTGGGTTGAGCGAAACGAAGAGGCGCCCCTGGGCACTGGCGATCACGCCACCCGTTCTGCACCGGCTTGCGCACCGCGCAAGGGCTGACGCGAGTCGCTCTGCTGTGCTGCCTACCCCCTACCCCAGCACGATCACCGTGGTGCCATAGCTTCCCAGCTGGCTGTCCACCGTCAGCAACAGCATCGGCTCCACCCGGCTCTGGCATACCAGCAAGCGATCAAAGGGATCCCGGTGGACGCCATCGCTCTCCAGTTCCCCTACGGCCAGCAAGTGGGCGTTGCGGATCGGCAGCCAGCGGAAGCCCTGCAAGGGCAGTTGGCGTTCCAGTTCAGGCAGATCCACCTGCAGCCGGCCGATCGACACCTTGAGCGCCATCTCCCACAGCGATGCCTGGCTCACGAATACCTCCGCCTCCGGCTCCTGCACCCGCTCCACCACCGTCTGCGGCAGCCGTTCATCGCCGTTCAGCCACCACAGCACCAGATGGGTATCAAGCAGCAGGCGGCTCACTGCAAGGCCTCAAACAATCCATCCAAGGGCGCATCGAAATCCTCGGCCAGCCCGATCTGGCCGCGCATCGCCCCAGGCGCCGCCACAGGAAGGGGCGGCGCCTGCCAGGCCACCAGCCGTGCAATCGGCACGCCCGAGCGGGCGATCACCACCTCTTTCCCTTGCTCCACCTCCTGCAGCAGCTGGGAGAGATGGGTCTTGGCCTGGTGCACGTTCACCAGACGCTGGTCGCCCACGGGCCGATTCGTCAGCGGCTGATTCGTCAGGGGCTCCTTCGTGACGGCCATCGGACATCCCTTGAACTAAGCCTTAGTTTAGTCTTGCAGAGAGGCCATGGTTGGGCAGGGCTGGAGCCAGCGCTTCGATCCCGTGCTAGTACAGGTGTACGCATCTGGAGCGGTTCATGGGCGTCCCTCTTCCCCGGGCTGCGGCCCTGGCGGCGCAGCTCGAAACCCCAGTTGAGGACTGGCCTTACCTCGATGAGGCCGTGCTGCTCAAGGCCCGCAGTCGCAAGGTCTGCATGACCTGCCACTGGTTCCGCCACCACGCCGGGGTGAACTGCATCCCGGTGCTCACCTGCCAGCTGCACCAGGGCCTGATCGCCCATGGCGAGCACCTCACCAGCCGCTGCCAGAGCTGGACCGACGACATGACCCGCCAGCGGGGCTGGGCCCCGGAGGTGGCTTGAGCAGGCCATGCACGGTGGCGACAGGAAGCGGCCCGAAGCAGGCAGGCTGGCAATCGCTCCGATTCCAGCGAGTCATGAACCCTGAGCAGATTCAGAGCCTGGAGGTGCTGCTTCTGGCGATGCTGCCCGTGGCACTGCTGTGGTGGCTTTGGATTCGCATGCTGCGCTGAGGGCCTCGAGATAAAGCCATTCGCCGGACTCCCCACGGCCGAAACGGGAACATTCCCTCACCACGCCTTCTCCGCCATGGCGATCGCGCCAGCGGGCTTCAAAGGTCACGGTGCCGTTTTGATCGAGCGGGCCGCCGCTCTGGCCATCAAGCACGGTGAGACCAATCCACTCGATGGTGCGGCAGCTGGCCCTCAGGGCCTTGCGACGAGCCTCTGGGGTCTGGGCGGTTTCGGGATGGGTGCGCAGCAGATGCTCAATCGCCTGGGGATCCCGTGCCGCCAGAGCAAAGGCGCTGTATCGCGACCGCATCAGCTGCTCAGCCGTGACCGCCGCCTGGGCGCCCGCAATCAATGGCCTACAGCAGTTGCTGTACGTCCCCCCGCCACAGGGGCATGCCGCGGGCTGGGTCATGGTTCGGCTCTGGAGCGCCCTTGAATGCGCTGCTGATCTGCTCACCAGCCTGGCCTAGTCGCAACAAAGCCCGGAGCGTTGACGGGACTTTATGAAGCAGGCATCACGGTGATGGGATCACCAGCAGCAGCAAGCGGTTGCCTTCCGGATCCAGCAGCCGCCCCGGCGGCGCCGGTTCAGCTGGCGGGATTGGATCCGGGCGGAAGGGGGGAGAGCCGGAGGCGCAGGTGACGCGGCCGCTGGCCGGTGGCGGCCAGCCCTTCAGCGGGAGAGGGGTAGCTGGCTTGCCACTGCTCGCCGTCGATGCCGCCGTCTGGGCGCAGCTGCCAGCGGCCCAGCACTTCCACCCGCTGGATGCGTGGCTCGCCGGGGCCATGGAGCACCTGCAGGCTGAGTTCATCCGCCAGGAAGCCCTGGTCGCTGGGCAGGGCGCTGCGTCTTCCCACCACGGTGGTTTCCAGCAGCCGATCGCCCCCCAGGCGGGTGAGCTGGCGGTTGGGGTTGGCCGGATCGTCGGCCACGCTGAGCAGTTGATCGCCGAGGGCGGCCTGGCCGATGGCCCGGGCGTTGAAGGCCCGATCGGCCACCGCTCCACCCGTGCCGTTTGGGTGGAAGCGGGCGTGCCAGTGCATGGCGGGCTCTTCTCCTTCTTCTTTCCCTTCCCCTTCGGCTTCTTCGCTGCTCACCTCCCAGTCGCCGGCGAACCAGGCGGGCCACACCAGTTCCCGCCGCCCCGGCCGCGGCAGCGGCGCCGGCAGGCTCCAGGCGGGCCAGGCCAGCAGCCGTTGCTCCAGGGGGTCGGCGGCAGCCGCGGCGGCCCCCGGGTTGCCCAGCAGGAACGGGAGGGTTAGGGCCACCACCAGGACCATGGTCAGGGCCACGGTCAGGGCCGCCTCCTTAAGCCGCCGGGGCTGCAGCACCCCCAGCGCCCGGGCCTTGAACAGCTTCAGTAGCCCGCGGCGGAAGAGGCGCCGGCCGGCGTCGCCTCCTGCTTGAAGGCCCGCAAGAGGATGTCCCACTTCTGGGTGGTCGGCAGATACCAGTCCCCGTGATCGTAGAAGTTTCCGTAGATCGAATCGTCAGCCTCTGCCAGGCACAGATCAGGCCGATTGTAGGTGGCAAGGCACGAGGCAATGGCTGACCCGCCAGCCGCATTGGCCTTCCTCTTTGAGCCCAGGCCGATCGGGGGTTCGTGATCACCTTTCCGGCCCATGGGGCCCGCGCGGCGGCGGCTCACTGCAGCTGAGGGCGGTGTGGTCTCATGCCTGGGAATCAGCTTCTGCCCGCAATCTCTCGACCTCTTTAAACTCCGGCCTCTCGTTTTTTGCCCAGCTGGCAATCGCATCCCAGTCAATCGAACGGCTTCGGCAAACCATGACCGCTTGATCCCAACATTGCCGATCGCAATGATGGAAGTAAGCCGCTAACCGGTCGATTACGCAAAGGGTTGGAGTGATCACGCGCAAGGATCCATGCACAGTCAGAAGACTGTCGATTGATCGAGGGTCCCCAATATAGAGATCTCCAAATGCGAGTGGGCCGGCAGGAAATTCAACCAGCCACGACGTGCGTGGATGTTCATAGAGCCGCTTGGTTGAACCCTAGACGAAGCCCAAGGGAGCAATCGCCTTGAGCAGGCTCTTGGGGTCCGCTGAAGTCACAAAATCAAGGTCATGACTCATGTACTGGTTGTGGCTGTAGATCGATACCGCGCCACCGCCCGACAAAGTGGCGGTGATCCCAGCTGCCTCCAATGCCTCGCTGATGATCACTGCCAGTTCCTCAATGCTGGTGGCTTCTGTGATCTCAGCCATGATGGACCAAGGCTTTGCCCGACTGACGCGGACGTTGCCGCTCTCGGAAATACTGCTGCACTTGTTCATTTGGTAGCAGCTTTAGTTCGGCTTCCAGTAGCTCCTTGAGGTTGCGCACTGTTGGATTCCGGTCATTGAAGGAAAAGAGGCGGATGTTCCCCACCAGCCGGCTCACCAGCACACCCTCTTCTTCCAGTCGTTTCAGCTGACGCTGGGTCATATTCAACCCAAAACCGAAGGTCTTGGCGATGCGCAGTGCATGTCCTTCGCCATAGCACTGCAAAAACAACAGCACCCATGCCGCGGTGCGGTTGCCGAAAATCGCCTCAAGGACGGGGTTCATGACTGGATCACTTGCACCCCCAGCGCGGGTAATGCAACTCAAGTATTGAGTCATATTACCCCTTAAAGGGGTGGTCTCACCCCCGGCCCCCCGCGAGGCCAGCTCAGCCCTGTCGTGGGTCTGGCGGGGGTGCCCCTCCCATCACCCCCGTCTCCCCCAGCACCAGAGCTGGAGAGCAGCGGCCTCTGCTGCGGAGCTGCAGGCCCTGGGGCGGCAGGCCGCTGATGAAGCAGAGGGGACCGATCCCACGGGGGGAGGCCTGTACTACGAACGCAACAGCAACCAGCACCGGCGGCTGCAGGCCTTTGAGACCGGCAGCGAAGACTTCATGACCGGCGGCTGGGTGCGGGTGCTGGCCACCGCCGAGCAG
>JBKDOV010000099.1:0-18638 GCA_046342815.1 Cyanobacteriota bacterium
GGTGGGCTCGGCAGTGGACGGGTCCGCCATGGTGCCGGCGCCCCCCCGCAACGCCCCCAGCAGGAACCAGCCCGGGGCCAGGGCCGTGGTGATCCAGTAGGCACGCCAGCGGCGCTGGTAGATGTAGCCGCTTCCCAGGCCGGGCACCAGGTTCAGCAGCGCCCCCAGCCAGGGAGCCGAGGCGGCCAGCACCTGCCGGGCGGGCAGGGGAGCCGCACCCGGGGCGGGAGGGGAGGGAGGGATCGAGCGCATCGGCTTACTCAAGCATTTCGAAGAAAAGCAGATCGGCCCCTTCCGGACCGCTGAGCAGCTGCTGGGCGACACCGCCACGGAAGCCGAGGCCATCGCCACGCTTGAGGCTCTCCCCAGCGACCCGGACCCCGCCATCGATCAGCTGCAACCAGCCGAGACTGCCGGCGGGGAGCGTCAGAGGAAGGGAGTCTCCCGCCCCGGGCCGCGCCCGCCAGAGCCGCAGCGGCCGCTGGATCGCCATCGCCCCGTGGCTGCACTGGGGATCGAGCAGGGGCGTCCAGTCGGCGCCGATCTCGAATGCCTTCTGCTCATAGGCGGGGGGCAACCCCGCGCGACTGGGCTGGATCCAGATCTGCAGCAACCGACAGGGGCGATCGGTCTCGTTCTTCTCGCTGTGCAGCACCCCGGTGCCGGTGGTCATCCGCTGCACCTCCCCCGCCCGCAGCACCTCGCCGTGGCCCAGGGAATCGCGATGGGTGAGCTCCCCCTCCACCATCACCGTGACGATCTCCATGTCCCGGTGGGGATGGAGATCGAAGCCCCTGCCGGCAGCGATGGTGTCGTCGTTGATGACCCGCAACGGACCGAATCCCATCCAGGCGGGATCGTGGTGGTGACCGAAGGAGAAGGAATGCCAGCTGTCCAGCCAGTCGAGCCGGCTGTGGAAACGGGCTTCGGCGGGTCGCAGCAGCAGGTCGCTGGCGGTGCCGGTGGCACTGGAGGTGGCGGAGCTCAGGGACACGGAATCAGGTCCTCAAGATCAGGAAGTGGGATCAGGAAGCGGGGTCTGAAGGAGGGGCGGGCAGGCTCGCCAGCCGATCGATCAGGTCGTCAATGCTGGCGTCCGCGGCGGGACGCTGGGAAGTGCTCACCAGCTGGCGCCCCACCACCTGGGCCCCGAGATGGGCCAGCTGGATGCGAAGGGAGGTGAGCACCTCCACGCCGCCACTGCCGGAATGGGTGGCGATGGCAATCGGCCGACGATTGAACAGCAGGCGGAAATCCTCCCCCTGCACCGACAGCCAGGCGATGGCGCTGGTGAGCACCGGCGGAATCGAGCCGTTGTATTCCGCGGCACAGATCACCCAGCGCGGCGCAGCCTCAAGCATTCGGTGCAGGACAGCCAGCGCTTCGGGAGGAGTCTCCTGGCGGCGCCTGGACGTGAACAGGGGCAGATCCAGGGTGGTGAGGTCGAGCACCACGGGGTCGAAGCCGCAGGCCCGGCCGGCGGCGGCGAAGCGTTCCGCCAGCCGCAGGTTCTCGCCATGGCTGGCGGTGATCACAAGCAGATCGCAGCTCATGTCAGAAAGGGGTAATCGGTGTAGCCCACAGGACCAGGGGTATAGAAGGTGGCGGGATCGGGGACGTTGAGCGGCGCCCCGGTTCTCAGCCGCTCCGGCAGGTCGGGATTGGCCAGGAAGGCCGATCCGAAGGCCACCGCATCCACCGCTCCCGCCGCCACGGCGGCCTTCGCCTCTTCGGCGTCGTAGCCCATGTTGGCGATCAGAACGCCCTGGAACCGTTCCCGCATCAGCGGGATCAGATCGCCGTGCTGCTGGCCGAGGAAATCGCCCCGCATCAGATGCAGATAGCTGAGCCCGTGGCCATTGAGATGGTCCGCCAGCCAGAGGGCCAGGCCGATCGGATCACTGTCGCGGATGTCGTTGAAGCCGTTGAGGGGGGAGAGGCGCACTCCCACCAGCTCGGCCTCGCCGCGCGCCGCATCGATCACCTCCAGCAACAGCCGGGCCCGGTTCTCCACCGGACCGCCGTAGGGCCCCTGGCGCTGGTTGGTGCCATCCCGCAGGAAGGCATCGAGCAGGTAGCCATTGGCCCCGTGCACCTCCACGCCATCGAAACCCGCCTCGATCGCCCGACGGGTGGCCAGGCGAAAGCCCTCCACGATCGCCGGAATTTCGTCGTCGGCCAGCTCCCGCGGCAGCACGTAGGGCTGCTTGCCCTCCGGCGTGAGCACCTCATCGCGGATGGCGATCGGGCTCGGCGCCACCGGCTGGCGACCAGCATTGAGCAGGGGGTGGCAGGCCCGCCCCCCGTGCCAGATCTGCAGAACGATGCGGCCGCCTGCGGCATGCACGGCATCGGTCACGAGCCGCCAGCCCGCCACCTGGGCATCGGAGTGGATGCCGGGCTCGTGCCAGAAGGCCGAGTTTCCCTCCATCACCATCGTGGCCTCGGCGATCAGCAGGCCGGCGGAGGCCCGCTGGCTGTAGTACTCGGCCATCAGCGGGCCGGGAACATGGTCTGCTTCGGCCCGGCAGCGGGTGAGCGGCGCCATCAGCACCCGGTTGGGCAACGACAGCGGCCCCAGGGCCAGGGGGGTGAACAGGTCGATCATCGGAGACGAGGCAAGTCCATGTGTAGCGCAGGAGCGCCGGCAGGTAGGAAGGGCAGCATGACTCCATTTCCCGAGCTGCGGCGTATCGCCCTCACCACCCTGCAGGTGAACCTGGGCTATCGCTGCAACCAGGCCTGCAGCCACTGCCATGTCAACGCCGGCCCCAGCCGCCGCGAAAGCATGGACGAGCAGACGATCGCCCTGATCCTGCCGGTGCTGCGGGCACGGGGCATCGGCTGCCTGGATCTCACCGGCGGCGCCCCGGAGCTCCATCCCGGCTTCCGCTCGCTGGTGCGGCAGGTGCGGGCCGAGGGCATCGAGGTGATCGATCGCTGCAACCTCACGATCCTCTCGGAGCCGGACCAGGAAGATCTGGCCGCCTTTCTGGCGGCCGAGGGCGTCACCGTGGTCGCCTCCCTTCCCTGTTATCTGGAAGACAACGTGGACCGGCAGCGGGGCCAGGGCGTGTTCGAGCGCAGCATCCAGGGATTGCAGCAACTGAACGGGCTGGGCTACGGACAACCCGGCTCCGGCAGGGAGCTGCACCTGGTGTTCAATCCCCAGGGCCCTTCCCTGCCACCCCCCCAGGCCGGGCTGGAGGCCGCCTACCGACGGGAGCTGGGCGAGCGCCACGGGGTGCGCTTCAACCGGCTGTTCGCCCTGGCCAACATGCCGATCCAGCGGTTTGCGGCGGTGCTGCAGGCCTCAGAACAACTGGACACCTACCGGGAACTGCTGCGTTCCAACCACCACCCCGCCAACCTGGAGGCCGTGATGTGCCGCAGCCTGATCAGCGTGGACTGGCAGGGCACGCTGCATGACTGCGACTTCAACCAGCAGCTCGGGCTGGGGTTGCCCGGCAGCCGCCATCTGCGCGACCTGCTGCAGTGGGATCCGGCAGGGGATCCGATCCGGGTGGCCGAGCACTGTTATGGCTGCACCGCCGGCAGTGGGTCCAGCTGTGGAGGAGCCCTGAGCGGGGTTGGCTAGGCCCTGAGCACAGTGGGCTAGGCGTTGTTCGGCTGGGGCACGGGCCGATGGGTGCCGAGCAGCCGGCAGCCGATCTGGATCTGCCCCTCATCGAGCAGACGCCCGATCTTCAGGGCCTTGGCCTCCTCCTCGCGGTCAAAACTCGACTGGTGGGTGGTGAGCCAGTCGATTTCCTCCTGGGTGATGATCCCAGTGGCCATCGTTTCGAGGAACACCTCTCCGATGAGCATGATGCAGCTGCTGAGCGCCTTGAGCGTAAGGGGAATCAGCAGCCGCGACACCAGGTTGCAGCGGAGCGGCAATGAAGAAGCCCGACCCCTGACGGGACCGGGCTGATCATGATCAGTTGGAATCTGCTTCCTATAGCGAAAGGACGTTGCAGAACTGAGGCGGCTGAATCGACGATGGGGCCTGTCAGGGCCGGGGGTGGGTGATGCAACCAGGGCCGAAAGCCGAAGGTTGACATACGTTCGCCACCGAAATGTCGTCAGCGAAGATCGAAGGGATGAATTGCTTCGGAGCTGCTAAGGGCGGCACCTGGGGCCATGGCATCCATGCGATCGGTTTTCGTTGACCCGGGGGCACCTGAAGCGATGCATCGGGGGATTCGCGAAGGAATCTGAAAACCGCAGATCGGATCAAGACTGTTGGAGCAGGGGCCTGCAGTCAGCGGACTCCTGGAATCTGACCGGGTGGCGTGTCGTCCATCGCTGGCCCTCGGATTCGATGCCCATACTTTTGCCCCGGCCGCCGGCGACGGCCATAGGCATTCATGCCTGACTTTCCCCGCAGCATCAGCCCTGGGCAAACGCTGTGCCTGATTCGAAGCAGATCCCAGGACAGACCGTTGAAGACCACCTGAATCTGGCCTTGGCTGGAAGGGCGATCCCTTGTCCCATGCCCCATCCCCCGTTCGTCGATCCCCTCGCCAGCGCCGGCGCCAGCACCGACGGGGGAGTCGTGCTCAGCCAGGGCGTGCTCAGCCAGGAGGAGGAACTCGAACGCCTCGATGCCTGGTGGCGGGCCGCCAACTACCTGGCAGTAGGGATGATCTACCTGCGCGACAATCCCCTGCTGCAGGAACCGCTGCGACGGGAGCACATCAAGGCGCGCCTGCTGGGCCACTGGGGGTCGTCGCCCGGCCAGGCCTTCCTCTGGGCCCATGCCAACCGGGTGATCCGCCACCACGACCTCGACATGATCTACCTCTCGGGGCCCGGCCATGGGGCGCCCGGGGTGCTGGGACCCACCTACCTGGATGGCTCCTACAGCGAGGTCTATCCCGATAAATCCCAGGACCTGGAGGGGATGGGGCGCTTCTTCAAGCAGTTCTCCTTCCCCGGCCACATCGGGTCCCACTGCACCCCGGAGACCCCCGGTTCGATTCACGAGGGGGGAGAGCTCGGCTATGTGCTCAGCCACGCCTGCGGTGCCGTGTTCGACAACCCCGAGCTGATCGCCGTGGCCTGCGTAGGGGATGGGGAAGCGGAAACCGGCCCGCTGGCCACCTCCTGGCACATCAACAAGTTTCTCAACCCGATCCACGATGGGGCGGTGCTGCCGGTGCTGCACCTCAACGGCTACAAGATCGCCAACCCCACCCTGCTGGCGCGCATCCCCCGCCGGGAGCTGGAAGAGCTGATGCGCGGCTACGGCTGGACGCCGCTGTTCGTGGAGGGACACGAGCCGATGGCGATGCATCGCGCCATGGCGGCGGCGATGGATGAGGCGATCGGTCGCATCCGGGCGATCCGGGCGGAATGCCGCGCCAGCGGCGAGGCGGTGCGTCCGGCCTGGCCGATGATCGTGCTGCGCTCCCCCAAGGGCTGGACGGGTCCGGGGTCGCTGGGGAACCACAAGCTGGAGGGGTTCTGGCGGGCCCACCAGGTGCCGCTCCCGAAGCCCAACACCGATCCCGAGCAGCTGCGGATGCTCGAGGAATGGCTTCGCAGCTACCGCCCCTGGGAACTGTTCGACGAGTCGGGCCGGCTGCGGCCCGAGATCCAGGCCCTCTCCCCCCAGGGCCCGCGGCGCATGGGCTCCAACCCCCACGCCAACGGCGGTCTGCTCCGCCACCGGCTGCGGCTGCCCGATGCCGCCCCCTACGCGGTGCCGGTGGAGAGCCCGGGCCGCAGCGAGGCCGAGAACACGGCCGCCCTGGGCGCCCTGCTCCGGGATGCGATCCGCCTCAATCCCGACGACCTGCGGGTGTTCGGCCCCGATGAAACCGCCTCCAACCGCCTGCAGGCCATCTATGAGGTGAGCAAGAAGGTGTGGATGGAGGAGCTATGGCCGGAGGACGCCGATGGCGGCGAACTGAGCCGCGAGGGCAGGGTGGTGGAGATGCTCTCCGAACACACCCTGGTGGGAATGATGGAGGGTTATCTCCTCACTGGTAGGTATGGCTTTTTCCATACCTACGAAGCCTTCGCCCATGTGATCGCTTCGATGTTCAACCAGCACGCCAAATGGCTCGAATCGTGTATTCACCATGCCCCCTGGCGCGCCCCGATCGGTGCCTGGAACTGCCTGATCAGTTCCACCGTGTGGCGGCAGGACCACAACGGATTCACCCATCAGGATCCGGGCTTCATCGACCTGGCTGGCAACAAGAGCGGCGAAGTGGTGCGGGTGTATCTGCCGGCAGACGCCAATTCCTTGCTGGCGGTGGCGGAAGAGGCTCTGGTGGAGACCAATGTCTGCAACATCATCGTCTCCGACAAGCAGAGCCATCTTCAGTATCTGACCCTGGAACAGGCGCGCCAGCATGTGGCGAAGGGCATCGGCCTGTGGAGCTGGGCCAGCAATGATCACCATGGCAGCGAGCCCGATGAACCGGATGTGGTGATGGCCTGTGCCGGGGACATCCCCACCAAGGAAACCCTGGCGGCGGTGGAGATCCTGCGCCGCGAGATCCCAAGCCTGCGGGTGCGGGTGCTGAATGTGGTGAAGCTGTTTGCCCTCACCGAACCCAGCGAGCACCCCCATGGGCTGAGCGACAGGGATTTCGATACCCTGTTCACCACAGATCGGCCGGTGATCTTCAATTTCCATGGCTATCCCTGGTTGATTCACCGACTCACCTACCGCCGCACCAACCACGCCAACTTCCATGTGCGGGGGTACAAGGAAAAGGGCAACATCAACACACCGCTGGAGCTGGCGATGAACAACCAGATTGATCGCTTCAATCTGGTGATCGACGTGATCGATCGGGTACCGGGGCTCGGATCCCGCTCCGCCCACGTGAAGGAGGCGATGAAGGAGGCGATCTACAGCCACCGGCAGTACGCCCATACCCACGGCATCGATGCGCCGGAGGTCACCGACTGGCGCTGGTCACTGGCACCAGCTGAGGGCTGAACGCCCATGCCCACCGACCTGGTGCTGGTGCTCAACGCCGGCAGCTCCAGCCTCAAGGCCTCCCTGCTGGATTCGGGCGGCCACTGCCTCTGGCGCGATCAGCGCCCCTGTGCGGTGGCCGCCGGCGAGCAGCCGGAGCCGGTGCTCCAGCAATGGCTGCCGGCCGCCGTGGCCCCCTGGGCCGAACGGATCAGCCTGGTGGGGCACCGGGTGGTGCACGGCGGCGAACGCTTCGTGGCCCCCACCCGGGTGGATGCCGCCCTGCTGGAGGGGCTGGAGCAACTTCTCCCCCTGGCGCCGCTCCACAACGGAGCGGCCCTGGGGGGGGTGCGGTGGTGCCGGCAATGGCGCCCGGATCTGCCCCAGTGGGCCTGTTTCGATACGGCGTTCCACAGCACGATTCCGCCCCGGGCCCACACCTATGCCCTGCCGCAGGAGTGGCGACGCCAGGGCCTGCGGCGCTTCGGTTTCCATGGCCTCAATCACCAGCATGTGGCGGAGGAGATGCAGCGCCGATTCGCGGCCCAGGGGCAGGAGCAGGAGCAGGGGCAGGGGCCGGGGCCGCTGCGGCTGATCAGCTGTCACCTCGGTGCGGGCTGTTCCCTCTGCGCGATCGAGGCCGGCCGGAGCATCGCCACGACGATGGGCTTCACACCGCTCGATGGGCTGGTGATGGCCACCCGCTGCGGCTCCCTGGATCCCGGCCTGGTGCTGCATCTGCTGCGGGGCGGCCTGGAATGGCAGGCCATCGACCACGTGCTGAACCACGAAAGCGGCCTGCTCGGCCTCTCGGGGCTGAGTGGGGACATGCGGGAGCTGCGGCAGGCCGCCGGACGCGGCCACGCCGGGGCCCGGCTGGCCCTGGAGGTGTTCCGGCACCAGCTGTTGCAGGGGATCGGCGCCATGGCCGCCAGCCTCGGGGGGGTGGATGTGGTGGCCCTCAGCGGCGGCATCGGCGAACACGACACCGCGCTGCACCGGGAACTGGAACACGGGCTGGCCTGGCTTCCTTGCCTGGAGCTGGTGGTGGTGCCGGCCGACGAAGAGGGGGTGATCGCCCGGAGCTGCCTGGCGGCCGAGGCCGACCCGCTGCTCAACGCAGCAGGATGGCCGTCAGCACCGCACTGACCAAAGCACCCAGAGCGAATCCCACGACCATCCCCAGCCTCTGTTCGATCAGCAGGTAGCTCAACTGATCCAGGCTGAAGGGCTGGTTGCGCCGGCGGCGGCTACCGCGCCGCGAGCGGCGCGAAGGGCCGGCACCGGATTTCCTCTGCCGCACCCGCTTGCCCTTGCTGGCGACCACCGCCGGGGCATCCGCCGGACCTTCGGCATGGACTTCCGCCGAACCTTCGGCATGAACTTCAGCCGGCTCCGGAGCCGGGATTTCGGCGGCGCGCTGCACCGGCTCCTGCTGGAGGGTGCGCTGGGGCGGGAGATTCTGTGGATCCCTGACCTGGAGGGCATCGAGGCGCCGCTGGATCCAGCGGGAGGAGCGGGATGCCTTGCGCCGCCGCAGGCGGCGCCGACCGCTGCTGGATTCGTCGACGCCAAAGGGATCGGACACGCGGGTAGGGAGCCCTGCAGGAGAGCGAAATGCGGCAACTTTATGCCGACAAGCCTGGGATTCAGGCCTCCTCCCGCCTGGCGCTCAGGGCTTCATAGGCTTCACAGAAGGATTCCCCCAGGGCCGCCCGCAACGGTTGATCGGCCCGGAAGGCCGCCAGGGCCGCGTCCAGGTTGGCGGGCAGCAGACGCTCCGGTGCGGGGGGGTCGAGGTCGGTGTTGGCATCGCTGCGCGGACCGGGATCCAGACCCGCCTCGATGCCGTTCAGACCTGCCGCCAGCACGGCCGCCTGGAGCAGATAGGGGTTGGCGGCACCGTCGGCCAGGCGCAGTTCCAGCCGCTGGTCATCGGGGATGCGCACCATGTGGGTGCGGTTGTTGCCGCCGTAGCTGCTCCAGGCCGGCGACCAGGTGGCTCCACTGCTGGTGTGGCTCCGGGCCAGGCGGAGATAGCTGTTCGGGATCGGGTTGGTGATCGCACAAAGGGCCGGCGCGTGGCGCAGCAGACCCGCCAGGAACTGATAGGCCAGGGGCGAAAGGCCGAGGGCACCGCTGGGGTCATGGAAGAGGTTGCGGCCCTCCCCATCCCAGAGGGAGCAGTGGAGATGGGCGCCATTGCCGGTGAGTTCGGCCACCGGCTTGGGCAGGAAACTGGCGGCCATGCCGTGCCGTTCCGCCAGCGACGCCACCATCACCCGGAAGAAGGCGTGGCGATCGGCGGTCACCAGGGCCTCGTCGAAGGTCCAGTTGAGCTCGAACTGTCCGTTGGCATCTTCGTGATCCGCCTGGTAGGGCCCCCAGCCGAGCTCCTCCATCGCGTCCATCAGTTCCCCGATCAGGGGGTAGTGGCGCATCAGGGCCAACTGGTCGTAGCAGGGTTTGCTCTGGCGATCGAGGCGATCGGCGACGCCGCCCGTCTGCGGATCGATCAGGAAGAACTCCGGTTCCACGCCGGTGCGGAACCGGAATCCCATCGCCTCCGCCCGCTGCAGCTGCCGCTGGAGCACGAAGCGCGGCGACTGCTCCAGGGTCTTTCCCTCCACCGAAAGGTCGGTGGCCACCCAGGCCACCTGCCGTTGCCACGGCAACACCATCAAGCTGGCCGGATCGGGATGGGCCAGCACATCGGGATCGGCCGGAGTCATCCGCAGCCAGGCGGCGAATCCGGCGAATCCCGCCCCATTGCGGGCGAGGGTGTCCGCCGCGGAGACCGGCACCAGCTTGGCCCGCTGCACACCGAACAGATCGCAGAAGGAAAAGAGGAAATGGCGAATGCCGTGCACAGCGGCGTAGTGGGCCAGATCGGTCATGGAGTAGGGGAGACGGGGGGAAGGTCGAGGTCTTCGCAGAGGTCCTCCACCGCGCGGCGGAGCTGGGCCTGAAGCGGCCGGTCCTCGCGGGGGTTGCCGGCGCGGTGGCCGAGGTCGCTCTCCAGCACGTGGAAGCGGGAGCCGGCCACCAGGGCGGCTTCGGCGGCGCAATCTTCGGGGGGGAAATAGAGGTCGTGGCGGCCGGCGACCACGGTGGTGCGGGCACGGATCCGGGCCAGGGCCGCCGCCAGGGCCCCATCCCCCGGATCGGACTCTCCCGGATCGGGCGCCCCCGGTTGGTGGAGGCCGGCCGCGGCAGCCACGTCGTTGGCGAGCCAGACATCGAGCATCGCCAGCAGGTCGCGGGGGTCATGGCGGCGATAGGCCGGCAGCCAGCTCCTTTCCACGTAGTCCTCCAGGGAGGCATACCCCAGCTGGAGGTGAGCGCCGCGGCGATAGAAGGGCTGGCTGGCGGCCCAGCTGGCATAGATCAGGGCAAACCCGCGCAGGCCCCGCTCCGGCAGCGCCGTGAAGCCGTTGCCAGTCCAGGCGGGGTCCGAGGTGAGGGCGTGCCGCAGGCTGAGCAGAAACAGGCGGTTGTGCGGCGTGGTGCGCGCCGTGCCGCAGACACAGCAGAGGCGGGCGGTGCGCTCGGGTTCGAGCACGCCCCAGTGCCAGGCCTGCTGGGCCCCCATCGACCAGCCGTAGACCAGGGCTGGGGCCTCCACCCGGAACACCTCTTCCAGCAGCCGCCGCTGGGCCCGCACGTTGTCGGCATGGCAGACGGGCCAGCGCCCTTCCACCAGGCCCAGGCCACTGTTGGAGGGACTGCTGGAGCGGCCATTGCCGAACTGGCTGACCAGCACCACACACCAGCGGCTGGGGTCGAGCACCGGCCCCACCGCCCAGTCGATGTCCTCCGGCCAGGCTCCATAGGAGCTGGGGTAGAGCACCAGATTGGTGCGCGCTGGATTGGGGGTGCCGTAGACGCGGTAATCGAGCCGGGCGTCGGGCAGCACGGCCCCGGAGCTGAGGCGGAAATCGCCGAGCGAAAAGACTGCGGCCGAAGCGCCGGCGCTCATGGCGCTGGGGCGGGGAGAGCCAGGGCCCCGAGGTCGGCCAGCAGCCGACGATGCACCGCCAGATAGCCGTTGTCGCAGTGCTGGAGATGGCCCACCAGCAACCGGTGGGCGTTGCCCAGGGCGTGGAAGGGAAGGGAGGGGAGCAGGTGGTGTTCGGTGTGAAACGGCATGTCCCACATCAGCCACCGCAGCGGAGCCAGGGTGAGGGTGGTGCGGGTGTTGGCAAGGCCGTTGTCGGAGTAGGCACAGCCGCTGTGCTCCGCCATCAACACGAAGCGGAGCAGGGGCTGGCCCACCGCCAGCGGCAGCAGCCAGTACCAGAACAGAAAACCGTTGCCCCCGGGAAGCGAAGCGAGCAGCAGCAGGGCATAGAGGGCCACCTGCAGGCGGATCGAACGGCTCACGGCCGCCGCGGCCTCAGCCGGGATATAGGGCTGGGAGCGGAAATCACCCCGCAGTCCCCGCCAGTGGGAGCGCAGTTTGCCCAGCCACCAGGTCAAGCCGCTGAGCTCGAGCAGGTAGCCGGCCACGGTGGTGGGGGGCGCATCCTCCAGCTCGGGATCGAGGCCCGGCTGGTGGGTGTAGCGGTGGTGCCACTGGTGATAGCGGCGATAGAAATCGGCGTTGTAGAAGCTGAGAAAACCGGCTCCCCAGGCCACCGCATCGTTGAGGGAGCGGTTGGCGAAGGCCGTGCGATGGCCCGCCTCATGCATCGGGCAGAAGCAGAAGGCCAGGCCCACCCCCAGCACCAGCAGCCCCGGAATCCGCAGCAGCCAGGGCAGCTGGGGGCTGCCCCAGAGCAGGGCCCCGCCCAGGATCAGAGCCAGATGGGAAACCAGCCGGCGCAGGCCCGGTCCGTTGCGGCGGGCGTTGAGGCGGGCCAGATCCGAAGGGGCAAGCAGGCTCTGGGCGCTCACAAAACCGCAGGAATCACAAGAGCCACTGTGATTGTTCCGCCCCTGCGACCGCGTTCACCATGAACCAACGACTTCAGCTGGCGGTGGTGGCGGTGGCGGTGGCGGACCATTCCCGCTTCAGCAGGGCATAGAGATGGGCGGGGTCCTTGTAATGGCCGGGAAGGGAAAGGTGCAGGGTTTCCAGCCGATGCCAGCAGACGGTGCGCTGGATCTTCTGGAGGCTGCGTCCCTCCCGGATCAGGATCCGCAGCGCCTTGCAATACATCGAATAGTTGGCCTCCAGCTCCCCGATCGTGACCGTACCGGTTTCCTGCAGGGCCGCCGCGGGAGTGGCCGTCGGGGCTGGCGTTGAGGACATGGGGCCGTTGTTGTCGCACCGGCGGCAGTGTGGATCGATCCCGCCGCTGATCGATCCCCCCGAATGGGGACATTGCCCCGCCCCGTTTTTCAGAGCTGGAGCCGCTGCTTCAGAGCTGGACCATGCCGCAACGCATGCCCTTGAGCACCGCCTGGAGGCGATTGTTCACCCCCAGGGTCTGCAGCAGCCGTTTGGTGTAGGTGCGCGCCGTGGCCTCGCTCACCACCAGCCTGGCGGCGATCTCGCGGTCGCTGAGGCCACTGGCGAGCAGGTCGAGCACCTCGTATTCCCTGGGGGTGAGCCGGGGACAACTGAGATAGGGAAGCCGACCGCTGCGCAGCGAAGGGCTCCGGTAGAAGTGATTTCCCATCACCGCCAGCAGGGCGGCCTGCAGCGGCCGCTGGTCGTCAACGACATCGGCTTCCGCCACCACCGCCTGCAACCAGGGGGCTTCGGTGTACTCGGCGGGGATCACATCCGCCAGCGCCAGCACCACCACCTTGAGTTCGGGCCAGGCTTCCCGCGCTTTGCGCACCAGTTCGTAGCCGTTGCCCTGCTCGAGATGGTCGGTGCAGAGCAGCAGCTCATAGGAGCCCTGGGCGAGGTACTGGAGGCAGAGGCTCTCCTCAGTGACCGCGCAGCCGATCCTGCGACGGTCCTGGAAGCTTTCGCAGACCGCCCGCAGCAGGAAGCGCCCCTTCATGGCGATCGCCACCTGCCCCTCGATCTCCACCGACAGCAGCGCCGCGTCGAGGCTGCCGCCATCAAGGCTGCTCAGGAACGGCGTCAGATCCATGGACCCTCCCTCCTCGATCAACTTATCCACCCAGCCCACCGGGCCACCCTTGGCGGAAATCTTTTGATTCGATTAAGGTTTGAGGGTTGACCGGCGCCGCCTCCGCCCCCCCCCTTCCTCAGACTCAGTTCCAGAGCCTCAGTTCCAGTAGCACGCGCCTACCGCACCCCCATCCGTGAACGAAAACCACCCCGTCCTGCTCTCCATGCAGACCGAGCTGACCAGCCTCCGTGATGTTTACCGCCGCCAGCCGGACGAGCAAAGCCGCTACCAGGTGGTGCGGCTGGAGCGACTGATCGACCAATGGGCCCCGGGCCGCCTGCGGGCCAGCTGAGCCACCAGCTCTGTATCCCTATGAACCCCTGTTGCGTTTGGTTGACGGACAGGGGGTCGCATCCGGTTCCCTCCTACAAAGGAATCACCGGCGGCTGATTCCTTCGCGTCGGCAGAGAGCGCCAATCCCTTGCCCGGCTGCTCCGGAGAGGCCCCTGGCTTGAACGCCGGGGGCTTTTCTGTAACCGAGCCAGAGTTGAAGCTGCCGACACCGCACGCAGGCATGGGCAAGAAAAACAGCCAGACAGACGCCTACCAGCCTTCCCCCATCCTCGATGACTTCGCCGCCCAATCAGAAGGGCAGCCCCCCAAGCTCGACCGCAAGTTCTACGAGCAGGAACTGGTCCGGCTGCAGGTGGAGCTGGTGAAGATGCAGTACTGGATCAAGCACGTGGGCTATCGGCTGATCGTGGTGTTCGAGGGCCGGGATGCGGCCGGCAAGGGCGGCACGATCAAACGGATCACCGAGCCCCTCAACCCCCGGGGCTGCCAGGTGGTGGCCCTCGGCACCCCCTCCGAACGGGAGAAAAGCCAGTGGTACTACCAGCGCTATGTGGAGCATTTCCCGGCCGCCGGCGAAATCGTGCTCTTCGACCGCAGCTGGTACAACCGGGCCGGAGTGGAGAAGGTGATGGGGTTCTGCACCCCTGCGGAGGTGGAGGAGTTCATGGTTTCCACCCCCGAATTCGAGCGGATGCTGGTGCGCAGCGGCATCAGCCTGATCAAGTACTGGTTTTCCGTGAGTGATGAGGAGCAGGAGGCCCGGATCCGCTCCCGCATTGATGATCCCGCCAGGCGCTGGAAGCTGAGCCCGATGGATCTGGAGGCCCGCGACCGCTGGGTGGAGTTTTCCCGGGCCAAAGATGAGATGTTCTCCCACACCAACATCCCCGAGGCGCCCTGGTTCACCGTGGAGGCCGACGACAAGCGCCGGGCCCGGCTGAACTGCATCCGCCACCTGCTGGCCAAGGTGCCCTACGAGGACATGACCCCGAAGCCGATCAAGCTGCCGCCGCGCAGGGGGGGTGGCGATTACCAGCGGCCGCCGCTCAGCGAGCGCTTCTTCGTGCCGAATGCCTATCCGTGAGCTCCAGTCGGGGAGGGGTGAGGTCGAGCCGCCACAGCTGGGTGACATCCCGCAGCAACTCCTGCCCCACGATCGCCTCCACCCCCAGCTGGCGGAAGATCGGATTGACGGTGAGGATCCCCTCGATCGGCCCGCGGCCTGGCCGCGCCCCCACCAGGGCCAGGCCGCTGAACGGCTGACGCACCACCCGCTGTTCGCCGCAGAAGCCCACCAGCCGCAGGGCCTCGGCCGGCCCGCGGGGCTCCAGCCTGGCGGCCAGGGCGGGCGAAAGGAAGACCCCTTCGGCCCCGGTGTCCGCCAGGGCCTCGACGCTGGCGCCGCCGTCCTGGGGCTGGAGCCGCAGCAGGGGCACGCCGCGCTGCCAGCGCAACGGCAGCCGCTGGGGGGTGGGGCCGGCAGGCAAGGGGGGCAGCAGGGCGGGAGGGCCGAGGGCCAGCCGGTTGGCGGCCGGTTCGATCCGGATCGGCAGTTGCCGCAGGCTGGGGGCCCCCAGCACCCCCTCCACCCCTGGCGGCAGGGCGGCCACCGGCAGCACCAGGGCCTCCAGGCCCACCAGCTGCAGCCGGCCGCTGGCGGCATCGCCCATTTCGAGCACGGGCAGCCGCGTGCGCAGCGGCTTCAGGGCGGCGCAGCCTTCGCCGCCACCGGCCAGCTCGAACCGGGAAGAATCGAGGGCGGTGGCCGGCAGCCGCAGCCGGGCGGCCAGGGCCGGCGTAATCAGGGAGGAGGAGGCGCCGGTATCGAGCAGCAGCCGCACCGGGCCAAGGGCGGTGCGGAAGCTCAGCACCGGCGTGTCGCCGCCGCTGGCCCGCTCCAGCGGCTGGGTGGTGCCGCCCTCAAGACGTCCGCCGGAGAGCGGCGTGCCCCGCAGCTGGACCATGGCCGCCCCGGGCACCGCCAAGGGCAGGGGCGGAGCAGGAAGCGAGGCGGGCAGCGGCGCGGGCAGCGGGGCCATGGCGCTATTCCCGGTGGATCGCCAGGGCAGCGATCACTCCGCCCAGGAAGCCGGAGGCATGGCCGATCCAGCTCACCCCCGGTGGGCTGAGCAGCGGCAGCAGGCTGGGCAGCAGGCCGCCGTAGCTCACCAGCGCCACCACCGAAAGCAGGATCGAAAGCGGACGCCGCTCCAGCCAACCGATCAACAGCAGATACCCCAGCAGGCCGTAGACCACACCGGAGAGACCGTGGCTGGCGGTATGCCAGAACAGCCACACGGGCACGGCCGCCAGCATCACCCCGACCCAGACGGCGAGGTAGTCGCGTTGGCTCTTGGCGAGCACCAGCCAGGAGAGGGGCAGAAACCAGAAGCTGTTGCTGATCAGATGCCCGAAGCCGCCGTGGCTGAAGGGGGCGGTGAGCACGCCAAGGAAGGATCCCCCCGGAACCATCGGCAGGTTCCATTGCCCGCCGAAGAAGAGCTGATCGATCAGCTCCTGGGTCCAGGGGATGGCGAGGATCAGCAACGGCAACCAGAAGCCGCTGCGCAGCCGTTGGCGGAGGCTGCCTGGAGCCTGAGTCACGCGCACACGAAAAGATCGGGCCCCAGCCTGGCGCAGGCGCGGCCATCGGGGGCTTGCCGAGAGGGGCGAATTCCCGCCCCCGCCCGGGGCTCAGGCGGGCCCGAGCCTGGAGAGCAGCATCCACCAGAGCGGCACGCTCACCAGGCCGATCAGGGTGCTCCACAGCACCAGGCTGGCGGCCTGCTCCCCATCGCGGCCGCTGGCCTCCGCCAGCAGCAGCACCGAGATCGCCGTGGGGGCGGCGGCCTGCAGCACCACGGCATTCCGCACCAGCACCGGCAGCTGCAACGCGAGGGCCAGCAGCAGCATCCCGGCCGGCAGCACCAGCACCTTGCCCCACAGGGCGGCCCCCACCCCGTTGACGAGGGCCAGGCCCTGCTTCCTTGCCTGCAGCATCCCCCCCAGCCGCATGCCCGCCACCGAAAGGGCCAGCAGGATCACCCGCCGCGAAGGCCACCACAACCAGCCGGCGATCGCCCCGCTCCAGGGGGTGAGCTGCAGCAGCAGGGCAATCACCAGACCGCGGCTGGCGGGACTGCTGCGCAGGCCCGCCAGGATCGAGGCCGGCCGGGCCGGGATCCCCTGCACCAGCAGGGGCCCGAGGCTCCAGGTGATCAGGGTGCCCACGAGGTCGTAGGCGATCACGTGGGAGAGGGCAGGGGCAGGCAACAGGGCGATCGCCACCGGCAGGCCCCAGTAGGCGGTGTTGCCGGTGAGGCAGCCCAGCTGCAGGGTGCCGGAGCTGATGCGCCGCCGCAGGGCAGGCCAGCGCCTCAGCAACCCCAGGCCCAGCCCCGTGGCCAGCAGCGGCATCGCAGCGGCCACCAGCAGTTCGCGCTGCAGGCCGGAGCGCAGCAGCAGACCCACGAGGCTGATCGGCACGCCCCAGCGGATCAAGGGCGGCGCCAGCCGCGCCGGCAACCCCGGATAGCGGTGGCCCAGCAGCAGGCCCACCAGCAGAGCGGGCAGCAGTTCGGTGGCGAAGCGCAGCACGGGGAGGGGACCGGATCAATGCCAGCCTGACCGGTGAACCGTGAGCCGCACTTCCCGTGCCGGATCCGCTCCGCCCGAGCCACACCACACCCGCCCGGCTGCGGCGCCGGCTCTGGCTCGCCGTGGCGACGACGCTGGCCCTGGCGCTGGCGATGGTGGTGCTGTTCCGCCCCGATCGCCGCACGGCCTGGGACCAGGCGGCCCTCAGCCGCGGCACGGTTCAGGACGATCCGGTGACGCTGTCGCTGTGGGCCAACGAGCTGGGGGTGCTGCTGCGGCGCTCGGAAGCGCTCGGTGCGATGCCGGAGCAACGCCAGCCGCTGCTGCGCTGGATGGCGGCCCAGTGCAGCATCACCCTGCAGATCCAGGCCCTCCAGCGCCATTACCGCCGGCCGGTGGAGAGCGCCGCCGAGATGGGCCGGCTGCCCTACTGCGAAGACCTGGAGATGCTGAAACGCCGAGGGAACGGCTAACAAAGGGAGGTGTGAGGCCTGCGCCCCCGGATGACCGCCCGTGACGAGATCCTCGGGGAGGAGTGGCATGCCCGATCGCGGGAGCTGGGCGAGTGGGCGATGCAACGCCTCGTGAATCGCCGGGATGTATGGGGGCAGTACGCCCTGCTGGCCCCCCATGAAGCCCGGGAGGCGGGACGCAGTTACAAGGCCATGACCCTGCCGGTGCCCTCGATGCGCGATGGCGAGGACATGGTCACCCTCGACAAGCTGAGTCGCCATTTCGCCAGCCGGCGTCACCATCGCCCCCAGCTGATCGGCCTGCACGCCAGCAGTGCGGAGGGCACCAGCCGCTGGCTCGCCATCGACATCGACAACCACGACCTCGAGGCGGTGGGAGCGGAGGAGCGGGCACGGCGGAATCTGGTGGGAGCCCTGCAGTGGTGGCGCCAGTTCCAGCAGCTCGGCTACGAACCGATGCTGTTCGATTCGAGCGGCGCCGGCGGGTATCACCTCTGGGTGCTGTTCGCCGAGCCTGCCCCCACGGCGGATGTGTACGGGCTGGTGAAAGGGATCGCCGAGACCTGGGAGCCCAACCACCTGGAGGAGGAGCCGGAGATCTTCCCCAAGAAGCCCAAACCGGGCTCGCTCGGGTCGTGGTTCCGCCTGCCGGGCATGCACCACACCCGGCCCCATTACTCGAGGCTGTGGAGTGGCGATGAATGGTTGAGCGATCCCTGGCTCGATGGCCACGCCGCCATCGATGCGATGTTGCAGAACCTGCCGGGGCCGCCACCACCGGCCAGCGAAGCGATCCCGGCGGCGGCGGGGGCGGCGGCAGCGGGGGCGGCGGGGGCGGCGGGGGCGGGGGCAGATGCCAAGGAGCCGGTGCGTTCGGCGGCGGCCCGCAAGCGGCGGTTCGAGCGCCAGGGGCGACCGCGGGTGTGCGTGGATCTCGACGGCGTGCTGGCCGACCGCACCTACGGCCGTGGTGCCGATGATCTGGGCGATCCGGTGGACGGAGCCGTGGAGTTCACCCGCGCCCTTTCCGAGCAGGCGGACATCGTGATCTTCACCGCCCGGCTGACGCTGGGCGGCGACCGGCCGGAAGCGGCGGTGCGCAAGGCGGAGGCGCGCATCCGCGACTGGCTGGATCAGCACGGCTTCGCCTACCGGGAGATCGCCACAGGGGTGGGCAAACCGCTCGCCTCTGCCTACGTTGACGATCGGGCCGTGGGTTGTCGTCCCCTGGACGACGGACTC
>JBKDOV010000100.1:0-6407 GCA_046342815.1 Cyanobacteriota bacterium
ACAGCAGATCCCCGGGGGCATCGGGGCCAAGACCAGGCCCTACAGGCGGGGCACTGGCACCCGCCACCGACAACAACAAGGTGATCAGGTCCGGCGCGCTCTGGAACAAGCCATAGAACCAGTGGTCCGTTTTCACGGCTCAAGCTCGGGGTGCTAGTGCGATCCATTCAAAGTACGCTTGTACCATCCTTGCCGCATCGGTGTTTTCGCGGGCTCTACTGGGAGCATCACGCTGCAGCCCAGTGACGGAACAGCAAGGCTGGGCCAGCATCAACAGCGCAGCGCAGTGGATCGAGCCGCCACCGGCCTGGCAGGTGGTGATCCTGGCGGCCGGGCGAGCCACGCGAGTCGCGGGGCCGGTGCCTAAACTGCTGGCGCCGGTGCGGCGGGGGCGGGGCCGGGGGCGGGGAATGCTGGAGCTGTTGCTGCGGTCGCTGCTGGAGGATCTGCAGTTACCGGCGGATCAGCTCACGGTGGTGGTGGCTGGCACGGCGGCAGCGGCGATCGAGGCCATGGTGCAAGGGCTGGAGGCGCCGATCCAGCTGCGGCGGGTGGCTGTGCAGCGGCTCCTGCGGGCCGCTGCACAGCCTGGTGGCGGCACTGCAGGAGTGGCCGCCGGCCTCGCCGCCCTGCTGGGTGCTGCATGGCGACACCCACTACCCCAGTGGGGTGCTGGAGTGCCTGCTGGCCCAACCCCTGACCCACACTCCCCTGCTGCTGGTGGAGCCGGTGGCGAACCAGCAGCGTGCGGTGGAGGTGGGGGTGCAGCTCGATGCGGCGGGGCGGGTGATCGCCCTGGGGCCTGGCGTGGGGCAGCCCTGGCCGTGGCGGATGCTGCCGGCGGTGGCCTGGCCGGCGGAGCTGGGGCCGGTGCTGTCGGCAGCCTGCCGCGATCCAGCCAGACGGGGCTGGAGCCAGTGGCAGCTGCTCCACGCCCTGCTGCAGGAGCAGCGGCCGCCAACGTTCCAGGCGTTGAAGCTGCAGACCAGCGGCATCTTTGATGTGGATACGCTGGATGCATGGATTCAGGCTCGCCAGCAGCTGCAGCCACTGAGTTGACGCACTTGTCGGTGTTGCGGATTCGATGAGGCCGGCCCCCCAGCAGCCAAGCTGCTTCCGCCTGCAGATCAGCGAACGCGACCTGCAGTTCTTCCGGCGCGACCTGAGCAAGGACGAGCGCAACTGGCAGGGGGTGGCGAGCGGCAGCACCAGCTTCCGCAAGGACTGCCTGAGCAGCTGGCGGGCCGAACAGGAGGCCGCCGCCCTGCGCCACCTGGCCCAGGAGCAGGGCACGTTGGCCGATGGACAACCGGATCCGCTGGCGCCGGCCCTGCTCGGCCAGCAGGGGCGCCACCTGTGGCTGGAGCCCCTGCGAGGCATCCGGCTCTACGACCTGATCCGGCTGTTGGAGCAGCTGGGGTGGGAGGGGGAGGCGAACGGTGCGGCCATGGCCCGGGAGGTGATCGCCCTGCAGCTGGAGCGCAGCCGCCAGCGGCTGGAGCGGCTGCAGCGCCATCTGGATGGCTGGGAGGGGCCGGCGGGACTGCATCCCTATCCCCTGGGCCGCAAGCTGGCGGGCCTGGTGGCACTGCTGAGCCGGCTGCTGGCGCTGCCCGAGCTGGAGCCGGCGCTGCGCCAGGAGCTGCGCCAGCTCAGCCACAGCTGGCGCGGGTGGGCCTGCCTGCCCTTCCGCGATGCCACCAGCAAGAACGTGCTGGTGCTGATCCCGGAGCTGGAGCCGCAGCACAGCGAGGCGGAGCGGCTGGCCTGGCTGCGGCGACAGCTGCAGGAAAGGCCGCTGGCGCAGTGGCGGCAGCTGTCGCTGCGCGATGTGGACTTCAGCTCCCTGCTGCACCTCACGCTGCCGGAAGACGATCCGATCAGCCTGCTGGCGCACCGGCGCACCCTGCCCTACGGCCCGTTCACTGCGGCGTCGTTTTCGCTGTTGCCGGACCGCCATGGAGTGGTGGCGGAACGGGCAGCGCTGGCGCTGCTGGTGCGCTGGCTGCGCTTCGGGGGGCGGAAGATGGCCTACCGGCTGCTGCATCCCCAGGCCTGGCTGCAGCGCTTCCGCCACGACGACCCACTGCCTTACTTCCGCGATCTGCGCCGCCACGGGCTGCAGCTGGATCCTGGGCTGGAGCAACGCTATCCGCTGCTGCTGGCGCGAGTGGAAGCGATCGGTGCGGCTTATCGGGCGATCGAACCGCACCTGGGCCTGGGGCCGGATCCCACAATCCACCGCTTCCCCCGGCCACGGCAGCTGTGGCGCGAATCGCCGCTGGTGCAGGCGGATGGGTGAGCCCACGGTGGCGCAGCTGCTGCAGCTGGCCACGGCACGGCCATGGCGGCGCAGCGCCCTCGATGCTGCGTCGGCCGTTGATCTGCAGGAGAAGCTGGCCGCCGCGGTGCGGGAGCAGCGTCCGATCCGCTTCAGCGTGCCGTTTGGGGGCTACAAGGGCTGGCGCCAGGCCTCGGCGCCCTGGCCCAACTGGGCCGAGGTGTTCTGGCTGGAGCACCTGCGCAGCTACGGACAGCGGCTGCAGGCGTGGCATCGGCCGGGGGTGGAGATCAGCCTGAGCTACTGCTCGGGGGTGCTGGGGTGGATCAACAACCTGCCGGAGGAGCAGCAACGCACCTATGTGCAGGCCCTGGAGCCGCTGTGCCGCTGGGCGTCCCGGCCGGGGGTGACGCTGCAGCTGGTGGATCTGAAGGGGCGCTGTGGTGGTGCGGAGGGGGTCCTGCCGGTGCTGCAGCAGCGCATCGAAGAACTGCGACCGCAGTGGCGAAAGGGTCTGAAGGATCGGGAGGATCGGCTGGCCAGCGCCGCGCGCAACCTGCTGCCCGAGGGTGTGGAGGATCTGCGGGGGCTGTCGCCGGAGGACTGGGCAGCGCGGGTGGAGGAGGCAGCCCTGGGCTGCTGGGCCCTGGAGAGCCTGGAACCGCGGCGGGCGTTCAACCGGGGCGAGGGCCGCATCCAGCTCTCCCATCGACGGGGCCGGGGCCCGCAGCTGCACCTGAGCAGCTGCCATACCTCCACGTTGCAGCCGTGGGTGGGCAGCGGCTATCTGGAACCGGCGGGGGAGCAGGGCTGGCGGCCGCGGATCCTGGCCAGCGCCACACCCCAACACTGGCTGACGCCGCCGGATAGCTGGCAGCCGGAGCAACCGGGCCTGGCGCAGTTGGGCGTGCTGAAGGCGGAGCGGCGCTGATGGACGCGAACCTGCAGGCCTGGCGGATGGAGCGGCTGGGGGGTGTGGCGCACTGGAGCGCGCCGGTGGTGCTGATGGCTCACCTGGATGCCCCGGTGGCGGGGGGGCTGCTGGTGGAGGGCAACCTGCGGGTGGAGGGCTGGGCGTTCTGGATCGATGGCGAAGGCCAGGTGCGGCCCGCCCAGGTGGAGCTGCACAGCCAGGGGCAGCGGCTGGGAGGCGAGGCGCTGGGGGTGGAGCGTAAGGATGTGAACGCGGCCCATGGGCTGCAGGCGCAGACTGCGCCGCTGGGCTTTCGCCTGCTGCTGGAGGGCCCCTGCCCAGGGCCGGAGCTGCAGGTGATGGTGCGCATCGAGGCGGGGCAATGCACGCTGGCGCGGCTGCGGCTGAGCGCTGCCGAAACGGGTCTGCAGAACTGCCTGGAGGAGGCCCTGCAGGCAGGAGAGGGAGCCACTGGGCCAGCAGGAAGGGGCTGGACGTGGCTGCTGGAGCAACTGGACCAGGGCCGCCCCTGGGATGGCAGCGCGGTGGCGCCGCCGGAGCTGTTGCGCCAGGCCCTGAGAAGGGATCTGCGACTGCTGGGCCAGGTGCTGGCCCCTTGCGAGGACACCAGCACGGCGACCGGCAGCGCCGCCGCGGTGCTCGCCCTGCTGGCGCGGCGCTATGGGCTCATGCTGCTGAGCGCGCTGATGGCGGGAGTGAACCAGCGCTGGCTGGCGCCGCGCCAGCTGGAATTGACCCAGCACGGCCCGCAGCGCACGTATCGCTTCTGGAGCCAGGAGGAGAAGCAGCGAGCGATGGCGATCAGCAGCGAGGCACTGCAGTGCTGGCAGGCAGCGGGCATTCCCTGCTTCCACACCTTCGGAACGCTGCTGGGGTTGGTGCGCGAGGGCGACCTGCTGGCCCATGACGACGACATCGATGCGGTGGCGGTGGTGCCGGTGGCGGCCGAGGAAACGCCGGAGCAGGCGATGGCAGCCCTGGAACAACGGCTGCAGCAACTGGGCCATCGCACGGCTGGGGTTTACCGCTTCCACCGGCATGTGGAGCACCGGGGGGTGTGGTTTGACCTGTTCGTGGCCACCGCGAGGGGAGAGGAGGTGACCATCTGGGGCACCAAGATCTGGAGCACCAGGCTGGATCGACTGCTGCCGCTGCAGAACACCGGGCTGGGGGGGCTGGCGTGCGTGCTGCCCAGGGAGCCAGAACACGTGGTGGAGGGGCTCTACGGCAGCGGTTGGCGCACGCCCCGGCCGTACCACTACACCGCCATCCAGCGGGCACTTGGCAGCGGCTGCCACAGCGCCGAAATGATCAGGGCCGTGGAGGAGCAGCAACCCTGAATTGCCTCTCAGCCGGGTTGCTCCGCCAGCCACGCCGCCAGGTCGGCGGCACCGGTGAAATCGAGCAGGGCTTCCGCCAGAGCTTCCAGCTGCTCCAGCGGCAGCGCCTGAATCCGGGCGGTGGTGGCTTCGTTCAGGGGGCCGCAACGGCGGTTGAGCTGGCGAAGGGTCACCTTGGCCTCACCACGGGCCTCGCCCCGGGCTTCGCCCTCCTGGCGCCCTTCTTCGATCCACTCCTGGGCGGCGCGCGTGTGGCGCAGATGGGCTGTGGGGAGGTTGATCAAGACCATGATTTCCTCGCGAGTGAGATGGGGAAACCGTTCAACAACGATAGCGAGAACGGTGTCCAGCAGCTCCGGGCGGTGCGCCAGGACCTGCTGAGTAGCAGCCGGTATCTCGGCCTCCGGCCGCACCGGAAGGGTCAGCAGGCTCAGCAGCGGATGCAGGCCTGGCCGGTGGCCGAGCTCATCCAGGCTCAGCCAGTGCACACCTCCAAGAAACACCTGCAGCTGATGCGGCAGCAAGTCCGGACCCAGCCTCAGGCGCCGGTGCGGAACCAGCACAACCACCTCAAGGTGTTGCACCTGCGGGTGCTGTTGCAGGAACCGAAAGCTTTGAGCAGCCAGCCGATGCTTGAACCCCGCCTTTCCGTGCATCTGCACCTCCAGCAACACCACGGGCTGATCGAGGGTCCCGCCTTCACAGCCGCGAGGCCAAAGCACGCCATCGAGCCGGTGGTTGGCCGCCTTGAGCTCCGGTGCTTCAAAGCGATACAGCAGATCCCCGGGGGCATCGGGTCCAAGATCTGGCCCCGCCACCGGCAGCAGCAGGGTGATCAGGTCAGGCGCGCTCTGGAACAGGCCGTAGAACCAGTGGTCCGTTTTCACGGGACAACCCCCGACCGCCAGCCCAATCAGCCAATAGTACGCCTGTACTGACCGTGGCGCATCGGTGATTCCACGGACGCGCGAGTCTTCAGCCGGCGTGCTCGGCCAGCCAGGCCGCCAGGTCGGCGGCGCCGGTGAAATCGAGCAGGGCCTCCGCCAGCGCCTCCAGCTGCTCCAGCGGCAGCGCCTGAATACGGGCGGTGGTGGCTTCGTTCAGGAGGCCACAACGGCGACTGAGCAGGCGAAGGGTCACGGAGGCCTCGCCAAGGGCACGGCCGCGAGCTTCACCCCGGGCCTCCCCAAGAGCCTCGCCTTCCTGGCGCCCTTCTTCCAGCAGCATCTGAACGGCGCGAGTGTGGCGCAGCTGGTCAGTGGGGAAGCCTGCGATCACCATGATCTCCTCGGGGGTGAAGGTGGGAAACCGCTCAAACAGAATAGGCAGAACGGCTGAAACGAGATCGGGGCGGTGCCCCACGATCTGCTGTGTGCAGCTGCCCAGCTCGGCTTCTGGGCGCACTGGCAGCGTGAGCAGATTGAGCAGTGGATCGAGATCCGGCTGCTGGCTCAGCTCTTCCAGGCTCAGCCAGACCACCTCGCCGAGGAACACCTGCAGAAGGCGCGGCAACCTTGCGGGGCCAAGCCTGAGGCGCCGATGCGGCACCACTACCAGAACAACCAGGTGCTCCACCTCTGGGTGCTGCTGAACAAACCGATAGCTCTGGGCAGCCAGCCGGTGATGGAAACCTGGCTTGCTGTGCATCTGCACCTCCAGCAACACCACCGGCTGATCGGGGGTCCCGCCTTCACTGCCTCGCGGCCAAAGCACGCCATCGAGCCGGTGATTGGCCGCCTTGAGCTCCGGTGCTTCAAAGCGATACAGCAGATCCCCGGGGGCATCGGGGCCAAGACCAGGCCCTACAGGCGGGGCACTGGCACCCGCCACCGACAACAACAAGGTGATCAGG
>JBKDOV010000101.1:0-47219 GCA_046342815.1 Cyanobacteriota bacterium
CACCGCCCCTTCTCCAGGAGGGGTGGGCGGGGCCGAAGCCATGCGGCTGGCCCTGGCAGACGCCCGACTGGAGCCCGATGCCGTGGATTACGTGAATGCCCACGGCACGAGCACCCAGGCCAACGACAGCAACGAAACCGCTGCCATCAAGGCAGCTCTGGGGGAGAAGGCTTACCGCACCCCTGTGAGCTCCACCAAGTCGATGACCGGCCATCTGCTGGGCGGAAGCGGCGGCATTGAAGCCATGGCCTCCGTTCTGGCGATCGGCCACAACCTCGTGCCCCCTACGATCAACTACAGCACTCCCGATCCCGCCTGTGATCTGGATGTGGTGCCCAACCAGGCCCGCGAACACGCCGTGAACGTCGTGCTCTCCAATTCCTTCGGGTTCGGCGGTCACAATGTCTGCCTCGCGTTCCGCCGGATGACGTAGCTGCGGCGGGAGCACGCCGCTCCCGCGGCTGCGCCCTCAAGCTCGGCCCCATCCACGGGAACCCCCCGATTGATCCCTTAGCCCTTACCCAGACAACGCCATGGTCGCCGCCCCCACCACCTCGGTCGAAACCCTCTGCATCAACAGCATCCGCTTCCTGGCGGTCGACGCGATCAACAAGTCGAATTCCGGCCACCCGGGGCTGCCGATGGGTTGCGCCCCCATGGCCTTCGCCCTCTGGGACAAGTCGCTGCGGCACAACCCCAAGAACCCCCAGTGGTTCAACCGGGATCGCTTCGTGCTCTCCGCCGGCCACGGCTGCATGCTGCTCTACGCGCTGCTGCACCTCACCGGCTACGACTCGGTGACCATCGACGACATCAAGCAGTTCCGCCAATGGGGCAGCCGCACCCCCGGTCACCCCGAAACCTTTGAGACCCCGGGCGTGGAAGTCACCACCGGCCCGCTCGGTCAGGGCATCTCCAATGCCGTGGGTCTGGCCATGGCCGAAGCCCATCTGGCGGCCCGCTTCAACAAGCCCGACTGCAAGATCGTTGATCACTACACCTACGTGATCATGGGCGACGGCTGCCACCAGGAAGGGGTGAGCAGTGAAGCCGCCTCCCTGGCCGGCCACCTGGGCCTGGGCAAGCTGATCGCCCTCTACGACGACAACCACATCACCATCGACGGAAACACCAATGTTTCCTTCACGGAAGATGTGCTCAAGCGCTACGAGGCCTACGGCTGGCACACCATCCACGTGCCCGACGGCAACACCGATGTGGCCGCCATCGCCCGTGCCATCGAGGAGGCCAAGGCGGTCACCGACCGGCCCTCGATGATCAAGGTCACCACCACGATCGGCTACGGCTCCCCCAACAAAGCCAACACCGCCGGGGTGCATGGTGCCGCCCTCGGCGCCGAGGAAGCCGAGCTGACCCGTAAAGCCCTCGACTGGCCCTACGGCGCCTTCGAAGTGCCCCAGGAGTCCTACGACCACTGGCGTCAGGCGATCAGCCGCGGTGAAGCCGCCGAAGCCGCCTGGAACAACACCCTGGCCGCCTACCGCGCCAACTATCCCGCCGAAGCCGATGCGTTCGAACGCCAGCTGCGCGGCGAACTGCCCCAGGGCTGGGATGCCAGCCTGCCGGCCTACGGCGCTGAGGACAAGGGTCTGGCCACCCGTCAGCACTCCTACAACTGCCTGAACGCCATCGGCCCCAACCTGCCCGAACTGATCGGCGGCTCGGCCGACCTCACCCACTCCAACCTCACCGACATCAAGGGCGAGAAGGGGTTCCAGAAGGGTGCCGAAGCCAACCGCTACCTGCACTTCGGCGTGCGTGAGCACGCCATGGCCGCCATCCTCAATGGCCTCGCATATCACGGCAGCGGCCTGATCCCCTACGGCGGCACCTTCGCCGTGTTCGCCGGCTACATGGTGGGCGCCATGCGTCTCTCGGCCCTGAGCGAACTCGGCGTGATCTACGTGCTCACCCACGACTCCATCGGTCTGGGTGAAGACGGCCCCACCCACCAGCCGATCGAGACCCTGGCCAGCCTGCGCTCGATCCCCAACATGCTGGTGATCCGCCCCGGCGACGGCAACGAGACCAGCGGTGCCTACCAGGTGGCCGTGGCCAACCGCAAGCGCCCCACCGTGCTGATCCTGAGCCGCCAGGCCATGGCCAACCAGGCCAACTCCAGCGCCGCTGCCGTGGCCAGGGGTGGCTACATCGTGGAGGACAGCAACGGCACCCCCGATCGGATCCTGATCGGCACCGGCACCGAGCTTGAGCTGTGCACCAAGGCCGCTGCCCAGCTGCGCGCCGAAGGGCACAACGTGCGGGTGGTGTCGATGCCCTGTGTGGAGCTGTTCGAAGAGCAGGACGCCGCCTATCGCGAGAGCGTGCTGCCTGCCGCCTGCCGCAAGCGCCTGGTGGTGGAAGCCTCCAGTTCCTTCGGTTGGCACAAGTACACCGGCTTTGATGGCGACAGCGTGTCGATCGACCGCTTTGGCGCCTCGGCTCCCGGCCCCGTGTGCCTGGAGAAGTTCGGCTTCACGGTGGAGAACGTGGTGGCAAAAGCGAAGGCGCTCGGCTGAATCCAGACCGGAATCACACACATTCTGACCTGATTCGCGCATTCAAACCATCGATCAACCCTGCCAGAAATGGCAGGGTTTTTGCTATCCCGATCCCTGCGGATCCCGCGCAGAACGCCTGTATAGTCCCTCCATCCTGGAGCCTTCCAACCCAGCGGCCGATGCAGCGAAGCCCCTACAAGCTGCTCGGCAGCCTGATCGCAGCGTGTCGTCCCAGACAGTGGACCAAGAATCTTCTCGTCTACGCCTCCGCTCTGTTCAGCTTCCAGGGAGATCCCCAGATCTGGCTCCATTCCACTGTGGCGCTGATCAGCTTCTGCCTGATTTCCAGCGCCATCTATCTGGTCAATGACGTCCTCGACGTGGAAGCCGACCGGGCCCATCCCAGCAAATGCCGGCGCCCGATCGCCTCGGGGCAGTTGCCGGTGGGCCTGGCCCTGGTCGCTGCGGTGATCCTCTGCGGGGGCAGTCTCAGCCTGGCCCTGAGCGTCAGTCCCACCCTGAGCGGGGTGATCCTGGCCTACGCCCTGATCCAGCTGGCCTACTGCCTGCGTCTCAAACGCGAACCCCTGCTCGACCTCTTCTGCATCGCCTCCGGCTTCCTGCTGCGGGCCCTGGCGGGCCTGGTGGCCACCGGGCTGGGGAACTCCCCCTGGTTCCTGCTCTGCATCGGCCTGCTGGCCCTCTTCCTGGCGGTGGAGAAACGCAAGGCCGAACTGCGGGTCTCCCTGGATCGGGGAGTGGTCACCCGCCGGGTGCTGCAGCGCTACTCCCTGCCCCTGCTCCAACGACTGGAATCCCTGGTCTCCAGCAGCGCCTTCATGGCCTACGCCCTCTGGAGTTCCGGACCGGGCCTCAATGGAGCCTCCACCAGCTGGATGCTCCTCACCGTGCCGTTTGTGCTGGTGGGCATCTTCCGCTATCAGTTGCTGAGTGATCCGGAGGAAGCGGAACGCCGGTCCCTCCTCGATCCAGAGCAGACCACCGAAAAACCAGAGGAGATCCTGCTGGGCGATCAGGGCATCCACCTGGTGCTGCTCGGCTGGTTGGTCACCCTCTGCGGGGTGGGAATCAGCCACCGTCTCGGCTGGCTGCCCTGACCCCACGCCCAGCGACCCCATCGAGCCCAGCCCTGCTTCGGCAACCGTGACCCTCTCCACACCTTCCCGACTTCAGACCCTCAGCGGCTGGGGCCGAACCCGACCTTCCGAGGCCACCGTCTATGCGCCCGAAAGCGCCGGGGAAATCCAGCAGCTGGTGGCGAGCGCCGCACCCGCCAGCCTGATCAGCCGTGGCCTCGGACGCGCCTATGGCGATGCCGCTCAGTGTGGCGGACGCGGCGTGATCGACCTCGCCGCCTTCGACCGGATCGAGCTGGATCCCGGCAGCGGCACCCTGACCGCGGGCGGCGGTGCCAGCCTCGACGCGATCCTCAAGGTGATCGTGCCTGCCGGGTTCTTCCTGCCCGTGACCCCTGGCACCCGCAATGTGACCGTAGGCGGAGCCATCGCCGCCGATGTACACGGCAAGAACCACCATGGCGAAGGCAGCTTTGCCAACCACGTGCGCCGGTTGCTGCTGGTGGATGGCTCCGGAGAGCTGGTGGAACTGCGACCGGATGGGGACCCTGCGCAGGCCGCTGCCTTCTGGGCGACGGCCGGAGGCATGGGCCTGACCGGCGTGATCCTCGAGGCCACCTTCTCGCTGATCCCGATCCAGACCTCCCTGATCAGTGTGGACACCGATCGCCACGGCGATCTCGACAGCCTGATGGCGGAGATGGTGAGCGGGGACGACCGCTACCGCTACAGCGTGGCCTGGGTGGACAGCCTCCACCCCGCCGGCCGGGGCGTGCTCACCAGGGGAGACCATGCGCGCCTGGAGCAGCTGGAATCCAGGGAGGATCCCCTGGCCTACGACCCCCGTGCCCTCGCCAGTGCCCCTCCCTTCCTGCCGGGGGGATTGCTGAACACCTGGACCGTACGAGCCTTCAACGAAACCTGGTACCGCAAGGCCCCGAAGCACCGGGTGGGCGAACTGCAGGCCATCGGCCCCTACTTTCACCCCCTCGACGGCGTCAGCGACTGGAACCGGATCTACGGTCCCGCCGGCTTCCTGCAATACCAGTTCGCCGTGCCCGATGGGGCCGCCGAGCTGGTGCCGGAAACCCTCGCCGCCCTGCGTAAGGTGGGGGCGCCCAGTTTTCTGACGGTGCTCAAGCGGTTCGGTGCTGGAAACTCTGGGCCCCTCTCCTTTCCCCAGGCCGGCTGGACCCTGGCCGCCGACGTGCCGGCGGCGGTACCAGGACTGCTGCAGGTGCTCGACCAGCTGGATCAGGAGGTAGCGGCAGCCGGGGGCAGGCTCTACCTGGCCAAGGATTCCCGCCAGTCCGCCGCCATGTTCGCCCGCAGCTATCCAGGGCTGCCCCGCTGGCGGGAGCAACGCCAGCGGCTGGATCCACGTGGCGTGTTCAGCTCGGATCTGGCTCGGCGCCTTGAAATCTGAAACGATGCTCCACTCACCGAGGATTGCGGTCATCGGCGGCGGTCCGATGGGCATGGCCGTCGCCTACGAGCTGGGTCGGCTGGGCCATGCGCCGGTTCTGCTGGAGGCCGATGACCGGCTCGGCGGCATGGCTGCCAGCTTCAACTTCGCGGGGGTGCCACTGGAACGGTACTACCACTTCCACTGCCTGAGCGATCAAGCCTTCTTTGAACTCCTGGGCGAACTCGGCCTCGCCGAGGACATGCGCTGGCGCCAGACCCGGATGGGGTTCTATTACAACGGCCGGCTCTACCCGTGGGGATCGGCCGGGGCGGTGCTGGGGTTCCGTCCGCTGCCCCTGCTCACCCGCATCCGCTACCTGCTGCACGCGGCCCGCTGCCTCACCCTCCGCAACTGGCGCCCCCTCGATGAACGGGCCGCCACCCAGTGGTTGCGTCGCTGGCTGGGACCGAAGGGCTATGCGGTGCTGTGGGAAAAGCTGTTCAGCTACAAGTTCTACGAACACTCCGAGACCATTTCCGCCGCCTGGATCTGGAGCCGCATCCGCCGCATCGGCCTCTCCCGCAGGGGCCTGAAGGAAACCCTCGGCTATCTCGAAGGGGGTTCCCAGCGCTGGATCGATGCCCTGGCCGCGGAAATCACCCGCCTCGGTGGCAGCATCCGCACCTCCTCCCCCGTCAGCGCCCTCACGGCCACCGGCCAGGGCATGGTCCGGGTAAGCACGCCGGCGGGCGTAGAGAGCTTTGATGCGGTGATTTCCACGGTGCCCCTGCCGCTGGTGGCACCCCTGCTGGAAAAGGGGGGAGCTCCTGAACAACTCGTGCACAGCTACGCCGACCAACCATCCGTGGCCTGTGCCTGCGTGGTTCTACAGACGCGGCAGCCGATCACGGGAAATTTCTGGACCAACGTGAACGACGCCAGATTTGCGATTCCAGGGGTGATCGAAATGGGCAATCTCCAGCCACGGAACCACCACATCACCTATGTGCCGTTCTATATGCCTGCGAATCACCCTGATTACCAACGGCCGGATGAAGCCTTCATCGCCGATTCCATCGCTTGCCTGAAAGCGCTTCAGCCCAACCTGCAGGAAAGCGACGTGATAGCCGGCCACTGCAGTCGCTATCGATTTGCCCAACCGGTATGCGGCACCCATTTCATGGAAGGGCTGCCGCCCCTGGAACCCCTGCCGAATCTCTGGATTGCCGATACCACGATCTACTACCCCGAGGATCGGGGAATCTCAGAAAGCGTGGGCTTCGGGCGAGATCTGGCACGCAATGTTTCCCATGCTCTCAGCGTCCGGTCCAGAAATAGGGAGCCCGTTGAGGCGGCTGACAGGGCTTGAGGGTGGTGGCCCCATCTTTCAGCTCCCGATCACGGGGGAGGAAGACAAAAACAGCGGCCTCATCAGCTTGAGTTGGCTCCAGACACTGCCATTCTGGGTTGGAGGCGGCGATGGCCGGAAGTTCCCGGTAAGCATCATGGAACCCCAGGAATGGACGACCTGAATCGAGTCGGAAACCAGATTCCTTGATCTGCTCACTGGTGCGAGGCTCAAGCTTTGCCTGCTTCATATAGTATTGAATGTACGCAGGCTCAGCCCCGTAGGATTGACATCCCTGATCACATAAACCGGTAGTTTCTACAAAGGCACCCAGGTCCTTCCAATTTTGCCTGGGCACAATCTTGGCGGAAAGACGTTCATAGGAAATCTGCAACTGCGCCAGGAGCAGCAAAGCAACAGCCCCCAGAAATACGGAGGACCAAAGACGAGAACCACGAACCGAACCCAGGAAATAGCCAAAGAGATTTGTGATCACAAGCACCACAGGAGGCACCAGAACAATGAAATTCCTGGTAGTGGAAAGGGGGCTTCGCAGATCCAGGAGCAGAATCCCAACCAACACCAGACCCACCAACTGCACCAGGAACCTGGTTTCATCCCAGGTCTGGGCTGGGGCCTCGGCCTGGGCCAGGACCTGGTAGGGGGACGAGCCCCGCAGGCCCCTGAGACCGATCACCAGCAGAACCGCAGCCGCGAGCAGCAGGGGCCAGACAAATTGACCATCGCGCAGCACCACAGGGAAGGTTGCTTCCAGAAAATTGCGCAGCGTGCCCCAGAAAGGCTCCACCTGGATCCAGAAATTCCCCCCCGTATGGGAAAGCAACTTGCCAAGTCGGGCATGGAGCAGGGGCCAGACCAGTACCGATGCCATCAGCGCCAGGGTGCGCACACGACTCCCGTCGATGCGCCTCTCCAGGAAGTTGAGCGCCGAAAGAGCCAGCACATAGAGCAGACCGAAATAATGGGTCAGGGCCAGCAATAGCGAGATAAAATAATAAAGAACGATCGCTCTGGAAGGATCCGCAGGTTGCAGAGCAGCATCCGGCTGTGATCGACGCCGCAGCATCAAGGCAAGAAAGGTGACCCAGGAAGAAAGAAGAAGAACCAGGGTGTAGTGCCGGGTTTCCTGAGAAAAATAGGCCACCAGAGGCAGCCCGCCCATCAGCAGCAAAGCAAACAGGCGTACGGCAAACGCGCGGGCACGCAGAAACCAACTGAGCGAACCCAGCGAAACCAGCGCAAACAGAAGACTGGGGATACGGGTAGAGATCTCAGAAGCACCAAAAAGGCCGATCCAGGGCTTCAGAAAGTAGTAATAAAAGGGTGGGGTGACGTCCGGGAGAATCCAACGTCGATACAACTCTTCCCAGGAGATGCTGCACATCAGCACCGTGAAAAGCTCGTCGTACCAATAGGAATATCCTGCCAGCAGGCCGCGACCGAAAAACAACGCGAAAAAGACCAGCACACCCAAAAGGCCAGCCTCACGCCACCCCAGCCTGCCGACTCGAAGCGGGAACAAGCCCTTGGGGGTGGCACGACCTGAAGCTACAGAATGGGCCCCGGAAAGCTCGGACATAATGGGATGCAAAATAATGCGATCAGAAAATTGCCACCGTCTGCAAACATTAGCATGACAAAGGCTGATTGAGACCACAAACATGTCGTAGCCTGTCAGAACTTTTTTTCAGCCCATGTCCATGCCCGCGTTCACACTCCGGCCGCCAAGCGAAAGAGCCTCACCGGGAGACGGGAAACTTGCCGGCTTCCAGACCGGAACGAAACTGGTGTTTGCCCACCAGGATGATGACATCCTCTGGATGCTTCCCTTTCTGACTCTGGCGGATCAATGCCTGCTCTCCGCCGCGCCTTCGGCGCCGATGTTTGAAGAGGTCATTCGTCTCTATCCTGCCTCTCTTGACTACCAACAACGTTGGCACCCCATCTGGGGGACAGTGGACAGCGATATCTGGGCTTCGATCTTCACGGATGCCTGCGCCCGGGAGAGCACCGTTACCGTGGCCGGCATCAAGGAGCATCTGCGGCCCTATCTCCAGGCAGACACAAAACGAGTTGTCACCCACAACAACTGGGGCGAATATGGCCATTACGAGCATAGGCTCGTCAACCAGGCCGTACGGGAACTGGCCATTGAATACAAGCTGGATGTCTGGGCACCAGGCATTCAAATTGAATGGTATTTGGAGAAGGAGAAACTTCGGGTTCGCTACATCAACATCGGCGGCGAACTGGGGCTTCCGATGATCGAGGGCTATGCCAATCCAGACCTGTTCGATCAGATCCGCAGGATCTACCTGGAGACACAACCAACCGCTTCCACCCCGGAGCGCACCGAGCGTTACCGGCACTGGAGTGCCACCGCCTGGACATGGTCCGACCTACCCGGTGATTTTCCGGAAGGCTGGCGGCCCTACCTGCAGCTTGTCGACCAGGGAAAAGACCTGACCGTTGATCATCCAGGGGTGAGCGACCTGGAGCAGCGGGTGGGGATCACCCAGGCCTGCAACCGTCAGCCACGCTGGACCAAACGGATGTTGCTCGGCCTGCTGAAGCGTGAGTTACTGGGAAGCCTGAGGGAGCCACGGTCATGACCCGAACGCCGAACCGCAGGAAGAAGTTCATCTTCGTGGCTGCCGATATGTTCGTGCCCCAGGGATCGGCCTTATCCGGCCTGGACCACCTCAGGGCAGTTCCCACCAACGAGTATCAGATCACCCTGATCACCAGGCCGCAGCCTGCCGGGCTCCGGAACCGCCAGATGCCGAAACTGGCTCTCTCGCAGACGCTGCGGATCGACCCCAATGGATGCATGGCCAAGGGCAAGGGGCCCCTGGCGTGGCTGCGGGTACAGCTCTGGCGCCTCTGGCGACTGAGGATCTGCCTGCTGTTATCGCGGCTGCATCCCGAGGATGTGATTGTGGTCAATGGCTGGTCTTCAGCGAAGCTCTGGAACAGCATTCGGTATCGAACCGCCGCCAAAACCGCGGTGATCTCCCATGAATCAGCCCGCTACTTCTCCACCCCCACCTGCCCAACACCTAGGGAAGACTACTACAACTTTCTCAACTCTTTTGACTATGTATTTTTTGTATCTCAGCTGGTAGGCAAAGATACCATCAATGATGCCAACATGCGAAGAGAAAACTGTTTTTACTTGCCCAACTGCTGCGAAGAAGAACGGTTTGACGCCATCCATAAGACAGTTTCCACGGAAACCATTCGTCGCAACATCGGCCTACCGTTGGATCGGCCCATCCTCATGTGTCCCGGCACCCAGACTGTGCTCAAGGGGCAGCGGGATATTTTTGAGATGGCCCCCGAAATCGAGAAGATCCTGCCTGGCTTTGTGGTGATCTTCATGGGCGATCACGCTACGGATGTGGGAATCCGTCTCAAGCGTGATATCGAGGCCTCCCCATGGGCTGATCGATTCCGGTTTGAACTGCCGGGCATCTATCCGGGCGAATGGTTTTTTGCCTCCGATCTTCTGCTGTTTCCCACCTATACCGAAACCCTTTCTCGCACGGTGCTGGAAGCCATGGCAGCCAAACTGCCCATTCTGGCCAGTGCCGTAGGCGGCATTCCAGAGCTGGTGGAACATATGGATTCAAGCTACCTGTTCACGCCAGGCGATCAGAATCAGATTCTCTCCGGCCTCCGGTATATGTCCGAAAACGGTTATGCCAATGCCCACAGCTGCGCCGAAGCTGCCTATCGCCGCTATCGCTCTCATTTCACGCGCGAACACTCCTCGAACCGGCTGCGTGGCATTCTTGCCACGCTGGCCGATCCGGAGCACCCCCTATCCCCCAGCTTCTGAATCCAGCTGAATTCAGACCGGTGCCGCCTTTGCGGCCGCCTGTTCCTCCAGCACTTTCTCCAGCCCCACCAGATCCTCATCGGTGATCTTGGTCTGCATCGGGCAATGCTTGGGACCACACATGGAGCAGAATTCAGCCTGCTTGTAGATGTCTGCCGGCAGGGTTTCGTCGTGATACTCGCGAGCCCGCTCGGGATCGAGGGAAAGATCGAACTGCCGGTTCCAGTCGAAGGCGTAGCGGGCGCGGCTGAGTTCGTCATCGCGGGCGCGGGCTCCCGGCCGGTGGCGGGCAATATCGGCGGCATGGGCCGCGATCTTGTAGGCGATCAGACCATTGCGCACATCCTCCGGATTGGGCAGGCCCAGGTGTTCCTTCGGGGTCACATAACAGAGCATCGCGGTGCCGTACCAGCCGGCCATGGCAGCACCGATGGCACTGGTGATGTGGTCGTACCCCGGGGCGATGTCGGTCACCAGGGGGCCGAGCACATAGAAGGGCGCCTCGGAGCATTCTTCCATCTGCTTCTTGACATTGAATTCGATCTGATCCATCGGCACATGGCCCGGTCCCTCGACCATCACCTGCACATCGTGTTTCCAGGCCCTGCGGGTGAGTTCACCCAGGGTTTTCAGCTCTGCCAGCTGAGCCTCATCAGAGGCATCATGCAGACAGCCAGGGCGCAGTGAATCACCGAGCGAGAAGGTGCAGTCGTAGCGCTTGAAAATCTCGCAGATGTCATCAAAGCGGGTGTAAAGCGGATTCTGCTTATGGTGGTAAAGCATCCATTGGGCAAGAATCCCGCCACCGCGGCTGACGATGCCCGTGAGGCGCCCCTTCACCTTCGGCAGATGCTCAATCAGCAGGCCGGCGTGGATGGTCTGGTAGTCAACGCCTTGCTGGCAGTGCTTCTCGATGATGTGCAGGAAGTCGTCTTCACTGAGCTTCTCGATCGAACCGTGCACGCTCTCCAGCGCCTGATACACGGGCACCGTGCCGATCGGCACCGGTGAAGCGTGGATGATCGCAGTACGCACCTCGTCGAGATTCACGCCACCGGTGGAAAGATCCATCACCGTGTCGGCGCCATACTTCACAGCCAGCTCGAGCTTCTTGAGCTCCTCATTGACATCGCTGGCGTTGGGCGAGGCACCGATGTTGGCGTTCACCTTGCAGCGGCTGGCGATGCCGATCGCCATTGGCTCCAGATTGGGATGGTTGATGTTGGCGGGGATGATCATGCGCCCCCTGGCCACCTCTTCCATCACCAGGGATTCCGGCAGGTTCTCGCGACGGGCCACGAAGGCCATCTCTTCGGTGATCAGCCCCTGGCGGGCATAGTGAAGCTGGGAGACATTGGCACTACCGCGACGCTTCTCAATCCAAGGGCTGCGCATGACGGGAGGTGGCGTGGGACGGAAGAGGAAAGGGGCAGCCTGAGTTCTCCGGCACTTCCCTGCGCCGGCATGACCCGGATCAGGTTCGGAGGGTGTGATCTCAGCCCGGGGCGGTGGAACGCCCGGGCACCCCTAGTGACTTACGAAACCTAGCAAGGCCGTATCGCGAGGCCGTCGCAGCGGAGCCGGATCCCCCCTGTACCCGGCTCCGGGTTCGCCGCTGCTCCATCCATGGCTGCGAGGCCGGGGTGGGCCCTCAGGTTGGCCTGGGCCATAATTCATGGGGCGACACGCTTTCGCCCATCGGTAGCAAGAGACGACGATCACCATGAGCCGCACGCTCTCCGAACGGCAGAAATTCGGAAGATTCCTGCTCACCGGCGGCTCCTCTGCGATCGTGAATATCATCAGCAGGGGAATATTATCGTCTTTTGTTAACTTCTCAACATCCGTGATCCTGTCCTATGTGATAGGAATGGTTCTCGCTTACACCCTGGCTCGACGCTATGTTTTTGTCTCCTCAAAAGCATCTCGAGCCAGATCGATTAGCGGATTTATTGTGGTCAATATTTTTGGCGCTCTCCTTACCCTGTTTTTCAGCGTGCAGCTGCGCGCTCTGCTTGGACACCTATTCGGATTGAACACTTTTGTTGAATACCTAGCGCATTTTTTAGCGCTTTCCGTCTCGAGCGTCACCAGTTTTGTGGGCCACAAATTCATCTCCTTCCGGGACACCCCCTCCCCACGTCTGCGCTGATCCAGCGCAGGCGTGGCCTGGCCTGACGATGCCCCTGCGGCTATGCCTGCAGGCCATTGAGCGCCGTTGCCACCACCCGATGATCCGGATCCGACTGGAGTGCGGACAGCAGACTGCGGGCCTCAGCAGACGCCCCCTCTCTCACCAGTCGACCGAGGATTTCGGCCCCACCCACCCGAATCGTGCCATCGTCATCGGCAAGGGCCAGCTGGGCCAGATCGAGCAGACAGGTATCCGTCATTTCCGTGACTTCCGCCAGGGCGGCCAGGATGCTGCAGCGGACCAACCAGTGGGAATCCGCCACGAACGCCTGACGCAACAGGGGCCAGGCCTGCTCCACCCCATAGCTGGCGAGGGCGTTGGCCGCCTCGGCCCGCACATTCGCATCGCCATCCCCCAGCGCCACCTGCAGCGCCTGCCATCCCTGGGGACTGCACTTCATTCCCAGTCCCGCGCAGGCCAGGGAGCGGATCATGAACGTGGTCTGCTCAAGACCAAGCAGCAGCAGGGGAGTGGCTTCGGGCTCCGGCACCTCCCGCAGCGAGGCCAGGGCAGGCATCGCCCGGCTGGGATCTCCGGAGGCAATGGCGTCGCGAAGCGCTTGAAGATCGGGATCCGCCGCAGCCATGGGTGACACCAGGGAACATCCATCCTGCCGCAGCCGTCAGGCCGCAGCTGGGCGGCCTCAGGGGTTTGCCGGCTTCTCCTGGGGGTGGTCGCGCCGATGACGTTCGTCCCGCAGGGCCCGCAGCAATTCGCGACGACGGCGGCGACGCACCTGCCAGCTGGTGGCGAGCAGGCCGCCGCCGATGGCCAAGGCCGGCAGCACCTGGACCCGATCTCCGGGCTGGCGATGCAGCAGCGCCACCAGGGCCAGCAGGATCAGCAGCGGCGAAGCAAGCGCCAGCAGCGCCGCGGCGCGGGAGGGGCTGGGCTGGATCACGCCGAAAGGCCCATGCGCCGCAGCAGACTGAGGGTGAGAACCTTCACCCCCACCTCAAGACACCCCTCATCGGGGGCGAAGGTGTTGCTGTGCAGAGGCGTGCAGCCGCCGGGCCCGGCCACCCCCAGCCGGAACATCGTGCCGCGGGTGCCATCGAGCAGCTGGGCAAAATCCTCCGCCCCCAGGGAGGGCTGCTCCAGCCACTCCACCTGGTCCTGGCCCAGCAGATCCACAGCGGCCTGGGCCACCAGGCCGGTGAGTTCAGGGTCGTTGTGCACCGGAGGCGAGATACAGCGGTAGTGGACCCGCGCCTCACCGCCATGGCCCCGGCACAACGCCAGCACGGTGTCCTCGATCCAGCCGGGCAGCTGGGCATGAACCTCAAGATCCAGGCATCGCACCGTGCCCAGCAGGCGCACATGGTCGGCGATCACATTGAAGGCCTTGCCCCCTTCGATCCTGCCGAAGCTCACCACCACCGGGTGCAGGGGATCAAGACGACGGCTGATCGCCTCCTGCAGACCACTCACCACCCGGGCCGCGATCCAGATCGCATCCGTGCTCTGGTGCGGCCGGGCCCCATGGCCCCCTTCCCCCAGCACCTCCACCTCGAGTTCTCCGGCGGCGGCGGTGAGGCTGCCGCTGCGCACGCCCACCGTGCCCACCGCCAGGCTCGGGAACACATGCACCCCGAACAACGCCTCCACCTGGTCCATCGCTCCTTCGGCCCGCATGCGCCGGGCGCCTTCGGCCGTTTCCTCCGCGGGCTGGAACAACAGGCGCACCCGGCAGGGGAGACGATCGGCCAGGCCCGCCAGCAGGCGGGCAACTCCCAGACCCACCGTGGTGTGGATGTCATGGCCACAGGCATGCATCAGGCCCTGGCGGCAGGAGGCGTAATCGAGGCCGGTGCGCTCCTCGATCGGCAGGGCATCCATATCGGTGCGCAGCGCCAGCAGCGGAGCCCCCTTCGGGCCCAGTTCGGCCACCACGCCGGTACCCCCCACCCCCTCCTGCACCTGCCAGCCGCAGCGCCGCAGTTCCCCCGCCACCAGGGCTGCCGTCTGCTGCTCGTGGCCACTGAGCTCGGGGTGGCGATGCAGGTGGCGGCGCAACTGGATCAACTCCGGCACCAACACCTCCAGGGCCCGGTCCAGGCCCAGGTCCTGCCAGTCGGTGGGCGCTTGGGAAAGGGGAGGGGAGATCAGCATCGGACGGCTGGGAATCAGGAGGTCAGGGCCAGGAAGCGAACCAGAGCCTGCACCGGGCCAGGCGGCCAGCGCCGTATCTGCAACAGCCATTCTTCCTGGCGGTAGCGGGGGTCGAGGCCGGAGGCGGCCGCCCAGTGGCTCTCCGCCTCGCCGAAGGCCCCGCGCGACCACAGCAGGGCCGTCAGTCCGGCACGGGCATCGGCGAACAGCGGATAACGGCGGATCAACGAGCGAAACTCCCGCTCGGCCTCCGCGTTATCTCCGAGCTGGTAGGCCGCCAGGGCGGCGCTGGAACGGGCCATCGCGAAGCCGGGACGGGCCGCCGCCGCCGCCTCGAACCAGCTGCGGGCCTCCTCCCAGTGCCCCAGGGAGCCCTCCACATTGCCCAGGTTGTAGAGCGCGGAGGCATCCCCGGAATTGCGCTCCAGAATCCAGTGGTAATCGGCAGCCGCCTCCTGCCAGCGGCCCAGAGCCTCCTCCGCCGTGCCCCGGTTGAGATGGGGATCCGGATTGGCGGGCTCCAGCGCCATCGCCCGCTCCTGATCGGCGATGGCCGCCTCGGGATCCCCGAGTGCCAGCAGCACGTTGCCGCGGTTGCTCCAGGCGGAAGCCTCGCCCGGGGACAGGGCCAGCACCCGGTCCCACAGGGAAAGGGCCTCCGAGAAGTCTCCCGCCCGACTGGCCTGCAGCGCCTGCTCAAACAACCGGGCCAGGGGATCGCGGGAAGTGCCGTCGGCCCGGGCGATGGGCGGCAGGGACACCAGCACGCCCAGCGCCAGCACCAGGGAGAGCAGCAGGGCAGCGAACCGGGTTTTCATGCCCCTTGCCCCGCCGGGCGGGCCAGATGGGCCCGGCCCGCCTCAGTGACGATGCGCCCCCGGGGCGTGCGCTGCAGAAAACCGAGCTGCAGAAGATAGGGCTCCACCACGGTCTCGAGGGTGCAGGCGTCCTCGCCCAGGGCCGCCGCCAGGGTTTCCAGGCCCACCGGCCCACCGCCATAGCCATCAAGCAACAGGCTGAGCAGCCGCCGATCACTGGCATCCAGCCCCCGCCCATCGACCCGGTGCAGGCTCAGGGCCTGATCCACCAGATCGGCGCCGATGTGACCATGGCCACCCACCGAGGCCACGTCCCGCACCCGCCGCAGCAGGCGGTTGGCGATCCGAGGGGTGCCGCGGCAGCGACGCGCCACTTCCTCGGCGGCACAGGGGGCCAGCTCCAGGCGCAGCAGCCCGGCGGCCCGCTGCACGATCGCCTGCAGATCCTCCAGGTCGTAGAACTCCAGCCGCTGAATCAGGCCGAAACGATCCCGCAGGGGCGAACTGAGGGAACCGGCGCGGGTGGTGGCCCCCACCAGGGTGAAGGGCGGCAGCTCAAGGCTGCGGGTGCGCGCCCCGGTGCCCTTGCCCACGGTGAGATCCAGGCGGAAGTCCTCCATGGCCGGATAGAGGATTTCCTCAGCCACCCGGTTGAGGCGGTGGATCTCGTCGATGAACAACACCTCCTGGGGCTGGAGATTGACCAGCAGGCCCACGATGTCGCGCGGGCGCTCCAGCGCCGGGGCGCTGGTGATCCGGCAGCGCACCCCCAGCTCTTCGGCCAGCACCAGGGCCATGGTGGTCTTGCCCAGCCCCGGCGGACCATGCAGGAGCACGTGGTCCAGGGCCTCGCCGCGGCTGCGGGTGGCCTCCACGGCAATGCCCAGCACCTGCTTGAGCTCCCTCTGGCCGATGTAGTCGGCCAGGCGGCGGGGTCGCAGACCGTCTTCCCGGGTCGCGTCGCGCAGCGGCGGTTGGCCTGGCTCTTCGGCCCCGACACCACCGACACCATCGGGCGCTCCGGCCCCTGCGGCATCCTCGCCCTGCCGCCCTGGATCCACCAGTCGCGGAGCCGCCGGGCGGCCGGCCGCAACGCCGGCGCTGGTTCCAGCGGTCGGTTTCTGCGAAGGCCTGCTGCCCGAGGAGATGATCGCCATGGATCGAGGGTACCGAGTGCTGCCTAGGGTCGGGGGGCGTGCACCGGCTCGATGGCGAAAGGCGGAACCGGCAAAAAGGGGGGCAAGGGAACAGCCCAGGCAGCCGCCAACCGGCTGCTGGCGGACAACCGCTTCGCCCGGCACCAGTACGAGATTCTCGAAACCCTCGAGACCGGCATTGAGCTGCTGGGCACGGAGGTGAAGTCGATCCGGGCCGGGCAGTGCAACCTGCGGGATGGCTTCTGCCTGATCCGCAACGGGGAGCTGCAACTGCACAACGTGCACATCTCCCCCCACAGCCACGCCGGCCGTTTCTTCAACCATGACCCCCTGCGGGTGCGCAAACTGCTGGCCCACCGGCGTGAGATCGACAAACTGCGCGGTGCCCTTGAGCAGAAGGGTCTGACCCTGATCCCCCTCAACGTCCACCTGAAGGGCTCCTGGATCAAGGTGACCCTGGGCCTCGGCAAGGGCCGCAAGCTGCACGACAAGCGCCACGAGGAGAAACGCAAGCAGGAGGCCAAGGAGGCCCGGGCCGCCATCGCCCGGCTCTGAGCCCCCCGGAGCGCCCCCTCAGGGGCGCCCTTCGGCAGCAGGCGCTGGCGGCGGGGCGGTGGGGCCGGCCTCGGGGGCAGGCGACTCCGCTGCCCCGGGCGGCTGGAGTACCGGCGGCTCCTCCGCGGGGGCAGCGGCATCGGCGGGCAGCTGCGGCGGCACTGGTTCCGCCGGAGACGGCAGGTTCTTCGGAGGCAACGGCGACACGACCGCAGGCGGATCGGCCCGCAGCGAAAGGCTGATCCGGGCCGGCGCCACCCCTTCGTTGGTCACGAGCAACTGCACCGGCGAGGCCTTCTGGGGGCCCAGGGTCACGACCCGCAGGGATCCCCGGGGCTCCAGGGAGCTGCCATCGGCCGCAAACACACTCATCTGCAACAGCGGTGTGCCGTTCACCCCGAGGGCCAGGCCATGGCCCTCGGGCACGCGGATGGCGAACAGACGGGCACCGTTGGCGGCCACGTCGGCGGAGACCAGCTGGTTGGTGCCGGAGCTGGCGGTGATCGGATCGATGCGCACGTTCTCCAGGGTCTGGTCCGCTGCTGCGTACCAGAGCTGGCGGAACGGCTCAGGGGGCATGTCCTGCCCGGCATGGCCCGGCAGGACGTTCTGGGCGCTGGCGGAAACCAGCTGCCGCAGCACCGCCGGACTCAGGCCCTGCCCCACCAGCGAGGCCTGACGGCGCTCCCAGTCGGCACTGCTGAAGCCCCCCAGCCGCTGCCGCAGGCCCAGGGGCAGCTGTTCCACCCGCGCCAGCCATTCCTCCGCCAGTTCGTTCCAGACCTTGCGCAGCGGTGCATCCTCCAGGGAATCGCCCGGCAGACGGCCGCGCCGCTCCGGGTACTGGGCCATCAGGGCCGCATCCACCAGGCGCAGGAACCAGCCGCGATCCACCTGCATCGCCCGCAGCCGATTGAGCAGCTGCTGCCGCTGATCCACCTCAGCCGGAGGAAGACTGCTCGGAAGCTCGATCGAAGCCCCTTCCGGCGCCACTGGCTGACGCTGACGGCCCAGCCACCACCAGCCGATGGCCGTGCCCACGATCGCCGACAGCACCAGGGCGATCAACACCGGCCACAGGCCCCCTTCCGCGTCGGCCTCCCGCTGCTCGAGACGACGGCGGCGGCCCTCGGGAGATGCCTCCACGGGCAGCTCGGCCGCGGGGGCGGGGGGTGAGGGGGGCCCAGGAGGGGAGGGAGGTCCTGGAGGGGAAGGGAGCCCGGGGGGTGGCGGGGGGTCCGGCGCGACGGCGGACAGCGGCAGGGGTTGGGCTTGGGGTTGGGATTCCTGCTCCGGCCCAGCTGCGGGCAGCGGGGGCGGCAGCGGCTCCGGCGCGACGGCTGGCAGCGGTGGGGGTAGCGGCGGGGCCGGCGGCGGTACCAGGGCCACGGTGCGATCGGCCCGGGGAACCGGTCCGGTGCTCTCCGGCATCGGAACGGACTGGAAGGCCACCAGGGCCTGGCCGGCCGAGGCAAACCGCTGGGCGGGATCCCTCGACAACAGGCGCTGCAGGGGTTCCCGCAGGGCCGGCTGGTCATCGAGGCTGGCCGGCCAGCGCCAGGCGAGGCTGACGGGATCAAGCAGGGAAGCCGGCGGGTCGCCGCTCAACAACACCAGAGCCACCACCCCGAGCGCATGCAGATCCATCCAGGGCTCGGCAGGCTCCTGCCGCGCCAGCTCCGGTGGCGCATAGCCGGGAGTGGCCCCCAGGGCCGGATCGGCCCCTTCCGCCGCGGCCGTACCCCGCACCAGCCCGAAATCGAGCAGAACCGGCAGACCGTCCCGGTCCCGGCGAAGCAGGTTGTCGGGCGAGAGATCCCCATGCAGCAGCTCCTGGCTATGCAGGGCGGCCAGCACCGGCAGCAACTGGCGGAGCAGCAGCAACACCTCCCCGGCGCCGAACACCAGCTGGCGCTCCCCCCTGGCCTCCAGCAGCTGGCGCAGGGTGCTTCCGGTCTGCCACTCCCGCACCAGCCAGAGCTGGTTGTCCTCTTCGATCACGGCCCCGAAGCGGGGCACCTGGGGATGGAGAACCCCCTGCAGCCGGCTCCACAGTTCCCGGGCCCGAGCCTGATCCTGGTCTGGCCCCACCTGCCGCAGGGCCACGGGGGCATCAGCTGCCAGCAGATCCCTCGCCAGCCAGAGCCTGCCCTGGCTGCCGGCGGCCGCCAGCGGCTTTTCCAGCCGATAACGACCACCGATCACAGGAGCGGCCTCGGCAGCAGCGAAATCCGGGGGGGAATCAGAACTCATGAAGGCAGGGCGGCTGGCTCACGGAGGGGCTGCTGCAACCCCCGCGAAGCAAGCCAGTCGCGGTCGTAGAGCCGGGAACGGTAGCGGTCTCCCCCATCGCAGAGCACGGTGACGATCCGATGCCCCGGACCCAGCCGCCGGGCCGTCTCCACAGCGGCGGCCACGTTGATCCCCACCGATCCGCCCATGAACAGTCCCTCCCTCCAGAGCAGGCTGTAGATGGTGCGCAGGGCCTCCTGATCATCGATGCGCACGGCGTCATCGATCGGAGCCCCCTCCAGGTTGGCCGTCACACGGCTGTTGCCGATGCCCTCGGTGATCGAGCTGCCCTCGGCGTGGAGGGCACCGGCGGTGGCCCAGCTGTAGAGCGCGCTGCCATGGGGATCGGCGAGCACACAACGGACGCTCTCGCTGCGCTCCTTGAGAAACAGGGCCACCCCGGCGTAGGTGCCGCCGGTGCCGGTGGCCGCCACCCAGGCATCGACGCGCCCTTCGCACTGTTCCCAGATCTCCGGGCCGGTGCTGGCGTAATGGGCGCGCCGGTTGGCCAGGTTGTCGAACTGATTGGCCCACACGGCACCCGGGGTCTCGGCGGCGATCCGGCCCGACAGCTTCACGTAGTTGTTGGGATCGCTGTACGGCACCGCCGGCACCGTTCGCACCTCGGCCCCGAGGCTGCGCAGCAGCCCGATCTTTTCGGCCGACTGGGTATCCGGGATGACGATCAGGCTGCGATACCCCAGGGCGTTGCAGAGATGGGCCAGACCGATGCCGGTGTTGCCGGCGGTGCCCTCCACCACCACGCCCCCGGGGCGAAGTTCACCGGCCGCTTCCGCCTCCCGCAGGATGCCGAGGGCGGCCCGGTCCTTGACCGAGCCCCCCGGGTTCATGAATTCAGCCTTGCCCAGAATCTCGCAGCCGGTGAGTTCACTCAGGGCCCGCAGCCGGATCAACGGGGTATTGCCCACCGCTCCTGAGAAGCCTTCAGTGATCCCGGAGCTGGTGCCGCCCATGGTGCTGGCCTGTCCTTGGTGTTGCGTGGCCGGATCGTAGGGAACCTCCCTAGGGTCGGGTCCAGAGAATGCCGTTCGATGGCCCGTCCCGCCGAGTCCAGCCCCGGGCCGGCCAGCTCCGGAAACGGGGGATCGGAACCGCTGCGCCAGAGGCTGATCGGGGTGCGAAGCCGCAGCGAAGCGCTGATCGAAGGGCTGGAACCGGAGGATCTCTGCCTGCAGGGCATGGCGGACGCCAGCCCGGCCAAGTGGCATCTGGGGCACACCGGCTGGTTCTTCGAAACCTTTCTGCTGGAGCCCCATCTGCCGGGTTGGGAACCGGCCGATCGCCGCTGGGGCTTCCTGTTCAACTCCTATTACGACGCAGTGGGGGCCCGCCATCCGCGACCGCAGCGGGGCCTGCTGACCCGGCCGCCGATCGCGGCGGTGCTCGCCTGGCGCCAGCGCATCGATCGGGGCCTGCAGGACCTGCTCGACCAGCTCGAGGGCCAGACGCCAGCCGAGGCCGCACCGCTGCTGGCCTTGATCGAGCTGGGCCTGCAGCACGAACAGCAGCACCAGGAACTGCTGCTGATGGACCTGCTTGACGGCTTCAGCCGCAATCCCCTGGAACCGGCCTACCGCCAGGGGCCCGGTTCCCCGGAGAGCCTCTACGGGCAGGCCCGCGGGGAAGACAGCCCCGTGAACTGGCTGTCCCATCCCGGCGGTCTGGTGGAGATCGGCCAGGCCCCCGGGGCCTTCCACTTCGACAACGAGGCGCCACGTCACCGGGAATGGCTGGAACCCTTCGCGATCGCCGATCGGCTGGTGACCAACGCCGACTACGACAGCTTCATCGCCGACGGGGGCTACCGGCGCCCGGAATTGTGGATGAGCGAGGGCTGGGCGGTGGCACAGGCACGGGGCTGGGCATCTCCCCGGTACTGGCGGGGCGAGGAGGAATTCACCCTGGCGGGCCGGCAGCCCCGCCAGGCCTGGGCGCCGGTGCGGCACCTGAGCTGGTTCGAGGCCGATGCCTACGCCCGCTGGGCCGGCGCCCGCCTGCCCAGCGAGGCGGAATGGGAAACGGCCGCCGCCAGCGGCAACCTCAGCCAGGCGTTCGGGCTGCTCTGGCAGTGGACGGGCAGTCCGTACCGTCCCTATCCGGGTTTCACACCGGCGCCAGGGGCCGTGGGGGAATACAACGGCAAGTTCATGACCTCCCAATTCGTGCTTCGAGGCAGCTGCTTCCTCACCCCGGCCGGGCACGCCCGTCTCACGTACCGGAATTTCTTCCCGCCGGCCAGCCGCTGGATGGCGGCCGGACTGCGTCTGGCCAGGACCCTGCCATGAGGCGGAACGCCCCTTCCCTTCCCCTGATCGATCTCCATCCCCCGGCGGCCGACATGGCCCAGCTGGTGCTCGAGGGGATGGAACGCAGCCCCCGCCAGCTGCCCGCCTGGCTGCTCTACGACGCCGAGGGATCGCGGCTGTTCGACGCCATCTGTGAACAGCCGGAATACGGGCTCACCCGCACCGAAACCGTCCTGCTGGAGAAGTACGCCCCGGAAATGGCCGCCGGGCTCGGCCACGGGGTGGTGGTGGAATTCGGCGCCGGCAATGCCCGCAAGGTGGGACCGCTGCTGGAAGCACTGCGGCCCCCCGCCTACGTGGCCCTGGACATCAGCGCCGATCACCTGGAGCCGGCCTGCCGGGCCCTGCAGGAACGCCATCCGACGGTGCCGGTGCTTGGCATCTGCTGCGACTACAGCCGCATGGCGCGGCTGCCCCAGCATCCGCTGCTGGCGCAGGGGCGCCTGCTGGGCTTCTACCCCGGCAGTTCGCTCGGCAACTTCGAACCGGCGGAGGCCCGAAGCCTGCTGCAACAGTTCGGCCGGTTGCTGGGGGCCGATGGCCGCCTGCTGATCGGCATCGACCAGCCCAAGAGCGTGGAGCGGCTGGAGGCCGCTTACAACGATGCCGCCGGCGTTTCGGCCGCCTTCGCCTTCAATCTGCTGCGACGCCTCAACCGCGACCTCATCGGCAACTTCGATCCCGCCGGGTTCCGGTACACAGCCCGCTGGCAGCCTGAGCAGAGCCGCATCGTCATGGCCCTGGTCAGCCGGCATGCCCAGGAGGTGGAGCTGGCCGGTCGCCGCTGGCGCTTCGAAGCCGGGGAGGAGCTGATCACCGAAACCAGCGCGAAGTACAGCCCGGAGGCGTTCGGCGCCCTGGCCGCCGCCGCCGGCTGGCAGCTGAAGGCCCGCTGGAGCGATCCGGATGATGATCTTTCCCTGCATCTGCTGGAACCGGGGCAGACTTGGGACCCAACCGCACCGCAGCGATGAGCAGGGAGGAACAACGCCTGGCGATGCGCTCGATGCGGGAGGGTCTGATCAGCCAACTGGAGGAGCTCTACCGAGACGCCTTCGATCAGATCAGCACCCAGGACCTCGGCGAAGGCGCGATCGCACGCCTGACCCAGCTGCTGCTTCGCTCCCGCGAAGCCGCGATCACGCCGCTGCAGGAGGAGATCGAGGCCCCTCTGATCACGCGTGCCCCCGAACCGCCCCACCCACCGCAATGACCCGCTCCACCAACGGCAGCAACTGGCTGGAACAACTCGAATCCCGGCTTGATGCCCAGCTGCAGTCCTTCCTTCGCTCCAATCCCCAGCAGGAGGCCCTGTTGGCCGAACAGGACGCCAGGGAGCGCCAGCAACGGCTGATGAAGCAGCGCCTCGACCTGCGCCAGGAAGCCGAGATGCAACGGCAGGGTCTGCTGCGTCTGGCCGGCGAGATCCGTCAGTGGGAGGAACGGGTGAGCCGGGCCCGCAGCGCCGGCGCCGACGAACTGGCCAGCCGGGCGGAAGACCATGTGAAGGAACTGATGGAGCAGGGCCGCAACCGCTGGCAGACCCTCGGGGAGCTGGGGCAGCGGTTCACGGCCGTGGAGCAGGAACTCACCGAGATCACCGGCCAGCCGGCCCCTCCGGCGCCGCCCAGCGCCCAGGGCGATGCGGATTCCAGCCTGGATGCGGACTGGGCCGCCTTTGAATCCCAGCAGGAACTCCAGGAACTGCGGCGCAAGATGCAGCGCTGATCGGAGCGCTGCGGCATGGGCTTCCTGCTTTCCAAACTGCTGCCGCTGGCCCTGTACCCGCTCGGTCTGTCGATCGCCCTGCTGTTGATCGGGCTGGCGGCAGGCCCCCGCCGCGGAGGCAGGGGCTGGATCACCGCCGGCCTGGGGCTGCTCTGGCTGGCGGCCATGCCCTGGACCTCGCGGCAGCTCCTCTGGCAGCTGGAGGAACGGGCCAGTCGCATGACCCCCGACCCGATCCCCACGGCCGATGCGGTGCTGGTGCTTGGCGGAGGGCTCCGCCCCCAGCTGCCGCCGCGCCGTCTGGTGGAGGTGGGGGAAGCCGGTGACCGGCTGATCCAGGGGGTGGATCTGGTGCGGCGCGGTCGGGCGCCGTGGCTGGTGGTTTCCGGAGGGCGGGTGAGCTTCACCGCCCACGATCCGGCGCCCCCGGAAGCCCGCTCAGCCGCCAGCCTGGCCGAACTGCTGGGGGTTCCCGCCGCAAGGATCCTGCGCAGCGAACAGGCCCGCAACACCGCCGAGGAAGCTCAGGCCATCGGGAAACTGGCCAAGCAGCGCGGATGGCAGCAGTTGCTTCTGGTGACCAGTGCCACCCATCTGCCCCGCTCGGTTGCCACCTTCCGACGCCTCACCGACCTCACGATCGTGCCTGTGGCCTGCGATTTCCAGCTGCCGGAGCGCCATGCCTACGGAAAACCGAGCGCAGAACACCTGCTGCTGAGCGTGCTGCCCAACGCCGATGCCCTGGCCACCACCACGATGGCGCTCAAGGAGCATCTGGGCCAGCTGGTCTATCGCCTGCGGGGATGGAGCTGACCCCGCCGGTTCACTTCTTCGGGGCGGGTGGCACCAGGCTCACCCCTTCAGGCGGCGGGGTGGGATCCGGATCGGCGATCAGCATGTGCTGCAGCACAATCTCAGGACGTTCACTGTCGCGCCAGCGGATGCGATAGGCCGGCATCTTCGTGCCGCGGCTGGTGGTCTGCTCCACCGGCTCCATGACCCAGCCCCGGCGCGACCGCCCCTGGGGATTGCGCTTCACCACCGCATCGGCGTGTTTGAAGCGAAAACCGACGCGCTCGCCGCTCATACCTCAGGATGCCCCGATGGGGGAGATTGCCTACGCGGTTCCATTATCTCACTGCACCGGTCGCAGGGCCTCCGGACGCAGCAACGGGAAGGCGATCACATCCCGGATCGAGGCACTGTCGGTGAGCAGCATCACCAGCCGGTCGATGCCGATTCCAAGACCGCCGGTGGGAGGCATCCCCACCTCCAGGGCATGGAGGAAGTCCTCATCCACCGTCTGCGCCTCCGGATCCCCTGCACGACGACGCTCCTGCTGTGCCTCCAGCCGGGCCCGCTGATCGAGCGGATCGATCAGTTCGCTGAAGGCGTTGGCGGTCTCCCGACCGACGATGAACAGCTCAAAGCGCTCCACCATGCCCGGCTTGCTGCGATGGGCCCGGGCCAGGGGGGAATTCTCCACGGGGTAATCGAGCACGAAGGTGGGCTGGATCAGGGTCTCCTCCACCTTCTGCTCGAAGGCCTCCACCAGCAACCGGCCCACGCTGTCGGCTGCTTCCGGCACCACCAGCCCGGCCTGCTCCATCGCCGCGGCGGCCTCGCTGCGGCTGGCAAAGGTCTCGAAATCGAGGCCGGTGGCGGCCTGCACCAACTCGTGCATCGTGGCCCGGCGCCAGGGCGGGGTGAGATCGATCTCGCTACCCTGATAGAGGAGCCGCGTGCCGCCGCACACTTCCCGCGCCGCCGTGACGATCAGCTGCTCGGTGAGCTCCATCATGTCGTGGTAGTCGGCGTAGGCCTGGTAGATCTCCACCGAGGTGAACTCAGGGTTGTGGCGGGTGCTCACCCCTTCGTTGCGGAAGATCCGCCCCAGCTCATACACGCGCTCGAAGCCCCCCACCACCAGCCGCTTGAGATGCAGCTCGGTGGCGATGCGCAGAGTCAGCGGCAGATCCAGGGCGTTGTGGTGGGTCTCGAACGGTCGGGCATCGGCCCCGCCGGCCTGGGTCTGGAGCACGGGGGTCTCAATCTCGAGGAAGTCGCGGTCATCCAGCCAGCGACGCATCGAACTCACGATCCGGGCACGGCGCCGGAAGGTCTCCCGGGTGTGGGGGGAAACGATCAGGTCGAGGTAGCGCTGGCGATAGCGCTTCTCCACATCCGCCAGCCCATGCCACTTGTCGGGAAGCGGCTGAAGCGCCTTGCAAAGCATCTGCCATTCGGTGACCTTGACCGAGAGCTCCCCCCGATCGGTGCGGCGCAGGGTGCCGGTCACCCCGATCAGATCGCCGGCATCCACCAGGGAGGTGATCTGGCCGAAGGCCTCGGGGGCGGCCGCCTCGAGCGAGGCCTTTTCGAGGTAGAGCTGAATCGTGCCGGTTTCGTCGGCCAGGGTGAAAAAGGCCAGCTTGCCCATCACCCTGCGGGTCATCACCCGACCGGCCACCGACACCACCTCGGCGCACTCCTCACCGTTGGGCAGGTCGGCATGGTCCTGCTGGAGGCGGGCGGTGCGATGGGTGGGGGAGAAGCCCAGGGCATAGGGCCCCTGGCCGAGGGCCGCCAGGGCCTGGGCCTTCTCCAGGCGGGTCTCACGCAGCTCCGACAAGGCAGGACGAAGGAAACAGGTATCGGCCCATCCTGCAGGAACAGGGGAACGGCCCCAGGCGAAAGACTCAGCCGACGGCGGGCAGGGCGCCGTCGCCCATGCGCTGGGAGGCGTAGCCGGTGCCCCGCACGGTGAGGATCAGTTCGGGATTGCGGGGATCGGGCTCGAGCTTGCCCCGCAGCCGGGCCACATAGACATCCACCACCCGCAGGTCGGCGGCGCGCCGGGGCGGATAACCCCAGAGCTGCTCGAGGATCTCGGCCCGGGGCACCACCCGACCGGGTTCCCGGAACAGCAGCTCCAGCAGGCTGAACTCGGTGTAGGTGAGGGCGATGCGCTGGCCATCGCGGGTGACCTGGCGGCGGTTGGTGTCCACCACCAGATCCCCCACCCGCAGCACACCGCTGCCGTTGCTGGCTTCCCTGGGTTCCGCCGCGGCCGATCCCCGGCCGACCCGGCGGAGGATGGTGGCGATCCTGGCCTCAAGCTCCTTGGGGCTGAAGGGCTTGGGGAGGTAGTCGTCAGCGCCGAGATCCAGGCCCGCCACCCGCTCGGCAATGGCATCGAGGGCCGAGAGAAAAATGATCGGCACGCACGATTCGGCCCTCAGGCGCCGGCAGACCGCAAAACCATCCAACTTGGGGAGCATCACATCGAGCACCACCAGGTCGGGCTGCTCGCGGTGGAAGAGGGCAAGAGCCTCTTCGCCATCCTCGGCACAGACCACGTGATATCCGGCCAGCTGCAGGCGCATGACCAGCACCCGGCGTACCGCGGGTTCGTCGTCCACCACCAGCAGCGTCGCCCGGCGCTCCGGCTCCCGACCCTCGCCGGTGCCGCTGCTCTCGTCTGCCTGCTGCCGGGGCATGTCCTCCGTGGGCATGGACGGCATAGGCATGGAGCCGGAGATCCGGATGAAGAATCGCAACCATACCCTTCAACACCGCCTGAGGTCATCCCCCGAATCGCCTCCAGCGCGGGCGATCTGGGCATATTTAATGATTTCTCCGGAAACAGAAGTGATCGGGGACTGCTGGTAGTGGAGCCATCGGAACCCTCTCAGGGCCAGCGGGCCTCGGCGTAACGATTCCACTCCCGTTCGGCCTCAGCCAGAGCCAGGTCGCTGTCGATCTGGCCGAGCATCGCCTTCTGGAGCTGGGTGTAGAGGATCGCCTGCAGGCGCTTCACCCCTGGCGTGGCGGGCACCAGCACCCGCGCCTCCGCCAGGGTGCTGGCCGAGAGGCGGCGAGCCTGCCCCACCAGCGGAGCCGCCGCCTCCTGCGGGGCCTGCTCGAGCCGTTGTTCCAGCTCGCGCAGGGCCTGCCGGGAAGAGGGCAGCACCCGGGCCTCCTCGGCGAAGGCCAGCTGGTTGGTGGCATCGGTGAGAAAAAGGGCGAAGCTCACGGCCTCCGCCGCCATGGCCGTGCGACGCGGCACCACCAGGTTCATCACCGCCACATTCGCCTCACCACCGGCCCCCCGCAAGGGGGGATAGGGAGCCGTGACGGCGGCGACGCCGGGCGCGTTGGTCTGAAGATTGCGGAGGAAGTCGGGGCCGGTGGCCACCTGGGCCAGATCCCCGGCCTGGTACAGCTCGATCGCCCGCCGATAGCCCTGGCTCACCACCTCCCGGGGCAACAGACCACGGCGGAAGAGATCGGTCCAGAAGGCGAAGGCCTTCCGCCCGGCGGGGGTGTGGAAGGCGGCTCGATGGTTCCCATCGAGCAGCGTCACCCCCATCTGCACCATGGATTCGAGCAGTTCGGCCGAGTCGTCGGGCACCACGGTCACGAACAGGGCATAGCGACCGGTGCGCTGGCGCACCGCCTCGGCATAGGCAGGCACGTCCTCCCAGCGGCGGGGTGGTTCTGCCACGCCGGCCTGCTGCAGGATCCTGCGGTTGGCCATGGTGACCCGAGTGGTGAGGTACCACGGGATGGCGTACTGCACCCCTTCCTGACGACCGGAAGCCCAGATGCGGGGAAGGTAGGCATCGGCGGCTCCAGCCGGCAGCTGGGTCTGGAGATCAAGCAGCCCCCCCTTGCTGGCGAGGTTCGCCGCAAACGGAGGATTGAGATTCACCAGATCGGGGGCGGTGCGGGCGAACACCGCCGCCAGCAGCTTGCGCTCCACCGAACTCCAGGGGACGTCCGTCCACACCACCTGCACGCCAGGGTGCCGACCCTCCCAGGCGCTGATCACCTTCTGCATGTAGGGGTTGAAGCGGGGGGCCAGATCGAGGGTCCAGACCCGCAGCTGCCGCGACCCGGCCGCCGGCCCCTGACCCTGACCCAGTTGCGGCCGCGACCCGCAGGCGGCGCTGGCCAGCGCCAGGGCCAGCAGAACCAGCAGCGGCCGCCGCCGCCAGCGGCGCGGCCCGCCATTCCGTCCGGGAAGGGGACGAGACCCAGAAAGAAGGAGCGACATGGCCGTTTTCATTCAGCTGCGCCAGGCGGCCCCCAGCTGGCGCCAGAGCAGCAACTGCAAGGAGCACAGCAGTGGGGCCAACAACGCCGTGACCAGGGTCTGGGCCAGCAGCACCTGCAGCCCCGCCCCGGCCAGATCGTCCCAGTGCCAACCGGGCAGGGCAAGCGGGGCGGGATTGACCCCCCGATCCAGCACCGATCCACTGGCCGCCGAACCTTCGTAAGGAACCAGGGCCGCTGCATGGTTACGCCAGGAGATCAGCAACCACTGGATCATCAGGCTGAGGTCCAGCAGCAGGGTGCCGAACAGGGCGAGCAGCGCCAGGTTGAAGCTGCCCTGAATCGGTGCCCCCTTGCGCCCGATCCGGCCCCACCACCAACCGAGCAGCACCAGGCCTGGCACCAGGCTGGCTCCGGAAGGATGGAGGGCATCCAGCAGCAACCCCACGGCCAGACCGGCCAGACCGCCCGAAAGGCTGCCATCCACCAGGGCCCAGGGCAGCAACCAGAGCACGGCCCAGGCCGGGGCGACCCCCGCCAGCCGCAGCCACCCGGGCGCGGCCAGGGTGAGCAGGGGCACCAGCAGGACGCTGGCAATACACCAGGGTTGCCGAGACAACACGGCCATCAGCGCACCAGTACCTGCACCCAGTCGAGCGCATCAAGGGGCGCGATCAGCTGCACCACCGCCTCCGGGGCGGGATCGGCCGTCTCATCGATCGACTGAATCACCCCCACCGGCAGGTTGGGCGGCAGCAGCGTGCTGGCGGGGGAGGAATACACCACATCCCCCGGGCGGGCCTGGGGATCCTTCTCGAGAAAGCGCAGCAGCGGCCTGCTGGTGCCGATGCCGCTGAGGAGGGCATGGCGGCGGGTACGGCCCACCCAGACTCCCACCCTGCTGGTGGGGTCGGTGAGCAGACTCACGGTGGCCGTGCTGGGGGTGACGCTGCTGAGCCTGCCCACCAGACCTCCGGGTGCGATCACCGCCTGACCGGGGCGCAGGCCCTGCAGACCACCGGCACCCAGCACCAGCTGATGCCACCAGCCACCTGTCTGACGGGAGATCACCGGAGCCTCCACCATCTTTCCGGCGGCACGGGGCAGCTGGAGCAAGCCGCGCAGGCGCTCGTTCTCGCGCTCAAGCTCGCGCAGACGCAGCTGGTCGCCGCTGCGCTGGGCAGAGCGCACCCACTCCCCCTGGGCCGTACCCGGCCAGAAAGGACGGGTCAGCAGGGCGTAGGCATCGGTGACGAGGGAGCCCTTGCTGAACCGCACGGCCATCAGACCCAACAGCAGGAGCAGCCAGGGCCAGAACTGCAGCAGGGAGCGGGCCTGGCCCGAGCGCAGCCAGCGGGCAGCCGGCATGGGATTCAGACCGCGTGACGGGCGAAATCGGGGGTGTCGAGCACGCGCTGAAGATGCTGATAATCCTCGAGCACCATGCCGCAGCCATTGACCACGCAGAGCAGGGGGTCCTCGGCCACGTGGGTGAGGATGCCGGTCTCGTGGCTGATCAGATCACAGATGCCACGCACCTGGGCGCCACCGCCGGCCAGCATGATGCCGCGATCCACGATGTCGGCAGCAAGCTCGGGCGGGGTGCGCTCGAGGGTGCGTTTGACGGCCTCCACGATCACGTTGAGGGGCTCGGCCATCGCTTCGCGGATGTCGCCGGCACGCACATTGACCGTGCGGGGCAGGCCGGAAAGCAGGTGCAGACCCCGCACATCGAGGGAGGTCTCATCGTGGATATCGTCGGGGAAGGCGGAGCCGATGCGGATCTTGATGTCCTCGGCCGTGCGCTCGCCCACCACGAGGTTGTGCACCTTCTTGAGATAGACACCGATCGCTTCGCTGAGTTCGTCCCCAGCCACACGAACCGACTCGCTGAGCACGGTGCCGCCGAGGCTGATCACCGCCACTTCGGTGGTGCCCCCCCCGATGTCCACGATCATGGTGCCCACGGGCTCGGTGACCGGCAGACCGGCACCGATGGCGGCAGCCACGGGCTCATCGATCAGGTGCACCTGGCGCGCACCGGCAAGTCCGGCCTCGCGCACGGCCCTCCGCTCCACCCCGGTCACGCCGCTGGGGATGCCGATCACCAGACGGGGAGCAAGCACCCCACGGCCCTCGTTGCCCTTCTGAATGAAGCTCTTGATCATCTGCTCGGCGGCATCGAAATCGGCGATGACGCCGTCGCGAAGCGGCCGTACGGCCCTGATGCTGCCGGGAGTGCGCCCCAGCATCAGCTTGGCCTCATCGCCCACCGCCATCGGCACATTGCGCTGGAGATCGATGGCCACCACCGAAGGCTCCTGCAGCACGATGCCCCTGCCTGAGACGTACATCAGGGTGTTGGCCGTTCCCAGATCAATACCGATATCGCGCGAAAATTGGAAACGACGAAAAAACACGAGAGGGGGCGGCCGCAGTCTGGTTGGCCCAGATCATAGAGGGGGTCCAGCCGCTGCCCAGAGCTCGAGGTCAGGGGGTGTGACAACCGGGACGAAGGGTGGAACTGACGAGGCGTGGCCCCTCCAGAGGGTGCCGCATCATTAGATCCAACACAATTTCAACACAGCAGGAGTGGCTGCCATGGGCGTCAATTCGATCACTCTCGTCGGCCGGGCCGGCCGCGATCCCGAAGTGCGGTACTTCGAGTCCGGCAGTGTCGTGGCCAATCTCACCCTGGCCGTGAACCGCACCCGCAAGGACGACGAGCCCGACTGGTTCAACCTTGAGATCTGGGGCAAACAGGCCCAGGTGGCGGCGGACTACGTCCGCAAGGGCTCCCTGCTCGGGATCATCGGTTCGTTCAAGCTCGACCGCTGGACCGACAAGGCCAGCGGCGAAGAGCGCACCAAGCCCGTGGTGCGGGTCGATCGTCTCGAACTGCTCGGCTCCCGTCGCGATGCTGAGGCAAGCGGGTCTGGGGGCAGCTACGAAGGTGGCGGCTACGGCAGTGGCGGTTTCGGTGGGGGAGAACCCAGCGAGGAGGAAGTGCCGTTCTGAAGGCCTGGCCGCAGGCGGGGCAGGCCGGAAGGCCCCACCCGCCCGCGGTTCACCCGCCTGAAATTGACCCGCCTGAGCTTCAGTGGGGATCCTGACGGCGTTTCCAGATACGCAGCCCCAGCCAGACAAGGCAGCCGAGAATCGCCGCAGCCAGCAATTTGTTGATCACGCCTTCAAAGGGCTTGATCCAGCCCAGCACCTGCCCCCAGTTGCTGCCCAGCATCCAACCGGCGGACGTGAGCGCCAGGTTCCAGATCAGGCTGCCGGCGGTGGTCCAGAACAGGAACGGTCCGAAGGGCATCAGCTCAATCCCGGCCGGCACGGAGATCAGGGTGCGGATCGCGGGCAGCAACCGCCCCCAGAAGACCACTGCGGCACCGTGCCGCTGGAACCAATGACGGGAGTGGTCGAGTTCCTTTTCCGACACCCCCACCCAGCGCCCATGGCGCTGCACCCAGTGCTTGAGGCGCTCCTCATTGACGAGGCGACCGATGCCGTACCAGGGGAGGGCGCCCACCACGGTGCCGAGCAGACCGGCCAGCACCGCACCCACGAAATTGAGCTGCCCCTGTCCCACATAGAAACCGGCCAGGGGCATGATCAGCTCCGAGGGGATCGGAGGGATCACGTTCTCCAGCACCATGGCCGCAAAGATGCCGAGGTAACCCCACTGGGTGACCCATTGCTCAACCACGGCATTGAAGGAATGGAGCATGGGCACAGGCGGCATCCACCGCATCAGGTCGGCCGAGTGTGGCGCGCCGAGCGGCTCCGTGGCTGCCGGGGAGGTGGCACAAAAAAGCCCGGCCGTGGAAGGCCGGGCGAGAGAACTTCCGGACAGCGTCCGTATCAGTAGCGGTAGTGCTCCGGCTTGTACGGCCCCTGCACGGGCACGCTCAGATAGTCGGCCTGTTCCTGGCTCAGCTCGGTGAGCCGGGCGCCGATCTTCTCGAGGTGGAGGCGCGCCACCATCTCGTCCAGATGCTTGGGCAGCACATACACCTGCTTCTGGTATTGATCGCCCTTGCTGAACAGCTCGATCTGGGCGAGCACCTGGTTGGTGAAGGAGTTGCTCATCACGAAGCTGGGGTGGCCGGTGGCGCAGCCCAGATTCACCAGACGACCCTCCGCCAGCAGGATGATCTTGTTGCCGCTGGGCAGGGTGATGTGGTCCACCTGGGGCTTGATGTTGTCCCAGGCGTACTGCTTCAGGGAAGCCACATCGATTTCATTGTCAAAGTGGCCGATATTGCAGACGATCGCCTGATCCTTCATCTGGATCAGGTGCTCGTGGCGGATCACCTGGAAGTTGCCGGTGGCGGTCACGAAGATGTCCACATCGCGCACCACGTCGTCGAGACGGACGACGCGATAGCCCTCCATCGCCGCCTGCAGAGCGCAGATCGGATCGATCTCGGCGATCATCACGGTGGCGCCGAGCCCCCGCAGGGACTGGGCCGAGCCCTTGCCCACGTCGCCGTAGCCGAGCACCAGGGCCACCTTGCCGGCCACCATCACGTCGGTGGCACGCTTGATGCCATCCACCAGCGATTCGCGGCAACCGTAAAGGTTGTCGAACTTGCTCTTGGTGACCGAGTCGTTGACGTTGATCGCCGGGAAAGGCAGCTCGCCGCTCTTCTGGAGCTGATACAGACGGGCCACGCCGGTGGTGGTCTCTTCGGTCACGCCCTGGATGGCGGCATGGATGCGCGAGTAGAAGCCGGGCTGGGCGGCCAGCTTCTGACGAATGCTGTTGAAGAGGGCAGTCTCCTCTTCGTTGGAGGGGTTGTCGAGAACGGAGAGATCCTTCTCCGCCCTGGTGCCGAGGATCACCAGGCCGGTGGCATCGCCGCCGTCGTCGAGGATCATGTTGGGGGTGCCGCCATCGCCCCACTCGAGGATGCGGTGGGTGAAGGCCCAGTACTCATCCAGGGTCTCGCCCTTGTAGGCAAACACGGGAACACCGGCGGCAGCGATGGCCGCAGCGGCGTGGTCCTGGGTGGAGAAGATGTTGCAGCTGGCCCAGCGCACCTCGGCCCCGAGGGCGACGAGGGTTTCGATCAGAACGGCGGTCTGGATCGTCATGTGCAGCGAGCCGCAGATGCGGGCGCCCTTGAGGGGCTGCTCGGCGCCGTACTTGGCGCGCAGGGCCATCAGACCCGGCATCTCGGTTTCCGCGATGGCGATCTCCTTGCGGCCCCAGTCGGCCAGACCGATATCGGCCACCACATAGGAAGACGTGACCTGCACGCCGGAAAGTTCAGCCGCAGGGCTGGAGGGTGTTGCCACCATGGGGTTCAGCTCCCCTCAGGGAGGACGATGGATTGGGAATATCTGCAGAGACGCCGAGGCTTCGGGCTCGCTGAAAGCGAATCTACAGGGATGTCACAGATTGATGCGCTGCCAGCCGGCGATCCACCGGCCATGCAACTGGAAGATGCCTTCGCCACGGCACGGCTGGGGCAATGGCTGGCGGGCCTGCTGCTCGAAGGCCCCTGGAGCGCCCCCCCGATCCTGCTGCTGCAGGGAAACCTCGGAGCCGGCAAGACCTGCCTGGTGCAGGGACTGGCCGCGGGCCTGGGCATCCAGGAACCGATCACCAGCCCTACCTTCGCCCTGGCCCAGCACTACCGCGGCCACCAGGGCGGCCGGACCACGGCGCTGGTTCATCTCGACCTCTATCGGCTGGAGGAGCAGGCCTCGGCCGAGGAGCTCTTCGCCCAGGAGGAGGAGGAGGCCCGGGCCCTGCAGGCCGTACTGGCGGTGGAGTGGCCGGAAAGGCTCCGCTTCGCCCTGCCGGAGGCCTGGAGGCTGGAGCTTGGGATCAGCGGTGAGCGGCGGTGCGCCCGGCTGCGCGGCCCCGGGGGTGCGGTGGTGCCGGCGCCCGAGGCTCTGAAGGGGATACGGCTGAACGCCTGAGCCGATCGGCTCACGACCAATACGGCGGAAACTGCAGCCGCACCTCGGCCCCTCCGAGGCTGGCGCTGCACCCCAGCAGCATCTGCCCGCCGTGGTTCTCCATGGTGGCGGCCACCACGTAGAGCCCCAGGCCCATCCCCCCGGCAGCCGTGGTGGTGAACAGGCGCTCCTCCTGCAGGTCGAGGCCGAGCAGGTCCTCCGGGAATCCCGGGCCAGTGTCCGCCACCACCAGTTCGAGTGGAAGCCCAGCCCCCCGCCGCAGGCTGAGCTGAATCGAGCGCCGGTCCGCAGGCTGGGAAGCCACCGCCGCCAGCGCATTGCGCAGCAGATTGGTGATGGCCACCTGGAGCTGGGCGGCATCACCATGGATCAGAGCATCGCCGGCCTCGAGGTCGATGACCTCCAGCTGCACCGCCTCCGCCGCCATGCGCCGTTTGAGGTAGGTGATCGCCCCTTGCACCACAGCCTGCAAGGCAACCGGGCCGTGCTCGGTTTCGACGCTGCTCAGCAGCATCCTCATCTTCTCGGTGATTTCGGCCACCCTCCGGGATTCGGAAAGCAGCAGCTGCAGCAGCGGCAGGCTGCCCTCGGGGCCGGGCTGTTCCTGGGCCAGGCGGATCAGTTGCTCACTGAGGAGGCTGAGGCTGCTGATCGGCTGGTTGATCTCATGGGCCACGGCGGCGGCCGTGAGGCTGGTGCGCAGCTTCTGGCGCAGCACCTGCCGCTGACGACTGAGGTTGTCGTTGGCCAACCGCAGCTGAAGGTTGCGTCGGTGCCATTGGCAGCCCACCACCAGGGCAAGGCCGCACGAAAGGGCAAGAAGGAACAGAAGCACTGCGCCGGGCTCCGTTCAAAGAAGCGCCATGAACCATGCCCAAAGCTCAAGAAAGGCAGAGGGCATCAGCTGACTTAAGGTGTGTGCAAGATTTTAGATACTGCTCACTAAGGACCGCCCACTGGAGAGCGCCTACGGGAGAGCGCCCACTGAAGACCACGGGCGACTGGTCCCCTGCACCCCAGGAAGCTCCAGAAGCCCCAGGAAGAAAGCAAAGGTGCGACTGCATCGCCAAGCCACAGCTCGATTGATCCTCCTGGCTGCCCTGGGCACAGCCTTCGCAATCGCCTGGGATCGCCTCAACATCACTCCGCTGCTGGTCCTGGGGCAGCCGACCACCGTCGGTCCGCTCCAGTCGGAAAAAGAAGCACCGTTCTTCCATACCCTGGCAGCCCGCACGGGCCTGCCACTCAAGGTCACCTACAGAAGCCTCGACTCGATGGGGCTCAAGGACACCCATCAACTTGACGCCCTGAAGGAAGGACGCATCGACATCGCCTCGCTTCGCTTCCTTCAGAACAGCAAACGCGAACCAAGCCTGGAGGGATTGGATCTGCCTGGCATGAGCCTGAACTTCCGCACAGCACGTCAGGTGGCTGATGCCTACAACCCCATGCTGGATCGCTATCTACAGCACTCCTTCCGAACCAAGCTGCTTGGGATCTGGACCTTTGGTGCCCAGGACATCTTCTGCCGCGTACCCATCCATACGATCGACGACCTCAGGGGGAAAAAAATCCGCGTCGCCAGCGACAGCCTGGCTCAGCTGATCAAAGCAATCGGCGGCATTCCAGCCATCGTCCCCTTCGATGACACCAAAAACGCCCTTGAAACCGGCCTGGTGGATTGTGCTTCAACCAGCGCCGCCTCCGCCAATTCCGCGGGCTGGACCCAACACACCAGCCACTTCTTTCCACTCGCCCTGAACTTTGGGATCAATGGCTATGTCATAACCTTGAAGAAATGGAACTCGCTTTCACCACAGCAACGCAACCAATTGCTGAAAGCCTTCAGAGACTTCGAAAAAAGGCAGTGGCTGTTCTCCGAGAAATTGCAGGAGGAGGCACGCATCTGCACCAGCGGCGGCCCCTGTCGCCGCTTACGCCCCACCCGGCTCACACGGGTTGATCCATCCGAGCAGGATCAGAAGAAACTCCTCGCCCTTTCCTGGAAAACGGTGGTCCCCCGCTGGGCCGTCCGCTGCGAACGGGCACACCCTGGCTGCGCCCAGGAATGGAGGCGGAAGATCGCTCCACTGATCTATGGCGGAACGTGAGGCCTCCGATCATGCCCTTCCGCTCTGTCACCCCCATTCCCGGCACAAGCTCCCGGATCGCGATTGCGCTGCAGACAGCAGGACTCCTTTCCGCGCTGATCTTCCTGATCACGGCCACCTTTGAAGTGCTGGTGATCAACGACCTGTATACCTCGCAGCACGTTCTGATTGCCCTGCTGGCCGGTGTGCTTTCGCTCTGGGCCCTCCTGGAGGTGGCCCTGATCACACGCCATCGCAGCATTGCCCCCCTGCGCAACCTGGAGATCACCCTGGCCATTCAGGTGATGGTGATCGCCATCCACTATTGGTCCTACCTGAGGCCTACCCCAGCCCCAGACCAGAGCCTTGTGATAGCCAGCTCCTCCCCTGAATTCCGCCAGACCATCCTGTTTGCACCAATCCATCTGCTGTTGTTTCTTGCCATCAGCAAATTCCTGATTGATGCCTTTGCCTACGCCGAGCGCCTGCGCGCCAACCAGCTTCAGGAACAGATGATTCTGCTGAATAAGACTAAAGCAGCTCTCCAGCTCAGTGAAAACCGCTATCGCCTGATTGCCGACAATGTCAACGATGTGATCTGGACCGTGGATGTCGAAGGGAACTTCAGCTTCATCAGTCCATCGCTGACAAACCTGAGCGGCCATGGAACAACCGAACTGATTGGCAAACCGCTGGTCAACCAGTTCAGCCCTGACTCGGCAGCAATCCTGAAGAGCGCCCTCCATCAAAGCAAGAAACAGGGGCTGCAAGGCGAAGACCTTCCCGTCTTCCGCGCCGAACTTGAGCAGCTGCGCAACGACGGATTTCCCCTGTGGGTGGAAATCACGATGAACAGCCTCTACAACGACAGCGGCAGCCTGGTCGGCTACGTGGGAGTCACCCGGGACATCGAAACCCGCAAGCTCTACGAAAGGAATCTCAGGGATGCTCGCGATGCCGCCGAAGAGGCCAACCTTGCCCTGCTGTCGGCCAACGCCAGGCTGCATGGACAAGTCACCACCGACATGCTCACCGGTCTTTGCAACCGCAGCCACTTCGAGAACATACTGAAGACCCAGATCGAAAATTCCCGTGCCTATGGGGAAAATCTATGCCTGGTGTTCCTGGACCTGGACAACTTCCGAACGGTCAACGAACGTTATGGCCACAGCCTCGGGGATCTCGTGCTGTCTGAACTGGCGCGACTACTGCAATCGCACCTGCGCAAACATGATGTGCTGGCCCGATGGAATGGCGATCAATTCATGCTGATGCTTCCCAACACCAGGGGGCAGGAGGCCTTTGATCTTGCCAAGCAGCTGGGTCGGGACACCTCGGTACATTCCTTTCCGGCGATGCAGCGCCTGACCCTGAGTATCGGGGTGGCAGAGCTCCTCCCGCAGGAAAACTTGGGCGAGTGGCTCGAGCGCGTGGAGAGCATCCTGATGACAGCAAAGAACTCCGGCTGCAACGCCGTGAAGTTGAGCGGCTGAGTCCGCGACCTGCTGTTCTCCATCCAAAGATCTAGTCAGAATTGATGAGTCCCTGGGATTTCGCAGCGCCTGCAACGACGCGATAGGATTATTCTATTGACCCTCATCCAAGGGTTGGAGTTGTCTATTGGAGCAGCAGAACCCGGCAAACCACCAGGCAAGCGTCCAAGCACGCCCATCCATCCCCCCCTCTTACCTGGGGGAGGCCGCGTTCATGGCTTTTCACTGGCAACCGGGGACCGATGGGGTGAGCAGTTATCCCTGGGTGGGTCAGGGCTGCCTTTCCCTGCTGGGCCTTGACCCCTCAGCCCTGGTGGCCGATGGCAACCTGCTGTGGCATTGCATCGATCCTGACGACCGGGCTGGTCTCAAGGCCGCCGAGCTGCGCGCCTTCCGGGAAGGCAAGGCACTACGCCATCGCTGCCGGATCACCACCGGGCAGGGGGAGCCCAAATGGCTGGAGATCCTCGGCTATCCCGACCCCTGCAGCCAAGCTGGCCTGTGGCACTGCCTTGCCCTCGACATCAGCGAGCAGCAGCGACGCATCGATGAGCTGGAGGAGTTGCACCAGACCCAGCAGGCCCAACAGCAGCAGGCTGTGCGACAGGCCCGCCATCTGGCCGAAGCCCACGCATCCCTGCTGAAGCTCAGCACCACCGACAGCCTCACCAGGCTGAGCAACCGCCTCCACTTTGAGCACAGCCTGCAGCGGAGCGTGTCCATGGCCCAGCGCCTCGGCCGCCCCCTCAGCCTGGTGCGGATCAACCCCCGGGGCCTGCGACGGCTCAATGCCGAAGCCGGCATGCTGGCGGGCGACAGGGCCCTGCAGACCATCGCGCAGCTGCTGAGCAGCAACATCCGGGGCGAAGACATCGCCGGGCGGCTCGGCGGGGTGGAATTTGCCCTGCTGCTGCCGGAGGCGGATGGGGCCACCGCCCGGGAGATTCTTGAACGCCTGCACAGGGCCCGGGCCTGCCATGAAGGCCTTGTGGAAGCCCGGATCACTTTGCAGAGCGGCCTGGCCGAATGCACCGAATGTGATACCCCGGAGAGCCTGCTGCTGCGAGCCGATCAGGCCCTAGGACTCTGAGGCCTCGATCACAGCCAGACGTACCAGTTCGGCCCCGGAGAGCTTCAGCTTCGCGCCCAGATTGCGACGGTGGGTATGCACAGTGGCCAGAGCCATTCCCAGGGCCTGGGCGATCGCCTTACTGCTGCAGCCCTGCCCCATCAGGGCCAGCACATCGCGCTCCCGGGGCGTGAGCGTTCCCAGAAGATCCTCGGGCCGGGCCGAATCGCCCTCCACCGCTGAAGGAACCTGGAGCAGACGGTCGATTTCCTGGCGCAGGTCGTGGAAGGCGCTGGTCTTGTCGATCACCGCATGCAGCATCGGGTGCAACTGCGGCGGACACACGAAACTGCTGGCCTGGCCGGAGAGCACGATCAGGCGGGCATCAGGTCGCCGCAGTTGCAATTGTTCTGCCACCTCAACGCCCGGACGATCCGGCAGGGAAAGATCCAGGATCAGCAGATCCGGAAGCAGTGTTTCCAATGCCGTGATCGCCTCAGCAGCCGTTGATGCAGTGGCCACAACCCTGAGACCAGGCAGAAACTGAAGCACCTGTTGAAGCAGCCCCAGAAACATGGCCTGGTCTTCCACCAGCATGCATCGAATCCGCGCCATTTCTGCCTCAATCCATTGCATCCTGCCACGGTTGGATGCATCAAACTCCTCCTGGTGATCGGTCCTGCAGAAATCGGTCCTGGAGAAACTGATCCACAGCCGCGGCATCGGGCTGGGGATCGATGGCGCCGGGGCCGGTGCAAGTGAGCGCTCCGCAGGCGGAGGCAAAGCGAAGAGCCAGCTCGAGCCCAGTGGGGCCCTGGCAGAGCTTGTGCAACAGACCGGCCGTGAAGGCATCACCGGCCCCGGTGCTGTCCACCGCTTCCACAGGGAAAGGCACCAGGGTGCCGACGCCGGCCTCTCCCTCCCCAGCCTCTCCCTCCGGGCCGGTGGCTGCCCCCGCCCAGGCCAGGGGAGCGGCACCATCGGTCACCACCACCAGAGGCCGGCGGGGCAAGGCCGTGCGGATCACAGCCGGATCGCGGCTGCCGAAGAACCATTCGGCCTCCTCGGCCGCCAGCTTGAGCAGCGAAGCGCTCCGCAGCAGCGGCTCAATGACCGCCTGGGCCGCCGGGTCCGGGCCCGCCCCGGGGGGGAGGCCCCAGAAGGTGGGGCGCCAGTTGAGATCCAGAGCCACCGCCACACCGGCGGCGGCACACACCTCCACCGCGGTGTGGAGGGCGGTGGCGGCCGGTTCGGAGGCCAACGGCAACGTGCCCAGCTGCAACCAACGGGCCCTGGCAAGGAGCGGCGCCAACGCCTGCCGCAACAGGACGGGATCGAGGGCCTGATCTGCGAAGCCCTGGTCCCCGGCACCGGCGAAACCGCCGAAGTGCCTTTCACCGCCGCGATCCCGATGCACCAGCACCGTGCGACTGGGCCGTAGCGGATCCCACTGCAGCCCGGTGGTGTCGACCCCCCGCCCGGCGAAAAGATCCGCAAAGGCCGCTCCGATCGGATCCCGGCCCAGACGCCCGAGAAAAGCCACCGGGGTGCCCAGGCGGGCCAGACCGCAGGCCACGTTGGCCGGGGCACCGCCGAGGCAGTCTTCCCGTTCCTGAAGCGAGGCCGTGGCCGGATCCCCCCCTAGGGGGCCAAGGCGATCAAGCAAGGCCTCGCCGCAGCACAACACCAGAGGAGGCCGGCCGCTGAGCCTGTCCGGCGCTGGCTGGGTCCTGACCTCCTGCATCAGCCCGGCACCGGCAGACCCAGGTGCTGCAACAGCGCCGCGATGATCCGGGCATTGGCCGCCGGGAAGGGAAATGCTCCCAGATCGGAGGGGGCCACCCACCGCACCTGCTGGCTGGCGAGCGGCTGGGGCTCCCCCGCACGCCAGCGACAGAGATGCACCACGAAACGCAGCTTCTTGTGGCTGTAGGCGTGCTCCAGGGTGATCAGCGGCTCGCCCACCTCCACCTCGATCGCCAGCTCCTCGGCCAGCTCGCGGGCAATGGTGGCCTCGATCGCTTCCCCCTCCTCCTGCTTTCCGCCCGGAAACTCCCACAGTCCCCCGAGCAACCCCTCATTGAGCCGCTGATCGATCAGCACCTCGCCGCCGGCATTGAGCACCACCCCCACCCCGATCACCTGGAACGGCACGGAACGGGGAGCATCCTTCACGGGATAGCGGGCGGAATCGCCGGCAGCGTAGGCAGCGCAGTCCCCCCGCCACGGACAATCGCCGCAGTGGGGGTTGCGAGGGGTACAGACGGTGGCTCCCAGGTCCATCAGGGCCTGGTTGAAGGCGCGGGGCCGCTGCGGATCGAGCAGCGTTTCGCTCAGCTGCCAGAACCGCGCGAGCTGCCGCGCCGGTGGCTGCGGGATGGCATACAACCGCGCCAGCACCCGCTGGACGTTGCCATCGAGGATCGCGAAGGGGTGATCAAACGCCGAGGAGAGGATGCTGCCGGCGGTGGTGCGACCGATGCCGGGCAGGGCCAGCCAACCCTCCAGGCTGCGGGGGAAGCCGTCCGCCGCAGTTGCCGCCACCAGCATCCGGGCCCCCTGCTGGAGCCGAACCGCCCGGGAGTAATAGCCCAACCCCTGCCAGAGCCACAGCAGCTGCTGCTGCTCCGCCGCGGCCAGGGTCTCCAGGTCGGGCATCGCTTCCATCCAGCGCTGCCAGTAGGGGAGCACCACCGGAAGCCGGGTCTGCTGCAGCATCACCTCGGCCACCCAGATTCCGTAGGGCGCCAGGGCTTCGCCATCGTCCGGCGGCGTCCCGTCAGGGCGGAGCTTCCAGGGGATGGCGTGGCGGCCGTGCTGCTTCCACCAGGTCAACAACAGCCGGCGCAACGCGGGAGCGTCGGGAAAGGCGTCTGCCTGGTTCAGCACCTCAATGGGTCGGATGGGCGTCGATGGGGCCATCGAAGGCGATGAACAACACACAGGGCGAGGCACTCCGGCATGTGGCACTGTGCGCAGCCTCTCGGCAGAGCTGTGCCAATGGTCAGGGATCTCCGTCCTGGCTGGAATCCTGAAAAAGATGTCGGCATTGGTTTGCCGGGATCGCCGAGCAGCACGGCCAGTTCGCAGCCCTTCGGCATGAAGGCCGGGCCGGCTCAGCGGCCCGCCCTGCAGCCCCCACGAAGCCAACAAGCGCTGCCATCGTCAACAGGGCTGGCCGCAAACCGCGAGACAATGGAGCGGCCATGGTTGTTCAACAGTTTGTCAGGCGGACGCCAGGAACGACAGCAGAGTCCCACCATCGACCAAAAAGCTCATCTCGGCCGCCCCACAGCGGGGAGACTCAACCCAAAGAAATAACCAGAAGCCCAGACTCAGTCCCTGTTCAAGATTGTCCGATCGGCAAATCAATGGCTGGTCAGCAACAAGTTTCAGCCCAATGATCCCAGGCCCCAACGAGCCCCGCAGCCAGCGCCAATGCGCTCATGGACTCTGGGCAGATGAATGGTAAGATCCGCCCCAGTGCTGTAAATCAGCAGTAGCCCGCACCATTCAGTCGGCCCAAAGCATGTCAAGCCTGGACCCAACGGGGAACCACACCACCACCCAGGGCGCCACAGCGATCCAGCAGAAGGGCGACGAGCCTGAAGCTTCTCTGGATTTTGCCTCGCTCGAGAAATCCCGTCAGGTTCTGGTCTTCCAGACCATTCAGGAGGCCATCAGCTCAGTCCCCCCCAGGCTTGAAGCCACGTTTCCTAGCGTTGTATCCGCCTACACAACCCTGACCCAGGTCGTGGAAGCTGCCAAGCAGGGGCAGCTGAATGATGGCCACCTCGAGAAGCTCGAACTGGACATCGAGAACGCCGGCGGCGTGATCGCACCCGGGCTGTGGTCCCAGGGAGAACATTCTGTCGCGGCCTTCCGGGCCGCCACCTTCGGAGCCCTGCGCAAGTCCTTCTCACCGCCCGTGGCCGAGGCCGCCTGCGGTGCGCTCAACGCCCGCCTGCAGTCCCTGAGGCTCAACGACCTGGGGCGGGTCTTCCAGGCCATCGCAGGGTTCTTCTCCCCGCTGGTACCCACCGGCAGCAATTCACCCAGACTTCAGGCCTTTGCCGGCCTCGACCAGGATCGCCAGGTCCTGGTCTTTCGCACCCTTCAGGATGCGATCCAGGCCAGTCCCCAGCGATCGGAAGCCACCTTCGCCACGGTGGTCTCCGCCTTCCAGGCCGAACAGGAAGTGCTCCATGCCGCCGCCAGCGGGAATCTCTCAGATGGCCTGCTCGAATCCCTGGAAACACGAATTGAAGAGGCCGGTGGTGTCATCGCCCCTGCGATCTTCGCCCAGGGCAAGCAGTCCGTCGCCTCCTTCCGGGCCAGCACCTTCAAGGCGCTGCAGCCCTTGCTCCCCCCCGAGGTCAGCAGTTCAGCCATCGCCGCCCTGAATGCCCGGCTGCGCGACCTCAAACCCAGCACCCTCGGCGACCTGTTCAAAGCGATCACGCTTTTCTTCACCCCGCTGCTGGCCCAGGGTTGGAACAATCCCACCCTGCAATCCTTCAAGGCCCTCGATCCGCAACGCCAGACCCTGGTGTTCCGGACGATTGAAGATGCAATCAGTCGCAAGCCCGAACTCGAGACCACGATCTTCTCTTCCGCCGTCAAGGCGATGGATGCCGAACGCAGCGTTGTCTCCGAGGCGGCGGCCGGAACCCTTTCCAACGAAGGTCTGCTCCGCCTTCAGGAATCCATTGAGGAAGTGGGTGGGGTGATCGCCCCCGGTATCAAGGCCAGCGGCGAAGGGTCGGTGGGTGACTTCCGTGAGCAGTTCTTCGGTTCCCTCGATCGGGACCTGCCGCCGGAAGTGTCCGGTGCTGCGGTCGCTGCGTTGAACGCCAAGCTGCGCAGCGTTCCGATCACCAACCTCGACGACGTGGTTTCGATCACCACCTCGTTCATGCAACCGTTCATGCGGGCGCTGGCCCTCTCCTCCCAGGTGGCGGTTCCTGCAGCCCAGGAAGACCAGCAGCTTTCGGCCATGGAGCAGCCGATCCTGGAGGGTGCCCTCCTGGTTCCCCCTCTCGAGCGGGAGCAGATCGAATCCACAGCCACCTTCCCCGCAGAAGTGCGGGATGTGGTGGAGATCTCCGAGGGAGCCAGCCCCGCACCATCAGATCCAGAGCATCAGCACGCAGAACCCCAGAACTTCTTCGAAGATCACTCCAGCGAAGCAGCAAAAAAAAACGACTGACCCAGGCAGAGGCGGTCGCCCCAGCCCCGTCTCCTTCCTCATCCGTTCCGGAGCCACCGTCTACATCCATTCCTGAGCCGGCGTCGGCTGAACCTCCCCCTGCTCTGCCCTCCATCGACGAGCGGATCAAGGAGGTGCAGCTCCGCAACGCCCGTCTGCGGGACCAGTCGAAGCCTGCCGGCAGGATCCTGCAGCGGATGCTGGGGAATCGCGGTCTGTTCACCGCCCTGTTTGTGGGTTCCGTGGCGGCACTGGCCACCCATCTGATCTTTGGCCTGCGCCAGAAGTTGCGCCCGGCGCCCCGCTCCGCCAGCACTCCTGTGAGGGAGGCTCCACCCAACCGGGCTTCCCTGCCACCGTCCCCGAAGCCAAGAACAGGGCTGCCACCAGGTTCCGCGAAGCTTCCTGCCGAGGCCAAGGCATTCGACCCGGAGCCCGGCAGGATCCAGTCCCCAGAGCACACCAACGCTGGCATCCTCCCCAGCCCTGCCCCCACTCCCTTTGCTGAGCGCCCCGCCAGGGAGATCCGATCCGCCACCCGGCCGACCCTCGCCCCCGCTGGAGCGCCGGCCCCAGTTCCCCCCACAGTGGCAGCCCGGGCCGTGTTCCCGGACCGCCCCCCGGCTTCCGATCCAAGGCCAACCGCTGCCCCGGGGGCGGAGGCCCCCGCTCCAGCCCCCGCTCAGCCCTCGGTTCCGCCCTCTCGTCTGAATCCCGCCGCCACGGTTGTGCTGATCGACAGCCACGACCCCGTGGCCGATGGGGCAGAACCCTTCACCGCCGCCGCCGACTGAGTTCAGCCCCCACACCTTCCAGTCCCCACAACCGCCCTTCCCAAGCGCCCTCCCCCCAAGCAAACGCCATGTCCAAGGCCTCCATCTGGTCCAAACTTCGGGAACGCACCACCCTGCCCACCAACGAGCAGTGCCTGCTCGATCTGGATCAGCGCCTACAGACCCTTGAGGCCCTTGCCTTCCCCAAGACGGGAGGGCCTGCGGCCGGAGGAGCTGGGCGCAACGGCCAGGCCGCCGGCAGCGAGGGGGCAGCCGAAGCCGCTCCGGATGCCGCCCCCGCTGCCCCTCCGGAGATCGCCCCGGTGCCCGTGCAGGAACGCCTGCCGGAACTGCACGAACTGGATGCCCAGGGTCGCTGCTGGGCCTACCGCAATGCCTCCCATGAACCCCACGGCAGGGCCTGGATCCTGGGCACGCCGGTGAGCCTGCAGCTGACCCGACCCTGGTGCAGCTTCAGCCACTGGCTGCCGCACTGGTGCCTGCCCATCCTCGAAGATCCTTCCACCACCACCAACCCCTGAGCTGCCATGGCCTCCCTCGCGCTACCGGCCCTCGTGACCATCGCCTCCCTGCTCACCTACCAGGCCACGGCCCTGCAGGTGGGCAAGGCGCGCTACCGCCATCAGGTGAAGCCCCCGGCCACCACAGGTCCCGAACCGTTCGAGCGGGCGCTGCGAGTGCAGCAGAACACCCTGGAGCAGCTGGTGTTCTTCCTGCCAGCCTTCTGGCTGGCGGCCCTGCTCGACAACATGGCCATCGCCTGCCTGCTCGGGTTCGTCTGGGTAGGCGCCAGGATCGCCTACGCCATCGGCTACCTGCAGGCTCCCGAAAAAAGAGGCCCGGGTTTCGGCATCAGCTTTCTGAGCAGCCTCGTGCTGCTGGTGATGGCGCTTGTGGGAGCGATCCGGACGCTCTGAGGCTGACCTGGCCTGGCAACCTGAGTGCCGACTGCCGAGTGCCGATCAGGCAAACCCGCCCGGGCGGGGGCGGCCGCTCGAGAGCGACACGTTGCCGGAAGGGGCGGAAACCCTTGGCCGGGCCTGCGGAGGTTGGGGCACCGCCAGCACATTGAAGGCGATCGACCAGCGCTCCCCCTCCCCCCGGAAGGGGGCCACCGAATGGGGTTGCCAGGCAGGAAACACGTAGTACTCGCCTGGCACGGGCAATACGTAATGGGCCATCCCGGTGCGAAAGCTCTGGATATGCCATTCCTCCGGACCGTGGAAACAGAGCTGACCATCGAAACGGTCGGCCACGATCTGGGGGGGCACCTGCAGAAACAGCACCCCCGAGAAGCTTCCCCCGTGGGTATGGGTGGGGTTGTAATCGCCGGCCCTCTGCACGTTCAACCAGAGGTCGATCATCTGGAGGGAGTAACGGCCCGGAACCCAGGGGCCCCTTCCCTGGGGTGGCTGGCCTTCCATCACGTGGCGGATCCAATGGTCACAGGCCGGCAGGATCACCGATCGACAGAGTTCGGCCGCCGCCGGCTGTTCGGGGGTGAGCTCCCGCTGCTGAAACAGCTGGCCCGCCAGCTTGGCGGAGGCATCCGGCGAAGCCTGGGGATCTGCCACCACTTCCGCCGCCATCTGGATCAGGGAAGCGAGCAGGGGTGCCGCCAACCTTCCTTTGAGCAGATACCGGGGGAAGAGGCTCATCACCTCCATCGCGGACGCTCGCTCTGCCGCGGGGTTCGGCGCAGACATGGACCGAGGCGGAGCAGCGCCTGTCGACGCTAAGGGACCACCCGCCCCTCAGACCACCACGTAAGCCTCCACCGCATCACTGAGGCGACGCAACCCGGCAAGACCATCGCGCTCGAGGTTGCGCACCCGATCACGGCTGATGCCGAGAATCCGGCCGATTCCGGTGAGACTCATCGGCTCCTCCACCTCAATGCCGTAGCGCATCTTCAGCACTTTCCCCTGCAGCTCCGGCAGCCGCTCCAGCAGCGCCTGCAGATCTCCCTTCAGGCATTCGCCCGCCACCAGCTCGTCCGGTCCCGCCCCATCTCCGGCCAGCAGGTCCAGCAGCTCCGTATCCTCCCCATCCCCCACCTTCGTCTCCAGGCTCACCGGCTGCCGCGCCCGGCACAGCAGATCCTTCACCTCCTCCTCCGGCAGCTCCACCGCCACCGCCAGCTCCGTGA
>JBKDOV010000102.1:0-3419 GCA_046342815.1 Cyanobacteriota bacterium
GCCTGATCTCGATCCGGATCGATCGCGAGGCCAACACCCTCACCATCTCCGACAACGGCATCGGCATGACCGCCGACGAGGTGAAGCGCTACATCAACCAGGTGGCCTTCTCCAGCGCCGAGGAATTCCTCGAGAAGTACAAGAGCGAGAACGACGCGATCATCGGCCATTTCGGTCTCGGCTTCTATTCCAGCTTCATGGTGGCCAGGCAGGTCGAGCTGGTGACCCTCAGCGCCCGCGCAGGGGCCGAGGCGGTGCGCTGGAGCTGCGATGGATCGCCCCAGTTCTCGCTCGAGGCAGCCGAGCGCAGCGAGCCGGGCACCGATGTGATCCTGCACCTGATGGAGGAGGAGCTCGAGTACATCGAGCCCTCCCGCATCCGCACCCTGATCACCACCTACTGCGACTTCCTGCCGGTGGAAGTGCAGCTGGAAGGCGAGACCGTCAACCGTCGGGAGGCTCCCTGGCGCAAGAGCCCACGCGAGCTCAGCGACGACGATTACATCCAGTTCTATCGCTACCTCTACCCGTTCCAGGGCGACCCGCTGCTCTGGGTTCACCTCAACACCGATTACCCCTACAACCTGCAGGGCATCCTCTACTTCCCGCGCATCACCGGCCGCGCCGACTGGGAGAAGGGCGAGATCAAGCTCTACTGCAATCAGGTGTTCGTGAGCGACTCGATCAAGGAGGTGGTGCCCCGCTATCTGCTGCCGCTGCGCGGCGTGATCGATTCCCCGGACATCCCCCTCAATGTGAGCCGTTCGGCCCTCCAGACCGACCGCCGGGTGCGCTCGATCGGTGGGTTCGTGGCCAAGAAGGTGGGCGATCGCCTCAAGGAGCTCCATCGCGACGACCCCGGTCGTTATGCCGAGATGTGGGATTCGCTGGCGCCGTTCATCAAGATCGGGGCGATGGAGGATGAGAAGTTCGCCGACCAGGTGGCCGATCTGGTGCTGTTCGGCACCACCGCCCCGGCCGGGGAAGGGGAGAACCCGGATCCGATCCCGGTGAACGACCGGGCCTACACCACCCTGGCCGGCTTCCGCAGCCGCCTGGCCGCCGATAACGACAAGCGCATCCTTTATTGCACCGATGAGGCCGGCCAGGCCGGCGCCCTCTCCCTCTGGCGCGGTCAGGGGGCGGAGGTGCTGCTGGCCGACACCCTGATCGATTCCCAGTTCCTGCCCTGGCTGGAGACGCGCCATGACGAGCTGAAGTTCCAGCGCGTCGATGCCGAACTGGATAAAAGCCTCCAGGAGCAGGAGAGCGAACTGGCCGATGCCGACGGCAAGGACGCCACCGAGAGGCTGCGCGACCTCTTCAAACAGGCCCTTGCCAACGACAAGGTGACCATCCAGGTGCAGGCCCTCAAGGGCGACAACGCCCCCGCCGCCCTGATCCTGCTGCCCGAGCAGATGCGCCGCATCAACGACATGGGCGCCCTGATGGAGCAGCGGCTGCCCGGCCTGCCCGACCACCATGTGCTGCTGGTCAACCGCCGCCATCCACTCGTGGAAGGGCTGCTCAGGCTCTCCGCCGGTGCCGTGATCACGGCGCCCACGGGCGGCAGCGCCTCCCCCAGCCAGCAGCTGGCCGATGACCTGGGCCGCCATCTCTACGAGATGGCCAGGCTCGCCGTCGGCGGCCTCGAACCCAACCAGCTGGCCGGTTTCCAGCAGCGCAGTTCCGACCTGATGGGGCGCCTGATGCAGCGGGGGCTGTAGAACCGGGGGAGCCTTCCGGGTTGCCCTTTGCTCTGGCCTGCCCCCATCGCTCCCCAGGCCAGGGGAGGATGCGCACGGCACCGGGGAATGCCGGTGCTCGCCTTCCTGCTCTTCCTGCTCGTCGGGCTGGGGGCTGTGGGAGCGCCCCTGGGCCTGGCCTGGCAGCCTCCGGGTCCTGGGCCGGGTCCTGGCCAGGGTCCTGCTCCCGTGGGTGGCAGCGGAGGTGCCGCGGCAGTGCAGGCCCCCGTGCCGGTGAGGGTGCTGATGCCGGCTCCATTCGTGGATGCCACCGCTTCCCTGGCCGCCCGGTTCAATGCCAGCCATCCCGGGATCCGGATCGAGCTGAGCCGCGGACCGCTCGATACCGAGGCCCTCTCCGACCTGGCCGTCAGCAGCCTGGTGCTGGGGGAGGCCCCCTACGACGTTCTGATGATGGACGTCAGCTGGACGCCGAAGTACGCCGCCGCCGGCTTTCTGGAGCCACTGGAACCCTGGCTGGGCGACCACGCCCTCGACCCGATGCTGCCCGGCGCCCGCGCCGGCAATGCCTTCGACGGCCACCTCTGGCGGATGCCGTTCTGCGGCGATACGGCTCTGCTCTATTGGCGCACCGACCTGATGGACGCGCCACCGGCCGACACCGAGGCCTTGGTGCGCACGGCCCGCAGCCTGCAGAAACAGGGCAAGGTGCGGTGGGGCTACGTCTGGCAGGGGCGCCAGTACGAGGGCCTCAGCTGCGTGATGCTGGAGGTGCTGCACGGCTTCGGGGGCCGCTGGTGGAATCCGGCCACGGGGCGCACCGAGCTCGACAGCACCGCCGCCCGCCAGGCCACCCGCTGGTTGTCGACACTGGTGCGCAGCGGAGTGACCCCGCCGGCGGTGGCCAATTTCGCCGAAAACGAGGCGCTGCAGCTGTTTGCCGCCGGTGAGGCGGCGTTCCTGCGCAACTGGCCCTACGCCTGGAAGCTGATCGAGCAGGAGGGGGGCCCGGTGGCCGGCCATGTGGGGGTGAGTCCGGTGCCGGCCGCCCCCGGCCAGCCGGGCGGCGCCACCCTCGGCACCTGGGGCTTCTCGCTGCCGGCCCACAGCCCCCACCCCGCCGAGGCGGTGGAGGTGATCCGCTGGCTGAGCGGGCCGGAGGCCCAGAAGGAGCTGGTGCTCAGCCAGGGCTACGCCCCCACCTGGCAGAGCCTCTACGACGACCCCGACCTGCAGCGCCGCCATCCCCTGCTGGCGGTGCAGCGCCAGAGCCTCGAGCTCGGGGCGCTGGTGCGTCCGTTGACGCCTCTCTACGCCCAGTACAGCGATGTGCTGCAGCGCCAGGTGAACGGCGTGCTCAGCGGCAGCCGCAGCGTCGAGCTGGCCATGGCCGAAGCCCAGCGCCAGAGCACCAGGGTGGCCGAAGCCGTCGATCCCCGATGAGCCTTCCTTCCTGGCTGCTGATGCTGCCGGCCCTGCTGCTGCTGGCGGCGGTCTATGCCGGCCCGCTGCTGCGCTACGCCTGGCTGAGCGGCCACGCCAGTTCGGTGCTCACCGGGCTGATCCCGGTGTCCAACGATGGCGCCAACTGGCAGCGGCTGGCCGGCGACGCCCGCTTCTGGCAGGACGCCTTCCAGACCCTGCGTTTCGCCTTGCTTTCGGTGGGGCTGGAGCTGCTGCTGGGGCTGGCGATCGCCCTGCTGCTGCACCGCC
>JBKDOV010000103.1:0-22669 GCA_046342815.1 Cyanobacteriota bacterium
ATTGATGTTCAGTACATTGACCGTTACCGCCTTAGTGAATGAAAGAGCCGGACTTCCATTATCTGTGACTTGGATATTGAAGTTGAGCAAGGGATTGGTCTCGTAATCGATTACCGCCCCGGTCTTTATTCTCAGCTGAGAGCCAATAATCTCTACCAGATTGTTATCGGCATCGCTGCCACCACTGCCGGGAACGAGGGCATAGGAGAAAAAGCTGCCGGCATCGGGATCAGTGGCCGAAAGGCTGCTGATCACCGTTCCACCGGCTGATCAAAGCACCAGCTTTGACCTTCACCTTATTTTCGATGATTTCCACCAGGCCGTTGTCGGCATCGTTGCCGCCACTGCCGGCCACCAGCGCATACAAAAAGCTGCTGCAGAGGTTGGGATCAGTGGCAGAAAGCAGCCCGATCAGCATCCCGGTAGTGCTGTTTTCCGCGATCCCTGGAGAGACAAGGATCAGGTCTGTGGGCGCCTGCTGGCCTGATTCGATGCTCTGAGCAGAGGCCATGGCTCGATCGGCTAGGCAGAAAGGGGAGCGACGCCTGACCCATCAACAGGCACTGTATGCGGACCCTGGACCAGTCGATCGATCAACGCCAGCTGCTTCGGCAGACACACCGTGCTGAGGTCGTAGCCCTCCAGCACGGTTTGCCTTGCCGCTTTCCCCAGGGGCCGATGACTGAACGGATCGGCGAGCACATCCTCAATTCGTTCGGCCATGGCTGCGCCATCAAAGAAATCAACCAAAAGGCCGTTGTGGCGATCACGGATCACCTCCTGCACTGGAGGCGTGGCGGAGCCGATCACCACCGCACCACAGGCCATTGCCTCCAGCAGGCTCCAGCTGAGCACAAATGGATAGGTGAGATACACGTGGCAGGAAGTCACCCGAAACAGATCATGGAGCGCCGGATGGGGCACCCTGCCCACAAAGTGAATGCGGCGGAGATCCAATCGATCCTGCAGTTCCCGCAGCATTGCCTGACGCCAGCTGCCGCCCCCCTCGGGTTCGCGGCCATAGCTCACCCCATCACCGCCCACGATCACCACATGGGCGTTGGGCCGCAGTTTCTGCAACAGCGGCAGCATCCGCATGAACACATGAAAGCCCCGATAGGGCTCCAGACTTCGGGCCACGAAGCTCACCACCTCATCGCCCGGCTGGAAGCGCAACCCTGCCTTCTGCAACGCCACCGTGGATCCAGCCCGTGGGGCGATCAGCCTGGTGTCGATGCCCTCATGGATCACACTGATCCGCTGCCTGAATTCGGCGGGAGCCGTGCTGGCCTGCCATTCGGTCGGGGCGAGTCCCCAGTCGAGGTCATGGAAAGCCAGCAGCTGTGTGGCACGCCTCAGGCGTAGCCGTGTCTGATCGATCCACTCGCCACTACTGAACTCAGGATCAAATCCGAAATCCCCTCCCTCCATCCGATACACAAACTCCACCTGATGCAACACAGGCACCTGGGGCAACAGATCCTTCACTGCCAACAATTCACCCCAGCCCGGGTGACCCACCACCAGATCCGGCCGTAACCCCTGCCTGATCAACTGCTGCAGCAAAGACCCCACCGCTTCTGCCCGCAGGCACTTGGTCTGAAAATCAGAAGCCAGGTGATGGCAAGCAGACACACCAGCGGCGGGCCTGGCGTCATAGCGATGCAGGGTCACCTGCGGTATGGCTGTAGCGGTAGGCCCACCGATCGCCACCAGCTGATCGCCCCGCGCCAGCATCGCAAGGGCGACATGCCGGAACTGGCCTGGAAAGTTCTGATGGATGAACAGCACCTGCACAGCGTCTGCGAACCTCCGGCGGGTCGCCTCTATACCACCTGAACAGTCGGATGGAAGTTTTCGGCCCATCTTTTCAAAGTGTTGGCAGCCCACCGTCTTTAATGTCCTCTTAACGCTGCGGCCTGCAAAATGTACGCAGCGACACTCAATGCGATGGCGGTTTTCCCGCGGCTGGAGCGATGAACACAAACGGAAATCTTGAACTGAACACCATCGCGACCCTGGCCGGTGATCGGGCGCCCCGACCCATTAACGCAGGAGAAGTGATCTTCCGAGAGGGTGATACGGGAGACAAGCTCTACGGGGTTGTGTCCGGGCAGGTGGAACTCAGCTGGGGTGGCAAGCGAACCGAGACATTCGGACCAGGCAGCTGCTTTGGTGCTGGAGCCCTGGTGGATCCTGACCACCGTCGGTACGGCACCGCGGTGGCCCTCAGCGATGGTGAGCTGCTGGAGATGAACCGGGAGGAATTTCTGTTTGCGATCCAGGAACTGCCGATGTTCAGCCTGGAAATGCTGCATGACCTGGAGCTGCGTCTGCAGAACCTCAAGTCCTCAGATCTGTTGCCATGACTTCGGCCAGATTCTCTTGCCACAAGCGACTCTCGCTTCCGATCGCGGCAGTGTTCAGCACCCTGCTGGCAACAACGCCGTTGGCCCACTCGGGCCCCGTTTCCGAAGGGCCCGGCAAAAAGGACACCATCCGGATCGGAGGATCCAGCACGGTGTTCCCGATCATGGAGGAGGCAATCAGGGCGTTCCGGGCGGCAGGCAACCGCGCGGAGATTGAGCTCAGGGAAACGGGTACCACCGATGGTTTCAGGCGCTTCTGCAAAGGCCAGCTTGATCTGGCCAATGCCTCGCGGCCGATCAACAGCAAAGAGCTCCTGGCCTGCGCCAGCAATCGAATCAGCTTCCTTGAGCTGCCGGTTGCCTTCGATGCCGTCACGGTCGTGGTGCATCCCGCCAACACCTGGGCCCGCCAGATCAGCACCAGGGAACTGGCTCGGCTATGGGGGCGTCAGGCGGAAGGAAGGATCGACCGCTGGAATGAAGTGAACCCCAGCTGGCCCAATCGACCGATCAAGCTTTGCGGCCCTGGCAAAGACTCAGGAACCTACGATTACTTCAACAAGGCTATAAATGGCAACGAAGATAATTCGCGGCAGGACTACACAGCCAGCGAAGACGACAACGTCATTGCCCGATGCGTAGCCCAGAATCCGAACGCCATCGGCTACTTCGGATTCAGCTACTACAAGGCAAACCAAGGCAAACTGCGCGCCCTGCCGATCGAAGGCTCCGCCGGCGCCGTGAGCCCTTCTGTGGCCAGTGTGCAGGCTGGCCGCTATCAACCCCTGTCACGACCGCTATTTATCTACATCAACGACAAAGCTGTCTCCGGAAGAGCAGACGTGCAGAAGTTCAGCACCTTCACAATACGCAACGGCCTTGGGCTGGCCAGCAAAGCAGGCGACATTCCCCTGCCTTCCAGCACCTATCAGCTGGTGGAATCGAAGCTGTACAAGCGAATCACAGGCAGTTCCTTCTCCGGTGACCTGCCCGTAGGCCTCAGCATCGGCGAAGCCATGCGACGGAGCTTCGACTCGAACAAGCTGCCGCAGTTCCGTTAGGAGCCTGAACAGCTGCCGATCACCCCGCTCATGGCAAAGCATCGAAACGACGGTTGATCTCGTTCCAGTTGACCAGCGACCACCAGGCCTTGATGTAATCGGGGCGGCGGTTCTGGTACTTCAGGTAGTAAGCGTGCTCCCAGACGTCGAGGCCCAGCAGCGGCGTGCCGCGCTCGATCTCGGGCAGGTCCATCAGCGGGTTGTCCTGATTGGCGGTGCTGGTGATCGCCAGGCTGCCATCGGGCCTGCGGATCAACCAGGCCCAGCCCGAGCCGAACCTGCCGGCAGCCGCCTGATCGAACTGCTCCTGCATCGCTTGCAGCGACCCGAAGCTGCCGTCGATCGCTGCAAGCAGCGGCTCGGAGGGCGCCCCTCCCTTGCCTGCCGGCGCCATCACGGCCCAGAACTGGCTGTGGTTCCAGTGGCCACCGCCGTTGTTGCGCACCGCCACCGGGAAGCGGGAGATCTGGCTCTGCAGCGCGTCGAGGCTGAGGGACTTCAGGGCCGGATTGGCCTGGATCTGGGCGTTGAGGTTGGCGACATAGGCGCCGTGATGGCGATCGTGGTGGATCGTCATCGTGGTGGCATCGATCGCCGGCTCCAGGGCATCGGTGGGGTAGGGCAGAGGCAGCAACGCGAAATCGGCCCACACCGGCGCTGCGCTGCCCAGCAGCAGGAGCAGCGCCGTGAGGCAAGCCAGCAGGGGGCGGATCAGAAAGCGAGGGGACACGGTATGGGCTCAGGCTTGATCCGACCAGCCTGCCGGACTGCGCTGCGCACTGCAGGGCCTGTTGGGACGCCGGCACGCCCTAGTTCCACCTCAGGCAGGCTCCCCGTGAACCGTAGGTGGGAGGTCCGGGCACCCTTTGGTCCGAATGGGCAGACACCGAAACCGAAAGGCCTGGTTCGTCGCAGCGGATGGTGGCAGGGAGGGCCACTTGCGTGCCCTTCACGGTGTCCTGGTAGCGCAGCTGGCCTCGAGCATCGGTCACCCGTACGGCATAGTCCGCAGCCCCTTCCACCGGGCTCCAGCGCAGTTCATTGGCGCCAAACCAGCCCAGCTTCGCCACCTTCCCCAGGCCCATGGGGGAAAGCGAGGCCTCCCAGAGCCAGGTGCCAGAGGAGCGCCTGGGGGCGAGAGCCGGCGTGCCCACCTGCTTGAGGACGAGGAAGCGATTGTTGAATTTCAGCGTGATCTCTTTCAGCGGCAGAGGCGAGCTGGAGCGAAGCTGGAGGGTGGCCAGAGAATCGGGGTTGAGATTCAGGCCCTTCAAGGTCCATTCGGCCTTGGCACTATTGGAGGAGGGATCCTTTCGCAGCAGCGTGCGGTAGTGAATGGCGTTGCCCTTGCGGAGGGTCAACTCCAGATCACCGCTGGGCGGCCCTTGCTGCTGCTGGCCCTGATCCGCCATCGCCACCGCAACCTTGATCATGGTGACGGGAAATTCGATCGGATCAAACCGGATCGGCTCACTGCGGTAGGTGTCAGCATCTGGTGCCGCTTCGGGGGAGAGCGCAAACGCCCAGGGTTGCCGCTGGCGGTGGGTATCCAGCAGAAAGGTGCCGTTTCCGATCCCTTCGCCGTTCGTCAGGATCGTTCCCAGGCCAGCTCCGCAGCTCAGCTTCAGCTTGTAAACGGTGTGGGGCCTGGCTTGCGTCAACGCCACACGCACCGTGGCCAGCCGTTCTCCCGTCTGCGTCAGGCTCACGTAGCCCCCCAGGTTGTCCTCGGTGGCAGGCGTGATCTGGTTGGTCACGGTGCGATGGTCACAGTCGGCCTCGGCCAGGGGCACGAGCGCCGCAAGGCGGTTGTAGCGGAGGTTGTCGTCTGGCTCCTGGCTGCGGTAGTTGCAGCGGCTGAGCGGTTCCAGCCCCGTCAGCAAGCCGCGAACGGTGAAGGGTTTGCGGGGGTTGCTCGGGTCAAAGGAGACCAGATCCGCATCGATCACTTTCCAGTCGCCGACGCCATTGAGCCTCCAGAGATTGGGGGCATCGGCGATCGGTTGATCCAGGCAATAGGCATTGGTGTCGCCATGAACCAGAAGCACGGGCACGGGCAGTTTGCGGGCCAGTTGCCGTACGGACTCGCAGATCTCCGCATAGTGCCCCTGGCATTTCTCGGTGAACGGATCCACTTGGGTGGCCACCACCACCGCCTCTCTTTTGCGCTGAATGGCCGTCTGCCTCAACTCCCCCAACACCTCCTTCATCGCCTGCACACGCTCTGCCGTATCCCTTTGGCGGCTGGCGTCGTTTTCCACCCAGCCGTTGTTGCTGGAGGTGTAGTGGATCGCCGCGAAGGCCACATTCCTGTAAGACCAACGCACCATTTCTGGTGTGCTCTTCGGGGGCTTGGCTTCACAGGTGAGCCCGGGGATTCTGCTGGTGCAGAGGCCGCGATCCCCCGTGAGCACGTTGGTTGTGGTGTCCTGCTTATCGGAATAAAAAGTCTCCCGGATTTCCTTCAGCCGATCCAGGGGCTGCACACCAAGCCTGCCGCAGTCCACCCAGTCGTTATCCCCTGGGAGGACGACAAGGGGTTTGCCGATCCGATTCCACTCCGTCAGGGTTGCCTCCTGCCAGGGACGCCTGCAAGCGTCTTCAACCCGGCCGATGTCGCCCATATGGATCAGAAAGGGGATGTCACGGCGCCGCCTCAGGGTGGGTTCGATCAGGCGCTGCAATACCAGCCTGTCTTCCGCCTCCTGACCGTTCTGTCTGTAGTTCACGGCCGGCACCAGGTAGGGCATGTCTCCGAAGCTGGCGAAGAGCAGCTTGCTGCTGGCCTCCGGCACCGGGGCTGCAAGGGTGGGAGTGGCCAGGGCCGCCACGGCCACCGCAGCCGCGGCAGAAACGAGCGCCAGGGGGCGAACTCGGGAGATATTTCGCATCAGATGGATGGCTGGAGCTGTCACGTCCGTTTTGGGTCATCATCTCCCGCGAAAGCAAATCCGGCAGCTGTTTCGCCTGAAGCTCCTGGGACCGAGAGCCCTTTCTCAGCTCCTCCTTCTTCAGGCGGTGGGACCAGCGGCAGGCAGCTGCTGGAGGGGACTCATGAACAAGGCAGGGCTGCCTCTGAGCACCTTTGCGCTGCAGGAGCTCACCGAAAGTGCCCGACGTGCCGACAACGCCGAGCTGCTGGGCGCCCTGCCGTCCCTGCCGATCAATCGCGACAGCATCCTGGAAACCCTCCGCGAAGCCAGGACCGAGGGCTGATGGTGGTGATCGGTGCTGCAGAGTCAAGCCATGCCAAGCACCGGCCATCCATCAGGTTCGACCAACGATTTGCCAGCCAGCCATCAGGCTGCAATCGTTGGCCAATGACCGAGCTTTCAGCTGCCTACATTGACCCTACGGCGATCGTGGATGATGGTGCCATCATTGGCGCTGGAACCCGGATCTGGCACTGGGTGCATGTTTGCTCCGGGGCCGTGATCGGCGAGCACTGTTCCCTTGGCCAGAATGTCTTTGTCGGCAATCGCGTACGCATCGGCTCCAACGTCAAGATTCAGAACAACGTGTCTGTTTATGACAATGTGACCATCGAAGACGGGGTTTTTTGTGGCCCCAGCATGGTGTTTACCAATGTGATAAATCCTCGTTCAGAAGTGAGTCGAAAGCATGAGTTCCAATCCACACTGGTGCGCCGTGGGGCGACCCTGGGAGCGAACAGCACCATTGTGTGTGGCTGCGAGATCGGCACCTACGCCTTCATCGGTGCTGGCGCTGTGGTGACAGGCGATGTCAGACCCTTTGCCCTGATGGTGGGCGTACCGGCCCGGCAGATGGGCTGGATGAGCGCCCATGGAGAACGGGTGGCGTTGCCGCTGAAGGGAGAAGGCCAGTGGATCTGCCCCCACAGCCAGGATCTGTACCAATTGAATGGTGATCAGCTGATCCGCATTCCGAACGGTTCCGCCTCCTGATGGACACCATGAATGCACGGACGGCGTTGTTGCAGCGACTGCGCAGTCGAGAAGCACTGATCGGTGTGGTGGGTCTCGGTTATGTGGGGCTTCCCCTCTCACTCACCTTTGTGGAGAGTGGTTTCAGAGTTCTGGGTCTGGACATTGATCCCGAAAAGATCAAAGCCCTGCAGATGGGTCGCAGTTACATTGAGCACATCGATCATCAGCGCGTCGGCAGAGCCTGTTCGGCGGAACTGCTGGAAGCCAGCCTCGATTTTCAACGCGCGGCAGAGGCCGATGCCCTGATTTTGTGTGTGCCCACGCCGCTTGGCCGACACCGCGAGCCCGATCTCGGCTTCATCCGCCGCACGCTGGAGGCGTTGATCCCCCACCTGCGTCCGGGACAGTTGATCAGTCTGGAGAGCACCACGTACCCGGGCACCACAGAAGAGGAATTGCGTCCACGGATTGAGGCCAGCGGCCTGCGGGTGGGCGTTGATGTGTTTCTGGTGTATTCACCCGAGCGGGAAGATCCTGGTAATACACATTTCAGCACTGCCACCATCCCCAAGGTGATCGGGGGAAGCACTCCCGCCTGCCTGGAGGTTGGGGTGGCGCTCTACGAACAGGCCATCAGCGCGTTGGTGCCGGTGAGCAACACCAGCACCGCCGAATTCACCAAGTTGCTTGAAAATATCCACCGGGCCGTGAACATCGGCTTGATGAATGAACTGAAACCTCTGGCTGATCGCATGGACATCGATCTCTATGAGGTGATCAGGGCAGCGGCAACAAAGCCATTCGGTTTTGCACCCTATTACCCAGGGCCTGGCCTGGGGGGGCACTGCGTGCCGATTGACCCGTTTTATCTCACCTGGAAAGCCCGCGAGTATGGCATGCATACGCGATTCATTGAGTTGGCTGGTGAAATCAATGCGTCCATGCCCGCCTATGTCGTGCAAAAGGCCATTGACACCTTGAATGAGATGTCTAAGCCACTCAAAGGCAGCCGCATCCTGGTCATGGGTATCGCCTATAAAAAGAATGTTGATGATATGCGTGAATCGCCTTCCGTCGAGATTATGAAGCTCCTCCAGTCCGGTGGGGCTTTGGTGGACTACAGCGATCCATTCTTTCCTGAGTTTCCACCGATGCGTGAGCACTCCTTTGCCCTGCGCAGCATCCCTGTCAATGAGCAGACTCTGGCCGGCTTTGATGCCGTACTGCTATGTACCGACCACGATTGCTTTGATTATGAATTGATTCTCAGAGCCTCGTCGCTGCTGATCGATACGCGCGGGCGTTATCCGGTGGACAGCGGAGTGATCCGGGCCTGATGCAGCTGATCACCGTGGTGGGCGCCCGCCCCCAGTTCATCAAGGCAGCGGCTGTCAGCCATGCCATCCGTGCCACGCAAGGAAGCAGCGAACCCATTCAGGAGCGCATCCTTCACACAGGCCAGCACTACGATGTGGCGATGTCGGAGCGATTCTTCACCGACCTTGGCATCGCTGAGCCCACCTTTCATCTCGGTATCGGCGGCGGCAATCATGGTGCTGCAACAGGCCGAATGCTGGAGGCGATTGAGGCTGTCCTGCTCAGCGAGCGGCCCGATGCCGTACTGGTCTATGGCGATACGAACTCCACGCTCGCCGGCGCACTGGCAAGCAGCAAGCTCAGGATTCCCCTGCTGCACGTGGAAGCGGGGTTGCGTTCCTTCAATCGCCAACAACCTGAGGAGCAGAACCGAGTTCTCACGGATCACCTGGCCGATGTCTGCTTTGCCCCCACCGATCGCGCTGTGGCCAACCTGAAGCACGAGGGGATCGCCGCTGCGCGAATCGTTCGAACCGGTGATGTGATGACTGATGCGGCACGGATCTATGGCCAGGAGGCCGAAACCAGAGCAGCGGAATTATTGACGCCCCTCGATCTACCAAAAGATCCGTTCATCCTCGCCACCCTGCACCGTGCCGAGAACACCGACGACCCCCAGCGCCTACGGGCTGTGCTGACGGCGCTGGTTGAGGCTCCCCTGCCCGTGGTGCTTCCCCTGCACCCCCGCACCCGGGCGTCGATCCACCGGCATGGGCTGGAGAAGTTCTTGGCCGGTCTGCGCATTCACGAGCCCCTTGGCTTTCTGACCATGGTGCTGCTGGAGCGGCGTGCTGCGCTGGTGGTCACCGATTCCGGCGGGCTCCAGAAGGAAGCCTTTCTGCAGGGCACTCCTTGCGTCACGGTGCGTCACGAAACCGAGTGGGTGGAACTGCTCGATTGCGGTTGGAACCAGCTGGCCGACCCGACGGATCGCAACGCCATGCTCACGGTCATGGACCAGCAACTGGGCTTTGATCGCCATCAGGATCGCCCGGCACTTTATGGCGATGGCCATGCGGCTGAAACGATCGTCAGCTGGATCCAGAAGAGCCTGCCCTCCGCATGATGTTTCCACCCGTGCTGCCGATCGCCGACCGCCCCATCCGTATGGCCTTGGTGGGCTGTGGCCGGATCAGCGCCAACCACATCAAGGCCATCGCCCTGCATCATGCGCGGGCCGAGCTGGTGGCCATCTGCGATCCCGAGCCTGAACGTCTGGAGCAGGCGGAAAGGGAGATCCTCGAAGCCACGGCCAACGCAGCGGGACTCGCCGCCGCTCCAGCCCACTTCCTCAGCTTCAGCGAACTGCTCAAGGCTGTGCAGACCGGCGAGCTGGCCGTCGATCTTGTGGTGCTGGCCACACCCAGCGGTCTGCATCCCAGTCAGACGATCGCAGCAGCTGCTGCCGGGCTGCACGTCTGCACGGAAAAGCCCATGGCCACACGCTGGGCCGAGGGCCGGGCGATGGTTCAGGCCTGCGATCAGGCCGGGGTACGACTGTTTGTGGTGAAGCAGAACCGTTTCAACAGCACCCTGCAGCTGGTCCGACGGCAGCTCCAGGCCCAGCGCTTCGGACGGTTGGCGATGGTCACGGTGACGGTGTTCTGGCAACGCCCGCAGAGCTACTACGACCAGGACGCCTGGCGCGGCACCTGGGAATTCGATGGCGGTGCCCTGATGAACCAGGCCAGTCACTACGTGGACCTGCTCGATTGGCTGGTGGGCCCGGTGGAGAGCGTCAGCGCCTCGATCGCCACGATCGGCCGGACGATCGAGGTGGAAGACACGGCGGCCATGCAACTCCGCTGGCGCAGTGGCGCCCTCGGCACCATGGCGGTGACGATGTTGACGTACCCCAGAAACCTGGAGGGGTCGATCACCCTGCTGGGGGAGACAGGTACGGTGCGGATCGGCGGCCCGGCTGTGAACCGGATCGAGCACTGGGCCTTTGCCGATGCCAGCCCCGATGACGATCTGGTGGAAAACGCCAGCTATCAGACCACAAGCGCCTACGGCTTCGGCCATCCGCCCTATTACGCCAATATGATCGACACCCTGCAGGGCAAAGCTGAGGCCATGTGCGACGGCCATGCCGGATTGCGGAGCCTGGAACTGCTGATCGCCGCCTATCGCTCCGCCAGCAATGACCATACGGTGCATCTACCACTGAGCACTGAGTGTTGAACAGCGGAAATGAAGATCGCCCATCTGACAACGGTGCATCCGCGATACGACACGCGCATTTTCCAGCGGATGTGCTGCTCCCTGGCAGAGGCTGGCCACACTGTCACTTTATATGTCGCCGATGGCTTGGGAAACGAACTCATCAAAGGCGTGCAGATTGTTGACATTGGCAAGCCACAAAATCGAGTCGTTCGCGCTTGCCTGACGACAGCACAGATGTGGTTGAAGGCGAGTCAATCAGATCATCAGATTCTCCACTTTCATGATCCCGAGCTGATTGCTGGCGCCCTGCTGGCGCGCCTTGGCAGGCCAATCATTATTTACGATATTCACGAGTATTACCGAGAGCATCTGAAGCAGACAGCTTCTCTGCCAGCTTTTCTTTCGGCACTCCTGGCTTTGCTCTATGGCGTGGCGGAACGCAGCGCCTCTGCATGTCTGCATGCGTGCATCGTCGTCTCGCCTCACATGTTGCATGTACTGCCCTTGCGAAACGCCATCATCATCGAAAATCATGTCCGGTCCGAAGAGTTTTACCCTGATTCCACACCCCTATCCGCAAGACCGTTGGTGGTCTGTTATGTGGGTGTGTTGTCAAAGGAGAGACTTGTGGAGAGCATGCTCGAGGCTGTCGCCAAGGTCGGAGCGCGACTGGCCTTGGCTGGCCGGTGGTACCCGGCGTCCTACCGGGATCAGCTCACCCCCCGCCCATCATGGCAAATCGTTGATGAATGGGGTGTGGTCGACCGACGCCAGATCCAGCACATCTTTGATCATTCACGGGCTGGCTTGCTGATACTCGATCTGCATGGAGATGAAGAGCATGCCAGTAGCAACAAACTGTTTGAATACATGGCAGCCGGACTACCAGTGATCGCCTCGGACCTTGCTTTCACACGCGAAGTGATCGATCGACATCACTGCGGCTTGTTGGTATCTCCCCCCACGGACATCGCAGCACTGGCCGCTGCGATCAGCTGGATCCTGGAACATCCCGACGAAGCCGAACAAATGGGCCGGGCCGGTCGACGCGCAGTTGAACAACATTATTCATGGGATCGGACGCAGGCAAGGTTGTTGAACCTCTATTCCGATCTGCTCAACAAGACCGGATCGCGTTTCTGATCAGGACCCGCCCCAGACAGAACTGCACTTCTAGCCTTGATAAAAGAAGCCGCCACCGGGGTTCAACTGGCGCACCACCGAGCAGCGGGTGGCGACCCTCCACAGCGCCTGATGGATCGGGGTGGAGTCGTGACGCACCAGAAGCGGAAAGCGTTGCCTCAGCAAGGCAGTGCCGCGCCAGGCGTTGTAGTGGGGGATGCGAGGGTTGATGTGGTGGCACACATGCGTGGCCCCGATGCCGTGGTGGAGAAAGTTGAGCACCGGGCCGTAGGGACGATCCACCGTCTGCAGGGCACCCTTGGCCCAGGTCCAGTCTTCGCTTGCGAAGTGGGGAATGTCGAGATCGGTGTGATGCAGCCAGGTGTAGCCCACCAGCCAGGCGTTGATCACCAGGTAGGGCAGTCCATAGACGCACAGCACCCTCAGCGGCGACCATTGCACTGCGGCCAGCCCCAGGATCACCAGCATGGCTAGCACGCCGAGAGTGGAGCGCAGCATCGATCCGCGGAAGGAATCGGGGAACAGTTGCCTGGGACCATTGCGGAACGGTGCCCCGGGCCAGAAGTGGGAGGTGGGCGCTCCGTAGTCGGATCCACCCGTCACTCCGAACAGCAGATAGAGCGGCCAGCCGAACAGCAGATGGATCACCAGCGCCCGGCTGCCGGAGAGGACGCTTCCCTGCTGCTGGTTCATCGCGAGAATCAGCCGACCCGTTCTCGAGTCCGCCAGCGGCGGCACATGGGTTTCGCCTCCCTCCAGGTGGTTGCAGTGGGCGTGGTGCACGGCATGGCTGCGTTGCCAAGCGAAGTAAGGCACCAGCAGCAGGCTGTGAAGCACAAACCCCACCAGCGCCTCGACACGACGGTTGGGGTGGAAGGCATGATGGCCGCACTCATGGGCGATGACCCAGCAGCCCATGGCCACGGTGCCGGTGACCAGCCCGTAGAGCAACCAAAGGGGGGTCGCGCCGGCTACGAGGGGGATGCGGGTGCCGAGCCCGTAGGCCAGCAAGGAGAGGGCAAGGGAACAGCCGAGGCTGGTCCAGGCCTTACGGGGGTTGAACTCAAGCAGCTCGGGCGGCAGAGCGGCCAGCAGCTCGGCCTTGCTCGGATGGGAGCTGGAAAGGGTGGGCGTGGAAACGGCGAGGTACCGCGGATCTGCATCACGTTAGGCATCGGTGGACTGCCGCCGATCCCGACCCAACCGGAGTTCAACGCGTCAGTTGACCACCAAGCAGCAGCGAAGACCGCAGGGAGACCTGTGAATCACGGCGCAGACAGGGGGCGTCGGGTACGGGACCAGCAAGCTCCTGGAGACACCACTGGGGTTCCCCCGAAGGCCTAACTGGTAATTGGGTGAGGCCCTAGAGCCAACACGACCTTCAGCCTCCCAAAGGCTCCGGCCAGGGATCAGCCGAGCCGGTGCGCCCAACGGAGGTGCGCCAACGATGAGACACACAAAAGATGAACTTGAGGGCGCGGCGCGAACGCCATCGCGTAACCGCAGTGATTGATATGCCAGTGCTGTTTCCCGCGTATTGAAACCCTGGGCTGCATTACCCGGGTCGGGATCACAGCCGAGCAAAAGACACCTGACCCGACCAGGCCCGAGATGCCAAGGCGATGGTAGGGCGCCTTCAATTATAACAACAAAGGCAAACAAGCTGGCTGAGCTTCCGTCGCGGCAGACGTCTGCAGCAACTTCTGATGTGACTCACGCCTTGCGCAAGTGCCTTGTGTTGGTCAGATCCATTGCAAAGGCAAACCATGCTGGGACTTCCGCTGGTTGTCATGTCTCAGATGCCCACCACAACAGAGACGCCAGGTCACAACAGTTGACACGCTGGGAACCATGGCCTAGAAAAAAGAAAGATTCAGCTATCAATCGCTTTTTAGCCGTGCCTTCCGTAAGCAATGTTGACAAGGGTCTCCGCTTTGCCTTGATCTCCGATACGGGGGGGCCGGCCGCTTCGGGCACCACCTTTTACTACAACATTGGCAGTGCTGGCAAAGGCTTTAAACCCACCAACTCCTTCGGTCCTGGGCCGCAGGCCGTCAGTCGCCTCGTGCAAAGCTGGCAACCCGATGAATTGCTGGCAATCGGCGATCTGTCCTACAACGTAGGTGGCAGCACGCTGCAGGATATCTCAATCGGACAGTACTACAATAACTTTGTCTATCCATATCCACCACTCACTTACCTGGGCGAACCTTATCTGAGCATCAATGGTGCAGCCGTAGGGGCTGGCAAAAAATCCTGGCCTTATAATATTTACAACTATCCCGTCGGCTTCCCTGATCCACTGACCGGTGGACTGGGCGGCAGCCCCGATCAACGGAATCACTTCTGGGGGGCCTTAGGCAATCATGATTATGGAATGGCCGTCGGCTATGGACAAGTTGGTGTTACGCCGTACCAAATCGACGGCACGCCCAATGGGCAACCCGTAGGGCCGTCTTCTACCACTTCCGTTGAAGCGGCAATTGATTATTTCTTGCCATATCTTGAAAATCCTTCCTTGCTTGGTGAAGACCAGGCTAGGCTCAATGTCGGAGCCGTTGATCCCTCGGGCAATCGTGGGGCCTACTATTCCATTACTTTTGGTGGGTCAGTCGAAAAGCCGCTGGTCGAGTTTTTCAACCTCGATACAGAGCGCTTAAATGTCAATGCTGGCTTCGAAGACTGGAATCCCTCTGGGATGAAAGTCTTGACCAAAGTGCCGAATCCTGAGACCGGCATTTATGAAGACAAGTATGTAAACCAAGTTGCTTCTAAAGAGAATGATTCTTTACACTATGATCCAAGTTCGCCCACATCGGCGGCTTTGGCCGGGACGACCAATGATCCTGACAACGGCTATGATCAATTTATTTGGCTGAAAAATTCGCTTGAAAAGTCGAAGGCGACTTGGAAGATTATTAATGGTCATCATCCAGTCTACGCATCAGGCCGCTGGAAAGATACCCAGCCTGATGATCATATGAGCAATGTCTACCTCCAGAGGCTGCTTAACGCCTTGCCAGAGGGTTCGTTTGATGCTTACTATAACGGTCACGACCATTTTTATGAACGGGTTCTGGAAAGCAAGCAGGGTGGCATTGGGCTTGGTATACCTTACATTACAAATGGCAATTCTGGTCGCAATCTAGAAAAGAAAATTCAGGTCTATTATGGCGTTTCGGTCTATGAGCCCACGGAGTATGACGGCAGCAATCCTGATGAGGTGGAGAATAAAAAAGGAAATCCTAATGAGGATGCCCTCAAGTATTTACTCGACTCTGCCCCACTGGAAGTCGGCGCCAGTGGGCTCTCCGGTAGTGGCGACAGTCAAGAACGGGAAGGCTTTGCTAATGGCTTTTACGGCTATGGATTTGGAGCCACAAAACTCGATCTGGATGAAGGATATTTGTTGTTTCATTATCAAGAAGCGCCCATCACTGACCCTGCCATCGCCAATCACCTCAGCGATGGAGTGGCACCTGAGGCTGGATTCGCCGATACCATAGCCGCGGATTGGATTCCAAATCCCGATGGTGACTTTTCGGGTAAGTCTGACCTTGCCCGGTTCTCGCTTTCAATCACCAATGGCATCGTCACTGGCGTAACACTATTGAATGGTGGACGAGGTTATATGCGTACAAAGGCCGGCACCCACACCGTTGAGGGATTTAACATCTATGGCAATAACATTGATCCACTGATCCCTTGGATGGGCACCGCTCAGGTGGATCTTTCGTTCGTGGATGGTTCATTGAATGCGGTCAGCCTGACGGATGGTGGCAGTGGTTATGAGTTGGCTGTACAAGCAGCCGCAGACGACAATACCGCAACCTCAACCAATGAGCTTGCCGATAAAAATAGCATTGTTGTGGCGATTGACTTCAATCTTGATGAAGTCCAGTATCTGGTCAGGGACACGGAGATTTACCATGACTGGTATCTGATCAGCGATAGTGGCATTCAGTCCCAAGCGATCAACTCTGGTGCGTTTGGCGGCCTGCAGGTTTCGGTGGCGCCCAGTAGCAGCAAGGCCCAGGAGGTTCTTGCTACCATGCCAATTACGACAGGCTATAGCGGCACGGGAGCTCAGCGCGCGTATATCGCACCCCAGCAAGGCCTGCTTCGGGTTTCTGATAGCAACAGCACAGTTATTGCCGGCGGAGCTTCGCTGGCCTTGCAGGATGGTTTGACGTCCCTGGCTTTCAGCAGCCGCCCTGCCCCTGGTGCACTCACGGTTGATTTCGGAGGCGATCCGCTCTCGTCTTACCAGGTCAACTTTCGCGAGGCCTCCACGGCAATTGATGTTACCTATGGCTCCTGGACGAGTGGGATTACAGCCCCATCTCCCCGTACCCTCAACTTTGGGCAGGATGTGGCATTGAGTCTGGTGCGAACCGATGCAACCGTGGGTCCTGTCTCGCTTGGCCTTCAGCGTTCCGGTGCGCTCAGTCCGAGTCTGCTGATCAAGGATGCCGAGGCTGCCAGTAGCTCGGCGCTCAATACCAACAGCATCTTCATTCCCTCTGGATCAGCGAGCTGGCTTGCAACCGAGTCCCAACGTCTGGGATCTTCCTCAGCATCGCTTGGCCTCATTGAGGCTGGAGAGTGGACGCCAGTCGCGTTCAATCAAGCCGGAGAGCAGCTAGCGGTTGAATCAATCACAATCGCTGGTAATGGCATTGCTGTTTCATTCCAAGGTGGTATCGAAGCGCTTTACAACACTGCCGGTACTGGATCCGCTCAAAGCCTGCCCAGTGATAGTCATCTTGTCGTCACAGTTCAACGTCTTGGTCAACACACCAATGGCCTGGCTTTCTACAAAGCTGACCCTATAACAGGGGCTGTTACCGTTGCTGACAAGTCTATTCTTCCGGCTGATTCTGGCTATTTGCAGGCCGCACTGGCTGCTGCCAAAGGCGACGGATTGCTCCTAGGACCCGAACGATTGCCTGAATATGGTATGGAAATGGTCATCTCAGATCTTGCACTTGATCCCAGCCTGAATTATGGGCTCTTGCTCTTGCGGAAGAATAATGAGAGAGACATTGTCTCCTCTTACAGCCAGGCTAACGCTGGGAACGCCGTCTCCATGGTGAGCTTTATCGCCCCAGATCGTGGCATCGTCTACGGCATGGAGGACCTGCCAAGTGGCAAATCAGATTTCGACTATAATGATCTTATCGTAGGCGTTGCTTCCTCGGCCTTTGCTTTGCTGGCATAGGGCAATCATCCGCGGCGCTGGGCACACCGGCCCGGGGGACTACCGGGCCGGTCGCCTTGGCGGAACTGCCGCGTCAGACAATCATGAACTGCGCGCTGCTGAAGGTGACGCTCAGATCGTTGAAGTCTTGGTCTGAGAATTCGGAGCTGAGATCTTCCAGGCCGAAGCAGACGCCCCGTCCGGGTGCCGCAAAGCTCTGGGCGATCACCTGGTCACCTTCGTTGGCCCGCGAAAAGGAGCTGGCCAGATCGTAGCGATTGTTTTGACGTACCAACAGCAGACTATATTTGATGTTCGCCTTCAGCGGCAGCGACTGAAAGACCTTTTCGCTCTTGTACTCCGGCAGCTGATCGGGACTGAAGTACAAACCTGCCGCAGTGGCATTCTCCAGCGCGCATTGGAGATAATCGTCATCTCCCGGCAGCAGCATTGCACCGCCTGGAGCGGTGATGGCACCGGTCACCGGATCGGCTTCATATAGCGCCAGTCCGTTTTTGTTAACGCCGAGGTTCTGGACCGTCATCACCAGGGATGGGTTTCCTTGAGTCACTGTTGCTGTCCCTGTGCTGGGCGTGCTGTAGCGGGCCTGGAAGCCGCCTTCGAAATCCACCTGCACAGCGTTACCGGCGACGGAGATCGACTGCAAGGCGAGGGACTTGCCATTGCTATCGATTGCTACTGGCAGCCAGGAACCTGGCGCGAATGTGCGCTGTGCGGCCGTACTGCCCTGGCGCTGTCCCTCGCTGGCCAGCCAGCTGTCCGTCCCCGATGGGGTGAACAGTCGGTTGACGGTCAAGGCCGATGCGCTGGCGGCGTCGCCGTTTTGTAGCAACCAGATCGGGCTCGTCTCCGTTGCGCTGCGTAGTCCGATGCTGATGGTTCCACTCTGGGCGTCACTGCGGCTGACGTTCAACGTGACATCGGTGCTGAATTGGAGGCTCTGGTCCGGGCCGGCGCTGATCCCCGATGCCCAGGGCAGGTAGTTGATGTCGAGCTTGGTTGCCGCTTCTCTGTAGTTAACCAGATAGGACGAAAACGGGTCGCCGCCAAACTCCAACTTGAGCGCACCCGGAGCCGCCAGCCTTGAGAGATTGAGGTTGACATTGCCATTGTTGAAGGCCTGCTTGGTGCCGCCCCCCACGATGGTGCCGAGGGCATCTTTGATTGTGATCATGCCCTGCTGGGGGGCAGCGTAGGCAGCCTGTGCGCCTGAGCCGCTATAGCCGGTGGTCAGCGGTTGTGTAGCGATGATCTCGCGGGCGCGCTGGGCGCTGGGCTGAAGATTGAGGCTCAGACCGCCGAAGGGGCCCTGCTGGCTAGCCCTGGACTGAATGGCTGTATCGGCAATTATGTACCAGTCTTGGTACAGATCGCTGCCAGGGGCAGCCTGGTCGGCGAAGGTGTATTGCGCCTCAAGATTGATGTTGATGCCGACCAGCATCGAATTGTTGCCGCTCTGGTTGAGGTTGTTGCCATTGATGGAGTTGGCGAGCTCCTTGTAGCCGGTTCCTTTGCGTTCCTTTCCATCGCCATCCTTGGCAAAGCGCACAGCCTTCAGTTGCCCAGACTCGAAGGTCAACTCCACCGCCGCTCGCGTCGGATCGGACTGGTCAGCAGCCAAGGGATTGGTCGGGTTGTTGCCCTGGATCTCGAAGGTGTAGGTGCCGTTCTGATACACGCTGTTGCCGATGCTCTGCTCCAGATAGCCGTTGCCGGCTTTCACCAATTGAAGATGATCAAGATAGCCTTGTGGATCCTTGTCATCGTCATCCATCATCACGTCGAAGCTGAACAGCGCCAGGTTCTCTAGCTTGGCGTTGCTGGGCGACCATTGCTCAAAGAACAGCGAACCACGTTGCATCTGCTCGGCGCTGAGGCCCTGTTGCTTGCCGATCAGGGTGATGGCAGGGTCCATGGGGACGACGGTCCGGTAGTTCATAAAGAAGTAGCCATCGTCCACCTCGACAAATGCGGCACCTGAGCCATAACCGTACAGACCGGAAACGGAACTGTTGGCTCCCGCTGGATCAGGTAGAACGCTGTTATATTGGGGGATTTTGATTTCCTCGAAACTCTTGCTCTTGGATAGGGGGTTCTGATTCTCCGGAGAGACATAAATCGTCGTCTCGTAGGTCTCCTTCAGACCAGAGTCAGAGCTTGCGCTTTCGGGATCGGCCTTCAGTGAGAAGCCTTGAGGGATGTTGTTGTCGTTGTAGCGGTAGGAGCCGCTGCTGCCGACGCTGGTGGGGGCGGCAGCCTGGGGGAAGGCGGCCAGATAATCAGCATCCAGTTCGTTGATCTTGGCATTGCTGGATTCGCCGCTAACCTCCTGGCCTTTCTCGTCTATGTACTTGTAAGTGAAGGTGTTGTCCCAGTTCTGGGGCTTCAGAACATTGGTGCCGTAAGGCACCAGATTGAGGGAGTCCAGGTCCTTGCCGCCATTGCCCGTCGTCAACAGGGGGATGCCGGAACCGATACCGTCGCTGGCCTGCTCCATCTCGAGCACCCGGCTATAGGCATGGCTGTGGCCATTCATGTAGACATCGAGCAGGGCTTTACCGTACTCATCCTTCAGGCCCGCCAGGAAATCCACGATTATCGGGCTGCTGAAGTTGTTGGAGTTGGCATCTTCAGGTACAGCGCCGCCGTGATAGGCCGTATGGTGGCCGGTGACGACCTTGAACACGGCTTTGGACTGGGCTAGATCCTGCTTGACCCAGTTGAACATGTTGTAGGAGGCCGAAGGATCCGTTGGCGCTGCTTCGGGGTTCGGGAATAGGGCTTTCTGTGTTGGACTTGTAGGATCAAATTCGTAGTTTTTAGCCTTCAGTTCCTGGTCTCCAGTCTGCTCTCTTCTCTGTTTAGCTTCGTCGTATTTGTCTTTATTGTTGAAATCGTAATAGCCGGCATCCGTCATGATTCGCGGCGTGTCCAGCATCACCACATGCAGCAGTGGCCGAGATGTGCCACCGCTGGTTGTTTCGCCCAGGTCGACGCTGTAGTAAATCCCGTCGTAGCCATTAGGATCGTTGCTGCCGATCCGCACCTGTCCTGGCTTGAGGTAACTCGGTTGAGTGGCGTCGTCACCGGTCTTCAGCCAGGGCAGGTAGTCGAGCAGTTGCTGGGCACTACCGGTCTTGTTGGGGATCTCGTCGCCCGGCTTGGTGCTGGGGTCTTTTGTGCTGATGTTGTTCTGATAGTCATAGGCATCGGGACCTTCGGGGTCGCCGATGAACTTCTTTTTGCGATCGACTTGATTAACGTTGGCATCGTTATAAGTGCCGATGATGGTGCCGTAATCATGGTTGCCCTGCAGGGCCCAAAAGTGATTCAGGCCGTCGTCGCTGCCGCCGGCGCCGCCGTTGGCTGGATTGGGAAATCCGTAGGGAAAATTATATAGATTATAGGCCCACTGGGTCTTGCCAGGTTCAGCTACGATGCCTCCGGCCACGGTGCTATAGATGCTGTTGGGATCTGCATAGGCAAATTCAGTTGGTTTGTTGCCATAGGGCTGCATGTAGTCGTTGTAATATTTGCCGATGTTGTAATCCAGCAGGCTGCTGGACTGGGCGTTGTAAGCGGTGTCCCCGAGCTGAATCAGTTCATTGACTCCCCAGCTCCGCAGCATGTCGGCCACGGCCGCTTGAACCGGCGCCGTGCCACCGCTGGTGAAGATTTTGTACCAGCCTGGCTTATAATAGTAAGAGTTAGCGTTAAAGAAGGAGTTTCCGGCATCTCCGAAGACGCCCAAGGTAATCATGGTCATCAGGTCCTCGGGTATTTGGCGTTTGCGTAAGTCTGGCCAACCACCCCTTCGTTGTCGACAAACCTGGCTTGCTATTGGGGCCTCGGCCGGTGACTTTCAGGCAAGGTGTCACTCCTTGGCTGCCAGTCAGGCGGCCTGGATCAAAGGTAGCGCGAGAATCGTTCGGGCTCTTCTGGTGGCTTGTTGATCCACACATTTACGGGTTGACGCCAGCAGCGGGTGCTTCGGCTCCAGCGTGTTGGATTGGCTTGGCGGACTTTCTCATAGACCTCGGCTCGCTGCTGGCAAATGGCCTTGGCGGCTCCACTGTGGCGCTGGTGGGGCGTGACGAATTTGATGCCGCTGTGGCGGTGCCGGTGGTTGTACCAGTCGACAAAGGCTGCTACCCACTCGCACGCCTCCGCTTTGCAGGCAAACGGCCGATTGGGGTAGTCGGGCCGGTATTTGACCGTTCGGAACAGGGATTCCGAGTAGGGGTTGTCGTTGCTGACGCGCGGCCGCGAGAACGATCGCAGCACTCCCAGTTCCTCCAGCCGGCTCTCCAACGTGGCCGCTCTCATGGCATTGCCGTTATCGGCATGGAGGATCAGCGGCGGCTGGTGGCACTGGTGGCTGCCAAAGCCGCTGGGGCGGCGGTAGCGCTCCTTGAGGCAGGCCCGCTGCACCAGATCAGCCGCGATCTCCGCCGACTCCACCTCAGCCACATCCCAGGCCACCACCTTTCTGCTCCAGACATCGATCACCAGGTAGAGGTACAGCCACACACCCCGCACCGTGGTCGGCAGATAGGTGATGTCCCACGACCAGAGCGCATTGGGGCGATCCGCGCTCAAACGCGGCACGGAGCGCGGTTGCTGCGGTAGGCGGGCTCGACCGCGGCGGTGGCACTACCCCGCCTGGTGCAACACCCGATAGAAGCTGCTCTCTGAGCCAATAAACAGCCCCTGATCGGCCAGGGCTGGCACGATCTGCCCCGGTGGCAGCGAGGCGTACTCCGGCTGGTTGCAAGTCAGCAGGATCCGCTGACGTTCCTCCTCGCTCAGGCGGTGCGCGACGAGGCGAGGACTGCCTTTACGGCGGTCCATGCCGTCCCCATCACCCAGAAAGGCCTTCCGCCAGCGTTTGAGGGTGCGCAGGCAGATGCCAATCTCACTGCAGGCTCTCACCAGGCCAGCGCCAGCGACATTGGCCTCGCCGATCAGCTCGATCACCTTCCGCCGGTGCGCGGCGCTGGTCAACCTTCCGCGTCCTCCGAGCAGAAGGCCTCCCACTTTTTTCGCAGCACCAGCAATGCCGCCATCTCCGCCATGGCCTTTTCCTTGCGCTGCAGCTCCTTTTTGAGAGCCTTGATCTCGCGCTGGTCCTGGGCGCGGAGCTTCTCGAGCTCCTTCTGCTCGGCCATCGTCAGCACCGGCTTGGCGTTGGCATCCTGGGCTGCCTGCCGCCAATGGCTCACCTGCTCGGGAAACAGACCCCGCTCCCGGCAGTAGGCGCTGAGCTCAGTGGCGTTCAGGCCAGCGGTCTCCAGCACCACCGTGAACTTGTCGGCCGGACCCCATCCCTCGGGATCCTTCTGGCTGGCCGGGACCACCTCCCCCTGCAGGCGCCAGACCTTGCGCCACTTGTAGAGGGTGATCACGTGGATTCCCAGCTCCTGG
>JBKDOV010000104.1:0-4264 GCA_046342815.1 Cyanobacteriota bacterium
CATGGTCACTGATCTCCTGCTCCGGCACCTTCTGGGCCACGAGATCGGCTACGTATGGATTGGATCTGGCCGCTTTGATCAGGGTCTTGTTGAGCAATTCGTAGGAGAGTTCGCCTTTCTTGTTCGTGTAGGCCTTCACGACCGCCTGATAGTCGGTGCTGTTCACCGTCTTCCATTCGGCTTCGGGTGCCTCCTCGGCTCTGTCTGGCCGCAGGATCGGGTTCGCCGCTCTGGTGGTTGAGCAAGCCCAGGCCATGGATCGGGAGAGAGTCCATGGCAAAACTAGACATAAGAAAAACCCTGGCTCCAGAGGAGCCAGGGCCAGCAATAAGATTTTTTAAATTAGGCGCTATTTACGACCGTTCAGTTCACGCTCCAGACGCCACCGGCGATTTTCACCAGCGGAGCCACCAGGGCGGTGCTGCAGAGGAACCAGGCGAAAGCGGCGCCGCCGCAACCACCCAGCCAGAAGCCGCTGGCGAATTCTGCCCAGCCGGCCTTGGTGAACAGGTCGGCGGGGGGATTGTCGATCGTGGCATCAGGGGGCTGAACGCTCGGGCCATTGCCGGCCGTGCCGTAGATCGACAGGCAGATGGTGAGGATCGAAATCAGACCGATCGTGGCCAGCAGGCCGGCGGTGCTGGAGTATTCGGTAAGGCGCAGCGGGCCGGTGAGGGCGAACGGGCCGTACAGGAAGAATCCGTGGGCCATACCCACTTCCAGTCCGCGCCGGTTGGGCGAGAGGGAGGGACGGTAGGCAGGCAGGGCGTTCAGAAACGCCTTGGTGAAGTAGCTGCTGTTGACGGGAGTGGCCAGATTGCCGACGGTCGGGTCGGCCACGGGAGTCACGGACATGGGAGCGTGGAGTGTGGCGTGAGGGCAGAAAAGGGCGTTGGCACGCGCCCAGCGCGTCAGTCGCGGGCTTCGATCACGTTGAAAAGCAGGGCCATGGCCACGGCCGGGCCGAGGATTCCCACCAGGGGGACGAATACCGAGGGCATCCAGGCAGCGGCGAATTCACCAGTCATGGCGTGGGGCCTATAACAACCACCGGCACTGTACGGAGGCCCTTCTGCCTGGTCTCGGAGCGCTTCGAGGGGCGACATAAAAGTTCAGCTCAGGTGCCTTCGCTGCCGCGCAGCGTCGCCCGCACGCGGTAGATCGGTCGTCCCTGGCTTTCGTGATACGTGCGCATCTGCAGCTCGGCCAACAGGCCGAAGCAGAACAGTTGAACGCCGCTGACGATCCCGAGCACCCCCATCATCAACAGGGGGCGGGAGCCGATGTCGGTGCCAAGGAACAGCTTTTCTCCCACCAGCCACAACAGCACCAGGAGGCCAGCGATCAGGCAGGCCAGTCCGGCCAGTCCGAACACGTGCATCGGCCGCGTGAGGAAACGTTTCATGAACCAGACGGTGAGCAGATCCATCAGCACCCGGAAGGTGCGATCGATCCCGTATTTGCTGCGGCCGTAACGGCGCGGGTGGTGGTTCACCTTCACCTCCCCGATCCTGGCCCCCTCAATGAAGGCCAGGGCCGGCAGAAAGCGATGCAGTTCCCCGTAGAGGTTCATGTCGGCCACCACCTCGCGTCTGTAGGCCTTGAGCGAGCAGCCGTAGTCGTGGAGGCGAACCCCCGTGACCCCGGCGATCAGGCGGTTGGCCAGCAGCGACGGCAGCAGGCGGCTGAGGGTGGCATCCTGCCGCTGGTGGCGCCAGCCGCTCACCAGGTCGTAGCCCTGATCCAGGCTGGTGAGCAGCAGCGGGATGTCCTTGGGATCGTTCTGCAGATCGCCATCGAGGGTCACGATCACCTCGCCTCGGCTGGCATCGAACCCCGCCGCCATTGCGGCGGTCTGGCCGTAGTTGCGCCGCAGCAGCACCCCCACCAGTTCCGGCACCTGCCGGGCCTGTTCGCGCAGCAGCTGGGGTGTGCGATCGCGAGAACCGTCGTCCACGAGGATCAGCTCAAAACTCATCGCCAGGGGACGCAGGGCCCCCAGCAGCTGTTCCACCAGCGCGGCCAGGCTGTCCTCTTCGTTGTAGAGGGGCACCACCACCGAAAGGTAGGGGGCGGTGGACTCCACCATGGGGGCCAGGACGCGGAAGCTCCGAACTTAGGGGGGCAGCGGACTTCCGTCGTGGCTGTACATCACACGGCCCGCTCCCCGCAGTTCGTTCCGGTAGTGCGTGGCCACTGGATCGTTGTTCTGAGGATTCAGGTTGTCGATGCCGAGCCCGTTTCGGCCATGCTCCCTGCCGGAGCTGTGCAGATAACGACCCTCTCCCAAGTGGAGGCCCACATGGGTGCAGCGTCTGCTGGTGCCGAAGAAGATCAGGTCGCCTGGAAGCAGAAGGCTGGTTTCGCCGGGGCGCACCGCCACCGGAGCACAGAACCGTTCCTGCAGGTAGGCATCCCTGGGCAGCCAGATGCCTGCCGAGGCAAAGGCTGTCTGCACCAGGCCCGAGCAGTCGAAGTCGGGCCCGAGGCTGCCGCCCCAGAGATACACATTGGCCCTGGTCAAGGCCTGCTCTCCGAAGGCCAGCACCCGCTCGAGGCGGTGGCTGATCGCGCTGCGATCGAGCTGCGGCAGCAGCGGCCTGCCGCTGGGTTCGCCCCATTGCTCCAGCGCCTCGGTTTCCAGCCAGCAGGGGTATCCATCCTCAAGCAGGCGCACGCGCAGCCTGGTGCCGGAAGGGGCTGGTTCGAGCAGCCGCAGGTGACGACCGCCCGCCACCTGGGTGGCCAGGCCATTGCCCTGCGAGCGGCTGTAGCCATCCAGGGGCTGGCGCAGCTTCCAGAGGCTGCCGGCCGCCAACCTCCCGGTGCCTAATCTCGCCATCGCTTGTCGTTGCCGGATTGATGGCGTTCTACAGCCCGGATCCGGGAATGGGCCAGCAGCTCGAGCGACTCGTGGCTGCGCTGGAGGTGCAGGGGCGCCCTGGGCTCAGCCGCCAGCTTTCGATCACCTGGCTGCGCTATCCGGAATCTCCGCTGTCTGGTGTACCGGTCCTGGGAAGCGAGGAGCGGCCGCCCATCCCGCCGCCCCGGGGCGCTTCCTGGGGCGGCGATCAGCCGCGCTATCCCGCCAGTGTGGTGAAACTCTTTTACATGGCGGCTGTGGAGGCCTGGCTGCAACGCCAGCTGCTGGTGGATGGGGCGGAATTGCGTCGGGCCCTGGCCGACATGGTTCAGGTCTCGGGCAATGAGGCCACCTCCTTGGTGGTGGACCTGCTCAGCGGCACCACCAGTGGCCCTTCTCTGCCGCCAGACCGTTTTGCTTCCTGGGTCCGCCAGCGGCAGCTGGTGAACGCCTGGCTGCAGCAGCTGGCCTGGCCCGAGCTGGGGGGCTGCAACGTCTGCCAGAAAACCTGGCACGAGGGGCCCTATGGCCGCGAGCGCGACTTCTACGGGCTGGCCGGCCAGGACAACCGCAACCGGCTCAGCACCGAGGCCACCGCCAGGCTGTTGCATGGGGTGATCTGTGATGAACTGGTGTCGCCACCCGCCAGTCGCCGGATGAAGGAGCTGCTGCAGCGATCCCTGGATCCGGCACGGCTGGCGGCGGATCCGGGCAACCAGGTGGATGGCTTTCTGGGGGCCGGTCTGCCGCCGGATCGTGCCCGCCTCTGGAGCAAGGCCGGCTGGATGAGCCAGGCCCGCCACGATGCGGCCTACGTGGAGCTGGAGGGGGTCTCGCCGTTCCTGCTCGTGGTGTTCAGCGAAGGAGAGCGTTGTGCCCGCGATGAAACCCTGTTGCCAGAAATCGCCAGGCGTGTGGCGGAAGCGTGTGGGGGTGGCTGAACGGGGGGACCCGGATTCAGCCTGGAAACGGAGAGGGAGGGATTCGAACCCTCGACAGAAGTTGCCTCCTGTAACTCCTTAGCAGGGAGCCGCTTTCAACCACTCAGCCACCTCTCCAGCGGCCCGTTGAGCTTATCAGCGCGGGGGCGGCATGGGGCCTCCAGCGGTGGCCCCGCCGCCGCCCCCCGACTCAGCCGCCGTGAGCCGGGGCAGGCGGTGCTTGAAGCCACAGAGAAGTTCCCACGGGATGGTGCCGATCAGCGTGGCCCAGTCGTCGGGACCGATTCGCTCGGAGCCGTGGCGGCCCAGCAGGGTCACCACCGAGCCCACTTCCAGATCGGGGGCCTCACTGGCATCGATCACCATCTGATCCATGGTGATCGCGCCCACCTGGGGCAGCCGCCTGCTGCCCCAGAGCACCTCCAGTCGGTTGGAGAGCAGTCGCGGCACCCCATCGGCA
>JBKDOV010000105.1:0-7794 GCA_046342815.1 Cyanobacteriota bacterium
CGCCTGAATAGGGACAGTCGGATTCAGGGCGATGTGCCGATCGGTCAACCGATTGCCAACAGCAGCGTTCAGATCCTGGATGAGAATCTTCAGCAGCAACCCATTGGTGTGCAGGGTTTTCTTTATACGGGCGGAGATGGGCTGGCCCTGGGTTACTACCAGCGCCCCGAGCTCACAGCGCAGAAATTTGTGGTCGATCCCTCCGCTGCCAACTCCCACTCCAGGCTTTACAACACGGGTGACCTGGCGATGTGGGATGAGGAGGGCAACCTGCACTATCTCGGTCGTCAGGATGAGCAGGTCAAGATCCGCGGCTTTCGCGTGGAGACCGCTGAAATCGAGTTCCGGGCCAGGCAGGTTGATGGCGTGCTTGGTTTCGTTGTGATCGCTGTGCCGCACTCCGGCGCCATGACACTCGCGGCTTTTCTTGTGGCCCGGGATCCGCAATCCACGCAAGCGCTTGTGGCAGAGCACCTGCGTCAGGTACTGCCCGCCTCGATGCAACCGGCCACCATTCACTGCGTGGACCAGCTTCCTGTGACCAGCAATGGCAAGTTGGACCGAAGCCAGCTTGCTGCCTGGGCCCGCCAGATGCCGGAGTCCCCTGCGGCCGCCAGTTGTTTGCCCGTCGCAGAGCACGATAAAGATCTTGCGCAGGTGTTGGAGTTGCTGCGGGCCATTCCAGATCTTGAGAGCATTGGTGAGGATGATGACTTCTTTCTCGCCGGTGGCCATTCCCTGCTCGCGGCTCATGTCTCGCTATTGATCAGCCGGCGCTTTGATGTTGCCTTTGAGTTGATCGATCTTCTGAGAAGTCCCACCCCGCGCGGTATCGCCCGCACCCTGAGAGAGCGACGGCCACGTTCCCAGTCCCGACTTGCAGGCTTTCGCCATCTGCTGCCTGTACAGGAATCCGGCTCCAAACCCACCTTGTTCTTCGTCCCTGGTGGGAATGGAGAAGAGCAGTCGATGGTTTTCTACGAACGCCTGCTTCCCTTCTGCGGGGAACGCCGCTTCGTGGCTGTTCTGGCCGTGGAGGTCAGTGCTCCCCATGATTTGCCTGCCGGCTCCATCGACGAGTTGGCAGAACGCTTTGCCGAGGAAATCATTCGTCTGCAACCGCGGGGTCCTTATTACATCGCTGGTGGCTGCAACGGGGGCGTGCCTGCCGCCGCCACCGCCTGGGCTCTGGAGCGCCGGGGCTGCGATGTCGCGGCCGTTCTCCTGCTCGACACCGCGTTTCCCAACCTTCCGATGCAACTGCACCAGCTGTTGCGCAATGCCTGCAGCCAGCTGCGCACCAGCCTGTTGCGTCGGCTTGACGTGGAGGCGGCGGCTCCAGGCAGCCGACGTCGATGGCTTTACCAATCCCTTTCCAGTTGTTTGCCGCTTGCCGAGATCTGGGCTCCTGCCAACATCCCCAGGGGTTCCCTGCGCTTCTGCCTGGCCACATCGCGTTGGCGCCCTCGCCGTCTGCACAGCGCGATCTACCTGGTGGGCAGTTCGACGCTGGTGGAGAAAAAGATTCCCGCCCGCTGGCAAAAGCTCACCCGTCGCGAGCTTCACTTCCGCGCTGTTCCCGGGGACCACTTCACCTTCATGCGTGAACACATGGAAGCGACCGGTCTGGAATGGCGACGTTGTCTTGAGCATGCCGATGCCCAGCACAACCGTCCAGCAAGCCAAGAGCCGGTGATCGCCACTGGCGAACCGGCTCAGAGGGCTGCGAAGCGCTGATCGCGGCTGACGACTTTCTTCCTCAGGTGATCACGGTGGGCCGCTCCATGCCGGTGCGCACCCGGATTTCGGCCAGCTCGTCGATGGCGCTGATCAGATCGCCAAGGGCCACCTGGGGATCCTGGTTCAGGTCGCCGCTGGGGGGTACGTAGCTCTCGAGGTACACCCGCAGGGTGGCGCCCTGGGTGCCGGTGCCGGAGAGGCGCAGCACCACGCGGCTGCCGTCGTCGAGCAGCAGGCGCAGGCCCTGGCCGCTGGTGAGGGAGCCGTCCACCGGATCGGTGTAGGCGAAGTCGTCGGCGGTGGCGATCGTGCGGCCGGCGAAGGGCTGGCCCACCAGCTCCGGCAGCATCGCCTTGATCCGGTCGTAGAGACCGTGGGCCGCTTCGCTGGCGATCGCCTCGTAGTCGTGGCGGGAGTAGTAGTGGCGGCCGAAACGGCTCCAGTGCTCCGCCATCACCTCCGCCACCGAGCAGCCGCGCACCGCCAGGATGTTGAGCCAGAAGAGCACGGCCCACAGGCCATCCTTCTCGCGGATGTGGTTGCTGCCGGTGCCGAAGCTCTCTTCGCCGCAGAGGGTGATGCGGCCGGCATCGAGCAGGTTGCCGAAGAACTTCCAGCCGGTGGGCGTCTCGAAGCAGGAGATCCCCAGCTCCTTGGCCACCACATCCACCGCGGCGCTGGTGGGCATCGAGCGGGCCACCCCGGCCAGCCCCTCGGCGTAACCGGGCACCAGGGTGGCGTTGGCGGTGAGCACCGCCAGGCTGTCGCTGGGGTTCACGAAGCAGGCCCGGCCCAGGATCATGTTGCGATCGCCGTCGCCGTCGCAGGCGGCGCCGAAGTCGTAATCGCTTCCCTGGAGCAGGAGCTCGGCGAGTTCGTCGGCGTAGGTGAGGTTGGGATCCGGATGGCCTCCGCCGAAATCCTCCAGGGGGGTGCCGTTGCGCACGGTGCCGGCCGGTGCACCGAGCAGTCCCTCCAGCAGGCGGGTGGCGTAGGGGCCGGTGACGGCGTGCATGGCGTCGAAGGCCACCCGGAAGTCGATCTTCAGCAGGGCAGCGATCCGATCGAAGTCAAACAACTTCTGCATCAGGGCCACGTAATCGTCGACCCCATCGACCACTTCCACCACCAGGGGGCCGAGCCGCTGTTCGCCGGGTTGCTCGAGATTCAGGGGGGCGGCGTCGAGGATCCGATAGCCCTCGAGCCGCTGGGTTTCGGCGTAGACCGCATCGGTGAGCGATTCGGGTGCCGGGCCGCCGTTGGAACCGTTGATCTTGACGCCGAAGTCGCCTTCAGGGCCCCCGGGGTTGTGGCTGGCCGAGAGGATGATGCCGCCGATGGCGCCGCGGCTGCGGATCAGGTGGGAGGCGGCGGGGGTGGAAAGGATGCCGCCCGTGGTGGTCACCACCCGGGCCACACCGTGGGCAGCGGCCATGCGGGCGATCACAGTAATGGCGCTGCGGTTGCCGAAGCGGCCGTCGCCTCCTACCACCAGGGTGCCGCCGGCCACGCCGGGGATCACCCGCAGGGAGGCTTCGAGGAAGCTCTCCAGATAGTGGGGGGTCTGGAATTGCCGACTGCTCTTGCGCAGGCCGGAGGTGCCGGGTTTCTGGTCGTGGAACGGTTGCTCGAGCGCCACCTGGCGCACTTCACCGTCGCGCACGCTGTCGGAGACACTGCTCATCATCGGCTGGTCCCGTCGCCGGGATGCGGGGGCACCAAATTAACCCTCCCCTCCGGGGCAGCCGCGATCGGCGGCTCTCGGTAGCGTTGGCAGGATCGCAGACCTCCATGGCTTTCCTGCCTCCCCACGCTCCCGGCAACCCCTCCGGCAGAGATGGCCTGTCTCTGGGCCTGCTGCTCGGGCTGCTCCTCTGGGCGGGAGCTGCCTCCGTGCAGGCGGGCACCGCCGGCAGCAACGGTGTTCTCCCGTACCCCGAGGCGGTGCGCCGTTCCCGCCTCGCGGCCGAGGCGGTGCTGGCCAGGGGGGGAGCCGAGACCTGTCTGCGGGGCAAGATCACCCGGGCGCTTCTGGGGCTTTCCGCCAGCTGCGAGGCCTTGGGAGAACGCAATGCCCTCTGCGCCCTGGCCGACAAGGCGGTGGTGGTGACGCCGATGAGCCTCACGTTCATGGATGAAACGGCCCACCAGCTGCTGGAGCTCAGCAATCCAGCCACCGCTGCCACCAGCGGGGCTGGTGCCATGCCCACGGCTGCCGGCGGCCGCTAGGGGCGGGGAGCGGCGCCGAAACCGAAACCACCGGCCCCGGATCCCGGCGAGGCAGGGGCAGGCGTTTCCGCCGGTTTCGGCTTCACCTGCTGGCGGCAGAAGATCGTGACCTCCCTGGCCGCCCGGTCGATCCTGTCCCGCCGTTCGAAGCTGTTGCTGGCTTCCGGAACGGCCTGCCGGCTGATCGCCCAGAGCACGTCCTTGCAGCTGGCCGGCAGGCGCGGATGATCGATCAGGGCGTCGGCCTGGTTTCTGGCCTCCGTGCAGGCCGCAGCGGTGTTGTCCCGACCGCAGTTCAGGGTCTGCAGCTGCAGCCGGCGGAACATCTCGGCCGGGGGGAAGAGGCTGGGATCCAGGCCGGCCCGCAGCGGCAGCGCGGCCAGGGGCAGCATCGCCGCCGCCATCAAGGAGAGCAGGGTGCTGGTCCGGGCCATGGCCGCAGGCGGGAATGGAACCATCATGGCGGCCCTTCCGGCAGCGGCAGTCCTTCCCGCAGCTGGCGTTGTTCGTGGATCCAGCGGCGGGCCAGCAGCGGCCCCCAGAGGCGGGCGCCGGCGCTGAGCAGCCGGCGCAACCAGGGGTTCCGGTGCAGCAGCTGGGCCCGCTGCAGTTCGCGGGCCTGGAGCCCCTGAATCGTGCGGATCTCCGGGAGCCGCAGCTGGGTGATCCGCTCCAGCAGTGCCTCGATCTGCGCCGGATCCCAGGGCGTGGCGAGGCTTGGCAGGCCCCGGCTCAGTTCGCCGGCGGCCACGAAGGCATCCCGCAGGGCCATGTTGATGCCCTGGGCCCGAACCGGGCTCATTGGATGGGCCGCATCCCCGAGCAGCAGCAGGCCGGGGCGATGCCAGCGTTCCAGCAGGCCGACCCGCACCGGCAGTCGCACCGGACCCTCGATCTGTTCCGGGGCGATGGCGGCCAGGAGGTCGGCCAGAGGGGCGCTGCAGGCCCCGGCCCATCGGGCCGGCCAGGCCTGGGCTGGTTCGGGCAGTGGGGCCTGCAGCGCCCAACCCAGCTGCACCGCTCCGCTGACCGTCTCGAACAGGGCGAAGCTGCCTGCCGCTCCCACCACGGTCACGAAGCGCCCCGCCAACCACCGCACCAGAGGCAGGGATTCCGGCCCCGAAAGCCGGAACCACAGCACATCGATCGGCCGCTCGGTGTGCGGAAATGCCAGCTGGGCCAGGCGCCGCAGGCTGGAATCGCGGCCATCGCAGCCGATCACCAGATCCGCTCTCCGCTCCTGGCCATCGGCCAGCCGCACGCCGCAGATCCTCCCCTGCTCCTCCAGCAGTTCGGCCACGGCCTGCCCCTTCAACAGCTGCGCTCCCTGCTGCTCCGCTTCCTCCAGCAGGGAGGCCAGCAGGGAGCCCTGGTCGATCAGGGTGCAGGCATGGGGGCTGCCCATGGGTTCCTCCGCCCGGAACAGGTCGGTGCCCTCCACCACGAAGGTCCACCCCTGCAGCGCCCGTTGCGGGATGGTGGCGGGCAGAGCCGACCAGCCGATGCGCTCCAGCACCTCCAGGCCACTGGGCATCAGGCCTTCTCCCCGGAACTGGCGCCGCAGGTCTGGCTGGGCTTCCACCAGGGTGACCTCCACGGCGGCACTCCTGGCCAGCAGCAGAGCCAGGCAGGCCCCGGCCGGGCCCGCCCCCACAATCAGCAGCTTCGGCTTCAGGTGAAGGAGTTGTAGTTGCGGTTGTCGTCGTTGTCCACCGGAGTCACGCCGAGCAGGTCGTGCTTCTTGGTGAGCAGGTAGTCCACCAGTTCCTGCTGGAGGGTGAGCAGTTCGCTGGTGCAGCCTCGGAAGGCGGCGCGGTGGCGGATTTCGTCGTGGCGGGTGTGCAGATCCCGCAGCATCAGGTTGATGGCGTCCAGCCGCGGCGAATGGATACGGGAAGCAGGCACCGGATCCATCGGCTTCAAGTCGTGCGTTTTTCGATCGTAGTCGCCCTGCCGCTGCCGCAGGAACGGCGCTGGCGTTCCCGTTTGCGTTCCAGCCGGCCGGTCACCCCCAGGTCGGCTCCCCGCCAGAGCCGATCCATTTCGGCTTCGAAATGCCTGGCCAGCAGCGGCGAGTCGATCAGCATCACGGTCTCGTCGTTCTGGTGGGCGGCGGAGGGGCTCCAGTTGAAGCTGCCGCTGATCACCTGACGGTGGTCGAGCACGGCGAATTTGTGATGCAGCTTGTCCCCCCCCACCAGCCGGGGCGTTCCCACTCCTTCCAGCGGCTGCTGCCACGGACGATTCCCTGCTTCGAGGCGGCAGCGATGGTCCGGCAGGCTGACCCCGAGCAGATCCAGCACTTCGCTGAAGGAGCGGTTCGCGAATCCCGGATCGGCCAGCAGGCGGATCTGCACGCCCCGTTGCTGCAAGGCGACCAGGGCATCGGCCAGGTTCTGCCCGGAAAACACGAACAGGCTCAGATCCAGCGTGCGCTGAACGCCGCTGAGCTTCTGCTCCAACCAGTGCAGGCCATGGTTCGGATCGGAGCGTCGATGGGGGGCGAACAGCACCTCCACCGGGGTGCCGGCCACGCTCACCCGCCGGGCCTCGGTTTCCTGTTTGCCAAGCCCGAAACGGCTGTCGGGGGCTCCCCCCGGGCCATCCCCCCACATCCGTTGGAATTCCCCGAGGAACACCTGGGCCAGCTCGGGGCTGTCGAACCGCAGCAGATGGTTGACGTTGCCGCGGGTGCGGTGGTCGTCGGCATCGCCATGGATGCAGGACGGGCTGAAATTGGCGGAGCCGGTGACCACCCAGCGCCGATCCACCACCAGGAACTTGTGATGCATCAGCCCGCTGCCCGCGCTGCCATCTGCGGTGTCGTCGAGCATGGGGATGGCGCCGCGGCGCAGGATCAGAACCGCATCGCCCTGTCCGAGGGCCCGCAGCTGCTCGTTGCGGAGTCGCTGGTGGGGGGAGAGGTCGGCGGGGTGCTGTTCGCTCCAGGGGGTGCTGTAGTTGTTCTCGAGGATCACCTTCACCTGCACGCCCCGGCGCCGCTGTTCCACCAGGGCTTCGGCCACCCGCGGCAGGGAGAGCTCCTGCACGGCCACCAGCACTTCGTGCCTGGCTGAGGAGATGGTTTCGAGCAGCAGTTCCTCGAGGTCGTCTCCCTGCCGCCACTGGCCGCTGATCGGACTGCGGTAGCGATGCTCCAGGCGGTGGTTGAACGCCACCTCAATGCCGGCAGGGGAGGGCAGATCCCTGGGCGCCTGACCGCTGAGGCGGGCAGTGGCGGCGCCACATCCCCCCAGCAGGGCTGCCAACGCCAGCAGCAGCAGGCTGGAGCGGGCACCGACCTTCGTCGTCAGAGGCATCGGGCGGGAGCAGGGGCCTTCCCAGACTTCCCGCCCGCGGTCGACTCAGCCTGGTTCAGTGGTGGCCAGGCATTTCGGCTGTGCGCAGCATCGCGGCGAACCAGAGGGAGCCGATCAGAACCGCGGCCGCCATGCCGGTGGCGATGTTGACACGCACCATCAGCACCGGCACGAGAGCGGCAAAGAGCACCGTGCCGAGCACGGGGGTGAGGGCCACCAGCGCCCTGGCGGGGGCGCGATCGGGGGAGGAGCTAGTCATCAGAACCATTCTCCTGCGGCCTGGTCGGCTGGATTGCTGTTGTCTTCTGGGGTGGTGCGACGGAATTCGAGGGTGATGTTGCGCTTCTGCTCGCCGTCGGCAGCAACGGCCTCGATCGGATAGAGCTGCTGGCCGTCGCGGAACGGAACCTGCACCCGGAAGGTGCCGTCGGCGGAGAGGGGCACTTCTTCCCCACCGATCGTGAGGCGGGCGGCGGGATCGGTGGCGCCGTAGACGATCAGCTCG
>JBKDOV010000106.1:0-2111 GCA_046342815.1 Cyanobacteriota bacterium
ACAACAGACCAGTCGTGAGCACAAGGGATAGGGGGCGCAGGGTGACCATGGGATTTGGCGTCTCACCCAAGCAAGCTGGGCAGGCCGATCACAGCAGGCATGAGCACAATCACTCATTGAGCATCCCCAGCGGGGTCCAGCGCAGCAACGAAGCCCCCACCAACGGCTCTCTACGGCAGATCCAAGCCCGGAGGAATCATCTCCCCATCAGCCAGCCGGGCAACCCGCCCCCGCGGGATCGGTCCACGTGAGCTTGAGCGTTGCCGTTAACTCTTCGAGAGAGACGCCTGGCGGCTATGCGTGCGCACTACGTCGCCATGGAGAAGCGGCCGCCCACTGCTGAGACGAACACCCGCATCAGCTTCAGCTACAACCGCAGCGACAATCTGCTCACCATGACGTCGCAACCGCGCTGACGGGGCTGCGGCAGAAGCTGGTGGCGGCCCCCTCAGCGTGACCCGCCTTGGAATGGGTTCAGTAACCGTACGCCGCAATCAGCAAAGTCATCGCTGTTGCGGGTCACCACCGTGAGATCGTGCAGTAGCGCGATGGCGGCGATCTGCTTGTCGATGGCGTTGTAGGGATTGGGCACCCGCAATCGCCCCCAGATCTGGGCCGCATCGCCATCGAGGTCGAGCACCCGATCGCCGTAGATCTGCAGCACCTCCTCCAACCATTGCTCCAACAGGGCAGCCTGCGGATGATCCCCCCGATGGCGGATCAACGTCACCCCCCTTCGCAGCTCGCCAATCGTGACAGACGCCAGAAACAACGGTGTCTGATCGCGGCAGGCGGCATCCCAGAAGGCCAGAACGCCCGCGTCAGCGCGCTCGCCCTTGCGCGCCTCGCTGATCACGTTGGTGTCAATCAAAAACATCGGCGGCCACTGCTGGATCCTGCTGGCGCTGAAAATCGGCGTCCACGCCCACATCCGGCATGGCTGCCAGCAACTCCGCGAGATTGCGCCGGGGCGGAGTCAGCAGCGCAGCGGCCAGGATCTCGCGCAGTTCTGCTTCCTGGCTGCGGCCATGGGCCCCGGCCCGCTTCTTGAGTGCCTGCACGAGAGCGTCATCAACGCCTCGCACCAATAGGTCGGCCATAGCAACACCCCAGCCCTGATAGCAATGCTATCGGAGCTGGGGTGTTGTGTCTTCGGGCCCAGGATGGGGAGATGACCTCAGCTCCCCTGCGCTGCCACCTGCTGATCGGCCCGCCAGGCAGCGGCAAAACCACCCTGGCGCAGCAGCTGGCCCCGTTGCTGCAGGCAGAGACCGGCGAGCCCGGCCTGGTGCTCTCCACCGACGCGATTCGAGAAGAGCTGTTCGGCGATCCCGCGGTGCAGGGCCCCTGGGAGGAGATCCGCGCGGTTTTGCTCCAGCATCTGAACGCCGCTGTAGAGGCCGGCACACCCATCATCATCGACGCCACCCATGCCCGCCGCCCCTGGCGGCTGCTCTACACCCAGGTGCTCCAGCTGCCGCGGCCGGTGGAGTGGGTCGGCTGGTGGCTCACCACGCCACTGGCGCAGTGCAAAGCCTGGGCCCTGCGCCGTGACCGGCCGGTGCCCGAGGCGGTGATCGAGGAGTTCCATGCCAGCCTCAACAAGCGCTTGAACTGCGGGAGCAACAGCTCCAACAGGCCAGGGATGTGGTGGCACTACTTGAGGCGTGAAGACGCCTTTCGTCATTCGCAGTGGATCAGCATCCAGAGCATCGAGCTCCCGCGAAGCTATGGGCAGCGAGATCGGAGATGGAATGAGCGAGCTGCGCCGGTAGGCGCTGGCATCCCCAACAGTCCGCAGGAATTGATCGCCATGCAGGAGAACAAACCCGAGCGTCCCGAAAAGCCGGAACGCAAGCAAAGCGGAAAGGTCAAGGAGGTGCTTGATCTGATCGATAGTCTGGACATCGACGCTGGTGAAGATCAACAGATCGCGTTGACCTTGGTGCGGCGGTTGGAGAGCTTCCACAACGGGGTTGTCGAGGAGATGAAAGACGACGACGACGCCAAGCACTCCCAGATCATCAGGTGGTCTGTTGATGCCGACCGCCTTTACCGCGCCCGGATGCTGCTGGAGAGCGTCGATCTGGAGTGAAGGCTGTCCAGCCCCT
>JBKDOV010000107.1:0-2467 GCA_046342815.1 Cyanobacteriota bacterium
GGGATCGTCCTGCCAGGGATCATCGGCGGGGCGGCGACCGCCGCGGCTGACCGGTTCGACCGGCCGCTCACGGAACTGGGGTTGGGGACGGTACTCGGGCTCGTCGTAGGCATCGCCGGAGCTGCGATCGCGGCGGGGCTCGCGCAGACGCTCGTTGCGCTCAGACGGGGCCTCGTTCTCGCGGAACCGCTCCAGAAACGCATCCCGCGATTCGGAGCTGCGGGACGGCGCGGCGCGGCGCGGCTCGCGGCCGGCTCCATACAAGTCGTCGCGACCGCCGCCATCACCACTGCCCCCGTAGCCGCCAGAGCCATAGCCCCCGGCGCCGAAGACACCACCGCCGTAGCTCGGGGGGCTGGCCCAGGGGTCGGAGCGGCCGCCCCGATCCCACTCGTCCCAGTCGTCATCGGCAAACAATTCGTCCTTGAGCGAACCCAGGGTGTTCTTGAGGCCCTGGAGGGGGCCCGCCTCGGCCCGCCGCTCGCTCAGCAGCCGCCGGTTGAGGCCGAAGATCGCTTCCTGCAACTGGCTCACGGCCATCTCCAGCTCGGCTGGATCCCCCTCCGCCAGCAGATCCTGCACATCGCGCACCGCCATTTCCACCGCCCGCTGCTGGCGCTCGGCTCCGTAGGGACCCAGCTCGAGGGCCGCGTCCCGCAGGCGCCGTTCGGCCTGGGCCACCAGGGTCTGGGCCCGGTTGCGGCGATCGATGTCCGCCCGTTTGCGGCGGTCCTCCACCGCCTTCAGCTCCGCCTCCTCCAGCAGGCGGGTGATCTCCTCCTCACTGAGGTTGGAGCCCCCCTGGATCGAGACGCTCTGCTGCCGCCCGGTGGTGCGGTCGGTGGCCGACACCTGCAGCAGGCCGTTGGCGTCGATGTCGAAGGACACCTGCACCTGGGGCACGCCGCGCGGCGCCGGCGGGATGCCGGAGAGGCGGAAGCGGCCCAGGGATTTGTTGTCCGCCCCCATCTGCCGTTCCCCCTGCAGCACATGGATCTCCACCGAGGCCTGGTTGGCCTCCGAGGTGCTGAACAGATCCGACTTGCGCACCGGAATCGGCGTGTTGCGTGGGATCAGCACCTTCATCACCCCGCCGATCGTCTCCAGGCCCAGGGAGAGAGGGGTGACGTCGTTGAGCATCAGGTCCCGCAGCTCACCGGTGAGGATGCCGGCCTGCACCGCCGCCCCGATCGCCACCACCTCATCGGGATTCACCGACTGGCAAGGCTCCCGCGGGATCAGGGTGCGCACCATCTCCTGCACCATCGGCATGCGGGTGGAGCCCCCCACCAGCACCACGTCGTCGATCGAATCGGCCGTGAGGCCCCCATCCCGCAGCGCCCGCTGCACCGGGCGCAGCAGGCGGTCGAGCAGATCGGGGCAGAGGCCCTCGAAGGTGCCCCGCTCGAGGGTGGTCTCGATGTGGAGGGGGCCCGCCTCGCCGGTGGCCAGGAAGGGCAGGGAGATCGGGGTGCTCTGCACACCCGAGAGCTCGATCTTGGCCTTCTCCGCCGCCTCGGTGAGCCGCTGCAGGGCCTGGCGATCCCGGCGCAGATCGATGCCGTGCTCCTTCTGGAAGCCATCGGCCAACCAGTCCACGATGCGCCGGTCCCAGTCGTTGCCACCCAGCTGGGTGTCGCCGCTGGTGGCCTTCACATCGAACACGCCGTTGGCGATCCGCAGCACCGAAACATCAAAGGTGCCGCCGCCGAGGTCGAACACCAGCACCCGCTTCACGGCACTGCGGTCGAAGCCATAGGCCAGCGCCGCCGCCGTGGGTTCGTTGAGGATGCGCTCCACCGTGATCCCCGCCAACCGGCCGGCATCGCGGGTGGCCTGGCGCTGGGCATCGTCGAAATAGGCGGGCACGGTGATCACAGCCGCCTCCACCTCCTCTCCCAGGTAGGTGGAGGCGTCGTCCACCAGCTTGCGCAGGATGCTGGCCACCAGCTCCTCCGGCGCATACTCCCGCTCCGTGGCCGGGCAGACCACCCGCACATTTCCCTGATCGTTGGCCCGCACCGTGTAGGGAACCCCGAGGCTGCCCTCGTCCAGCTCGTCCCAGTTGCGGCCCACGAACCGCTTCAGATTGGCGAAGGTGTTGCGGGGATTGAGCACCAGCTGGCGCCGGGCCAGCTGACCCACCAGCAGCTCCCGCTCCCGGCTGTAACCCACCACCGAAGGGGTGGTACGCCCCCCCTCTGCACTGGCGATCACCTGGGGACGACCGCCCTCGAGCACGGCCACCACCGAGTTGGTGGTGCCCAGGTCGATGCCAACGATCCGCCCCATGAAGTTCTGCGTGGAAGCTGCGTGAAAGACAAAGCTGCCTGAAAGACAAAGGTGCTGAAAGACAGTCTCAGCCGAGGTCAGTCTGTGCGGAAAGCCACCGCTCCGCAAAGGGATGCGGGACGGTCAACCGCTTGGATACACCGACCGAAATGTCGTTAGCCCAACGGGCATCAGA
>JBKDOV010000108.1:0-20228 GCA_046342815.1 Cyanobacteriota bacterium
GGCCTCAGGGGCGCGTTTCAGGCCTCAGTCCTTCGAACCAACGAAGCCGGCGCTGCTGTTCAGAGCAGGCTCCACTTCACGGTGGGGACGGGCAATGATGTGTGCGGCAACCAGGCCATCACCCACGCGCTCGCAGGCATCGGCGCCGGCGCGAACGGCAGCGTTCACGTCACCGGTTTCGCCAAGGACCAGAACGGTCACGTAGCCGCCGCCGACGAACTCGCGACCGATTAGGCGCACTTCAGCTGCCTTGGTCTTGGCGTCAGCGGCTTCGATCGCGGGCACGAGGCCGCGGGTTTCGATCATGCCGAGGGCGATGCCCATGGTTTCGTTTGCCATTACCTGCTCCTGGAGGAGGGGGGTGGAATGTTCGTGAGCAACCCTGCTCCGGCGCCCAACCTCCCGTCAAGACATTTCGGCGATCTGGACCATCAAGGTTTTCGGATCTGCGGATAAGCAGCACTTATCGATCCGGAACAAAACGTAAAGCAATGCTTGGACGCCCTTGCTGCGGTGCGTCTGCTCTGCTCAGAACGGTTCTGCTGCCGATACGAAGCCCACGCCGCCGTAACGCTTCAGCAGCGGTCTGATCGCCGTGCGGACCGCTTCAAGCACCTCCGGCTCGCAGAAGACGATCACGTGGGCGTTGGCGCCGAGTCCGCTGAAATCCATTCCTTCCGAGATCTCACCGCCCACACCCATGCCGGTGACATGGCGCATCACCGAATAACCGGGGGCTCCTGCTTCACGGATGGCCCGGCAGATCTTGGTCACTTCCCGGTCGCTCAGAAAGAGGTCGAGGCGATTCATGGCATGTCAGCCGGCAGGGATGAAACGTTGGGCGAGGGCCATATAGGCCGGGATTCCCACCACCACATTGAAGGGGAAGGTGACGGCGAGAGCTGAGGAGATATAGAGGCTTGGATTGGCCTGGGGCACCGTCATCCGCATGGCGGCCGGCACAGCGATGTAGGAGGCGCTGGCGCAGAGAACCATGAACAGCACCGCATCCCCCCGGGGCAGGCCCAGCATCTTCGAGATCACCAGGCCTGCGCCCGCATGCAGCAGCGGAGCCAGCACGGCGAAACCGATCAGAAATGGACCGGCCTTGCGCAGATCCTGCAAGCGCTGGGCGGCCACGATTCCCATGTCCAGCAGGAAGAAACAGAGGGCTCCATAGAACAGCTTGGCGGTGAATGGCTCCATTTTCTCCACCCCAGCTGGGCTGAAACTCGCCACCACAAAACCAATCACCAGACTGCCAATCAGCAGAAACACCGAACCATTCAGAAACGCTTCCTGCAATACTTCACGCCAACGAAGCCCAGAAGATTCGCTTTCGCCATTGATCTTGCTGGAGGCTGTGACCGCCAGCTTCGAAAGCAGAACACCCACCACGATCGCCGGCGATTCCATCAAGGCCAGGGCCGCCACCATGAAGCCGTCGTAATGCTCCTTCAAAACCGTCAGAAAGCTCTGGGCCGTGATAAAGGTGACGGCACTGATCGAGCCGTAGGAGGCGGCCACCGCCGCCGCGTTGTAGGTGTCCAGACGGGTGCGGAGTATCAGGAAGCTGGTGATCGGCACCACCAGAGACATCAGCACTGCTGCTCCGATCGTGAGCAGCACCTGGCTTCCGAGGCCGCTGTGCGCCAGTTCCAAGCCGCCGGTGAAGCCGATGGCCAGCAGCAGGTAGAGCGAAAACAACTTCGGCAGGGGGGAAGGGATCTCCAGATCCGATCCCACCACTACCCCCAGGATCCCCAGGAAGAAAAACAGAACCGGTGGCGAGAGCAGGTTCTGCAGGACCAGGCTCGACTGCATCTGCCCTCTTCTCACAGTTCTCAGAACTTAGGCGCGCCTGTTGCTCGGTTCGTCAGCGGACACTGAAAGTTGACCTGGTCTGCGGCAAGAATCGTTTCAGATCCCTATGGTTCCTGCCGAGGCAGGTCCCTGGAGTCTTCCGGGGGTGGAATGTTCAACCCGTCCCTGCCTCACCCCAATCCACTCTCCGCGAAGCCCAGCCGCGCCTTGCCTCAGAATGGGCACCCGGCTTGTTTCGCTTGCGTTTCGATCGCTCGATCCCTTCCGTCGCCTCTCCGGTGCTGGTGATTGCCAGTGGCAACCCCCACAAGGTGGCGGAGATCCGATCGATGCTGGAGCTGGTGGACCTCACGGTGTTGCAGCAGCCCGATGGTCTGGAGATCGAGGAGACCGGCGACACCTATGCCGCCAATGCACGGCTGAAGGCCGAAGCGGTGGCTGCCAGCACCGGTCACTGGGCCCTTGCCGACGATTCCGGTATTGAAGTCGATGCCCTTGATGGCAGGCCCGGTCTGTTCTCGGCCCGCTATGCCGCCACAGATCCCGAGCGCATTCAGCGGCTGCTCGCCGAGCTGGGCGATTCGCTCTACCGCGGCGCCCGGTTCGTGAGCGCCATGGCCCTGGCGGACCCCAGTGGCCGCACCAGGCTGGAGTCCGAGGGGGTCTGCCATGGCCGCATCCTTGCCGCGCCGTTCGGGGAGGGTCCCGGCTATGACCCGATCTTCCATGTGCGCGAGGCCGGCACCAGCTACGCCCTGATGCCCCAGCACCTGCGCCTCAAGCTCGGCAGCCGCGGCAAGGCCGCCCGCCAGATCGCCCCAGGGCTGAAGCATCTGCTGGGGATGGAGCCCTGAGGCTGCCGGGCTCCGGAGTGGCGTTCCGCTGCGGTTGTCAGCGGCGGTTGATCTGGTCCACGGCCCGCATCGCGGCCGCTGCCGCCTCCTCCACATCTCCTTCCTTGCCGGCCAGGGTGAGCCGACCGAAGGCTCCCACCGCCTTCACATCCACCACGGTGATGTTCGAGGCCTTCTCCGCCTCATTGGCGGCCACCAGCACGTAACCGGCCGGTTCGGTTTCGAGGATGAACATGCTCATTCCCGATTGGATCATCGAGCCGCGCCTGTTCTGGCGGTTGATCAGCACGGCGTGGTCGGGGGTGACGGCCCGGATGATCTCGGTCCAGGTCACCTCGCAGCGGCTGCGCTGCTCGATGCGGCTACCGATCGCCTCCAGCACCACCTCGCCGGAGTGGAGCACGTTGCTCTGATCGCGGTGATAGAGCGCCAGCGAACCAAAGGCCCGCTCCACCACCATCTGGCCGAGGCGCACCGTGCTGGCCTTGAGGGCGATGTCGGTGACCCGGTGCACCGCCATGCCCGGAGACACCTCCAGCCAGAGGCAGGCGTCTCCGGGGATCGGCAGAAAGCCCTGGGAAACGGTGCCCATGTAGGCGGCCAGCTGGGGCTGCAGGGAGTCGAGGAAGACGTAGGTGCGCAGTTCGATCGACTGCACATGGCTCGACTGGCGGGCGATGCGGCGTCCTTCGCTGTCCGTGGTGATCACACAGCTGGCGCCGGAGGTTTCCCCCATGCCCGAACTGCCGAGCACCCCGCTGCCTGTGATTTCGCTGCCGGTGACGCGCAGAGCCGATCGGCGTCGACTGAGGGCACGCTCCTCGGAGGAGGGAAAGCGGGGCTGGGAGCGGGATGGATTGGAATCGATCACGTCGCCATCACACCATCGCGCCGAGAAGCCGGCCAGGGGTTGGAACTCCTGCCTGGACTCCGGAACGCCGGACCAGGCTTGACGGCAGCGCCGGGAAGTGGGGGGATCCTACCCCGTGGGGATCGGCGCTTCCTGACAAAAACCGCCTCCCGGGGGCTGATTTTCTGTCGGAAGGATCAGGGGTGGCTATCACACAGATCACCCCGTTCGATCGGACGATGCTGACCCCCTCCACGCGCCTGCGCCTCCAGGGAATCCTCAACCGCATCGGCCGGGACGAGCCGGTGACCCTGCAGGAAAGGATCTACCTGCAGAAATTCGTGGATCGCGACCAGAGCGTGGCCGCCTGGCTGCGGCAGGCGAGAAGGCGTCAGCAGAGCCGCAGCGGGCCGCTGGATGCGATTGACAGCCTACTTTCCGACATGAATCTCGGCCCCTCCGATCCGGATGCCACCTATCGGCCGGGGGATGACGACATCGAAGGCTGGTTCGGTGGGGCTCCGGGCTGGCTGCGGCGCAGCTGACGCCCCCCTTGCGGGACCCGATCGGGCCGGTACCGTCCGCCCAACCTCCACGGGATCTCCATGGCCCCCAAGCACCCCCACGCTGCCGGCATTGATTCCCCCGCTCCCGCCACAGCGGCCGAAGCGATGCCTGCCGATCCGGCCCGTGCCTCCATGCCCGACTGGATGGTTCATGCCGTGGAGCAGGGGGTGAAGCCCGAGCAGGCCCTTGCCTTCATCGGCCTTGGCCTGATGCGCAAGATGGCCGCCGACCAGGATCCGCCCCTGGGGGCCGCCCTCTGGAACGAAGAGGAAGCCGGCGGTGCTGCCGACCTGGCGGCCCTGCGTCAGCGTCTCGAACTGATCCAGCTGGCCCTGCAGACCGGTGCTCCCCTCAGCACCGCCGAGGTCACCCAGCTGCTGGGGGCCCGCCCCGGGGCCGCAGCAGTGGAGCGGGGCGGTCTGGCCGCCCGGCGCCTCAGCCGCAACGTCTGGAAGCTGAGCCGGGCGGCGGAATCGGGCGAGCGGGCTCCCGCCGGCTTCAGTGAAGGCTTCCGTCGCCGGCTCTGAGGCCCTGGTCAGAGCGCCGGAGCAAGCCCGATCCCGAAATCATCCAACAATCGGCCCAGGGGGCGCTCCGGCTTGGCTAACAGTGGAAGGTTCCTTTCTCCGAGCCCCGCATGGGCGTGTCCCTGCCCTCGCCCCCCGAGCTCCTGCGGGAGAGCGGCCAACGTGAGGTGTTCTGCGGCCTCACTTCGATCGTCTGGTTGCACCGGCGCATGCCGGATGCCTTCTTTCTGGTGGTGGGCTCCCGCACCTGCGCCCACCTGGTCCAATCGGCCGCCGGCGTGATGATCTTCGCCGAGCCCCGCTTCGGCACGGCGATCCTGGGGGAGAGGGATCTGGCCGGCCTGGCCGATGCCAACGAAGAACTCGACCGTTTGGTGCGGGATCTGCTCGAGCGTCGCCCCGAGATCCGCACTCTTTTTCTGGTGGGCTCCTGCCCCAGTGAGGTGATCAAGCTGGATCTGGCCCGGGCCGCCGAGCGGCTCACCAGCCAGCTGATGGGGCGGGTGCGGGTGCTCAATTATTCCGGCAGCGGCATCGAAACCACCTTCACCCAGGGGGAGGACCAGGCCCTTCAGGCCCTTCTGCCCCTGATGCCCGCCTCCGACGAACCCCAACTGCTGCTGGTGGGCACCCTGGCCGATGCCGTGGAAGACCGCTTCCAGGCCCTGTTTCAGCGTCTCGGCATCCCCGTGGTGCGCAGTCTGCCGCCGCGCCGTTCCACCGAACTGCCACCGGTGGGTTCCGGCACCAGGGTTCTCCTGGCCCAGCCGTTTCTCAGCGGCACCGCCCGCGCCCTTGTGCGGCGCGGCGCCCACTTGATCGCCTCGCCCTACCCCTTCGGAGTGGAGGGCAGTCGCCGCTGGATGGAGGCCGCCGCCGCCGCCTTCGGGATCGATCCCGCCCTGGTGGCCCAGGTGCTCGATCCGCTGGTGGAGCGCGGCCGACTCGCCCTGGAGCCCCACCGCCAGGTGCTGGCCGGCAAGCGCCTGTTCCTGCTGCCCGATTCCCAGATGGAGATCCCCCTGGCGCGTTTTCTGCAGCGGGAGTGCGGCATGGAGCTGGTGGAGGTGGGTACGCCCTACCTCGACCGTCAGCTGATGGAGGCCGAACTCGCCCTGCTGCCCGAGTCCGTGCAGCTCAGTGAGGGGCAGGATGTGGAACGGCAGCTGGAGCGGGTACGCCAGGCCCGCCCCGATCTGGTGCTATGTGGTCTGGGCCTGGCCAATCCGCTTGAGGCGGAAGGCATCGCCACCAAATGGTCGATCGAGCTGGTGTTCAGTCCGATCCATGGCTGCGATCAGGCCGGCGAGCTCGCCGAGTTGTTTTCCCGCCCGTTGCGGCGCCGTGAGCTGCTGTCGTTGCCCTGATCGATACGGTTCCGCTCGCTTATTCGCTTCCCCCTTTCCCCCTTCCCCCCTGCCTTCGATGGAACTGACGCTCTGGACCTACGAGGGCCCTCCCCATGTGGGGGCGATGCGGATCGCCACCTCGATGGAGGGGGTGCACTACGTGCTGCATGCCCCCCAGGGGGATACCTATGCCGATCTGCTGTTCACGATGATCGAGCGGCGTGGGCGTCGCCCGCCCGTCACCTACACCACCTTCCAGGCCAGGGATCTCGGCGGCGACACCGCCGAACTGGTGAAGCGCTCGATCCGCGATGCGGTGGCGCGGTTCCAGCCCGAGGCCCTGCTGGTGGGCGAGAGCTGCACCGCCGAACTGATCCAGGACCAGCCGGGGGCCCTCGCGGCCGGGATGGATCTGGGGGTGCCGATGGTCAGCCTCGAGCTGCCCGCCTATTCCAAGAAGGAGAACTGGGGTGCGGCCGAAACCTTCTATCAGCTGGTGCGCGGCCTGCTCAAGAACCAGATGCCGGCCCCGGGAGCGCCCCGGCCAGATCCCGGCCGCTGGCGGGAGGAGGGACGGAGGCCCCGGGTCAATCTTCTCGGCCCCACGCTGCTGGGCTTCCGCTGCCGTGATGACGTGCGCGAGGTGACCCGCCTGCTGGAAGAGCACGGGATCGAGGTGTCGGTGGTGGCGCCGCTGGGGGCCCGGCCCGCGGACCTGATGCGGCTGCCGGCGGCGGACGTGAATGTCTGCCTGTATCCGGAAATCGCCGATTCCGTCTGCTCCTGGCTGGAGCGCAGCTTCGGTCAGCCGGCGGTGCGCACCGTGCCGATCGGCATCGGTGCCACGGCTGCCTTCCTGGAGGAGCTCCATACCCTTCTGGGCATGGAGCCGCCGTCGCTCGACGCCCCTTCCCGCCTCCCCTGGTATTCCCGGTCGGTGGATTCCACCTATCTCACCGGCAAGCGGGTGTTCATCTTCGGCGATGGCACCCATGCGGTGGCGGCTGCCCGCATCGCCAGCAGGGAACTGGGGTTCGAGGTGGTGGGCCTGGGCACCTACAGCCGCGAACAGGCCCGGGAGGTGCGTGCCGCCGCCCGCGAGCTGGGGCTGGAGGCCCTGATCACCGATGACTACCTGGCGGTGGAGAAGGCCATGGCCGAGGCGGTGCCCGAACTGGTGCTCGGCACCCAGATGGAGCGGCACAGCGCCAAGCGACTGGGCATTCCCTGTGCGGTGATCAGCACGCCCCTGCATGTGCAGGATGTGCCCGCCCGCTATTCCCCCCAGATGGGCTGGGAGGGGGCGAATGTGATCTTCGACAGCTGGGTGCACCCGCTGATGATGGGCCTGGAGGAACATCTGATCGGCATGTTCCGCGAGGATTTCGAATTTGTGGATGGCCATCGCAGCCATCTGGGAGACGGCGCGCCGGCCGTATCCCGCCAGCATCCGGAGCCTGTCCCCGGTTCCATGGCCGTTGCCACCGAAGCTGCACTTGCTATCGAAGGCGCCGTGGCGATCGCGGCGCCAGCGGCCAACGGTCCCGTCTGGACGCCTGATGGGGAGGCCGAACTGAGCAAGATTCCTTTCTTCGTGCGGGGCAAGGTGCGACGCAATACGGAAACCTTCGCCAGCGAAAGGGGCCTGGCCTTGATCGATGCGGAGGTCCTCTATGACGCCAAGGCCCATTTCAGCCGCTGAGGGATCGGACTAGGTATTTATTCGCATTCAATTATTCGAGGGAATCGATGTTTCGATTTCCACTTGCCGCCGACCCTCCCCAGATCCCCCGTTCCTAGTGTTTTCAAAGCTGGCGCCCGCCTCCGCGAACTCCGGCATCTCCTCTTTTCCTATGACCGCCACCCTCCATACTCCCGGTGCCGCCGCTCCTGATCGCCGTGAGGACGGCGAAGGAAGTCTGCAGGTGCATCAGGATCCTTCTCTTCATATCGAGGAAGGTGCCCTGGTGATTGCCGTCTACGGCAAGGGAGGAATCGGCAAGAGCACGACCTCCTCCAACCTTTCCGCGGCTTTCTCCAAGCTGGGCAAGCGTGTGTTGCAGATCGGTTGCGATCCCAAGCACGACAGCACCTTCACGCTCACCAAGCAGATGGTGCCTACGGTGATCGACATTCTGGAAACGGTCGATTTCCATACTGAGGAACTGCGACCGGAAGACTTTGTCTTCGAGGGCTTCAATGGTGTGATGTGTGTGGAGTCGGGTGGTCCTCCGGCCGGCACCGGATGCGGAGGCTATGTGACTGGGCAGACGGTGAAGCTGCTCAAGGAGCATCACCTCCTTGAAGACACCGATGTGGTCATCTTTGATGTTCTTGGTGATGTGGTTTGTGGTGGATTTGCCGCTCCCCTCCAACATGCTCACTACTGCCTGATTGTTACCGCCAACGACTTTGATTCGATCTTCGCCATGAATCGGATCATCGCGGCGATTCAGGCCAAAGCAAAGAACTATAAGGTGCGACTTGGCGGCGTTGTGGCCAATCGCAGTAAGGATACCGACCAGATTGATCGCTTCAATGATCGGGTGGGCATGCGCACCATGGCCCATTTCCCTGATCTCGATGCGATCCGCCGCTCACGGCTGAAGAAGTGCACCATCTTTGAGATGGAGTCCACCCCGGAAGTGGAAGCCGTACAGCAGGAATACCTGCGCTTGGCCAGCGCCATGCTCGAGAGCGTCGAGCCGCTTGAGGCGGAATCCCTGAAGGATCGCGAGATCTTCGACCTGCTCGGCTTTGATTGATCGCCGGGATGATCTCGGATTGATTGCAGCGATTGATTGACCTGGAATGATTGCCCCTGCCCGTGGTCTCTGCGGGCAGGGGCTTTTCAGTCAGACCCTGTCGTTGTTGAAGGTATCGCAGCTGTTCATGTCACCGCTGCGTAGACCGGTGGCGAACCAGCGCTGGCGCTGGGCGGAACTGCCGTGGGTGAAGGTTTCCGGGCGGACCCTGCCACTGGTCTGGCGTTGCAGGTTGTCATCCCCGATCCTGGCGGCGGCGTTGAGGGCTTCCTCGATATCTCCTTCATCCCGGGTGCGGCGCTGGGTGGCAGTCTTATTGGCCCACACTCCCGCCAGGCAGTCAGCCTGGAGTTCGAGGCGCACGGAAAGCTGGTTCGCCTGGGCCTGGGGGAGGCGCCGCTGCAGCTTCTGCACCTGTTGGTCGATCCCCAGCTGATGCTGCACGTGGTGGCCGATTTCATGGGCCACCACGTAGGCCTGGGCGAAGTCGCCAGGGGCGCCCAGCTGTTGGCGCAGCTGGCGGTAGAAGTTGAGGTCGATGTACACCTTCTGATCGCTGGGGCAATAGAAGGGGCCCATGGCGCCCTGGGCCATGCCGCAGGCGGACTGCACCACCCCATCGAAGATCACCAGCTTCGGTGGCTTGTACACCCCACCATTGCGCTGGAATTCATCCTCCCAGGTGTCTTCCGTGTCGGCCAGCACCACGGAAACAAAGTCGGCCAGGCTGTTTTCCTGGGCCGTGGTGGCCCGGGGGCGGCTGATGCTGGCCGGGGCTGGGGCCATCCTTGCCCCGCCCGCCAGCTGCTGAAGAATGATCGAGGGGTCGCCGCCCAGCAGGGCCACGATCAGGGCCAGGAGCAACCCCAGCAGCCCCACGACCCCTCCGACGGCCACCATCGGACCACCGCCCATGCCACGCCGGTCCTCGACGTTGTCACTGCGGCGTCCCTCAGACCAGCGCATGCTCCCTCATTGGTGAATCGTGTTCCATGGTCCCCTATTCCGCTGCCGGTTGCGGTGCAGATCGGCAGCCCGGGCTCAGATTTCGCCTGCTGCCCGCTCCACCAACCGGGTGGCCACCGCCTGGATGCCGGTGTGGGCGTAGGTCTCGGTGAAGGCGTCGAGGAACGCCGCCAGCCCCTCCAGGCTTCCCTGCCAGGGACCAATGGTGCTCTCCAGGGCCCTCACGGCCTTCTGGCTGGTGAGGCCGAATTCACTGATGAACCCTCCGGCCCAGCCTTTCCATTCGTCCACGCTGCGGCGCAGGAAATTGAGGTGGGCATCATCACCATGGCCAGGAATCATGGCGGCCATGCCGGCATAGGAGGGCAGTTGGTGCAGGTCCCTGCCGCTGGCGGCTCCCAGCAGGCCATCGAGGCGTTCCAGGGCCCGATCACCCAGCGGCAGCAGGGCGTCGTAGCAGATCAGGGCCGTCATCCGCACCCGGTTCTCCTCGGCGTAGTCCCGCAGGGAGGCCCCGAAGGCTCCGAAGCTGTCCCCCGGCAAGCCATTCACCTGGGTGAATGCCAGCATCTCGGCCCCCACCTTGAGGCTGAGATCAACCGCCTGGAGGAGATCGCTGGAGGGGGCGATCATCGCCAGTCGCTTCACGATCGGCAGACCGCCTGCCACGTTGGCCAGCACCCGCAGGCCGCCGGTGGCCTTCTGGGACCGGTTGACGGCGTCATAGAGGGAAAGGGCCCGGCCATAGCCTTCATGGCGGGCATTGCTGAGTTCGTTGGCCCGGGCGCGCACCTGGGCGATCAGCTCCGGGTCAGAGCTGCCCATCACCCGTCGGATCAGTTCGTCGCCACTGGTGATGTTCTCCCAGCCCCCTGGCACCAGGGTGCTGATGCCCCGCAGGGCCAGGACGGTGAGGTTGCGCCGGGGGAGTCGCTCCAGGCGTTCCAGAACGGTGGGTCTCATGCGGCAGGCTCCAGGGCGGAGGAAACGGAACTCGCGGTTTGCCTCTGGCGAGCAGGGAAGGGAAATCTCAGGGGTTGCTTCCGGCCGGGGGGCAGGGCCTGGGGCGCGGCGGCGGTGTCACGTGCGGGCTTGAGGGAGCCCTTGCGCGAGGCGGGTTCCAGGCTGGCGAGGCCCTGGAGATCGAAATCTTCCAGCAGCTCATGGCGCTGACCGGCATCCATGCCGATTCCCTGGGCGATCACCTTCACCTGGAAGCGATCGGCCACCAGTACGGCGCTGGCCTGGGCGCCCTGATCCACCAGGGGCCAGCCCTTCAGCAGGGTTTCGATGCCGTTGAATTTGGCCCGCGAAACCGGCGTGGTGGTCACATCGGAAATGGAGAGCAGGGCCCGCACCTCATTGCCCTGCTTCAGCCGTGCCTGGCTGAAGCCCCGTTTCTCCTGGGTGAAGACGATCTGCTGACCGGGGCCCGGCTGGGGGAAGTGGCGATTCAGGGCCGTGCCGTTCACCACCTCCCGGTTCGGGACATTGCCCACCGTGCCCCCTGGCATCCAGGGACTGAAGGGAAGGTAGAAGAAGGCGCCGATGAGCAGACCTGCGATCAACAGCAGGCCCAACGCCCAGCGCAGGGTGCGGGACATCGGAGGGAAGGAAGAAGCTCAACGATAGCTAGCACCTACCGCAGCTCCGGTGCGCAAACTGCTACATCCCCTAAGGCTGTTGGAGGCCCACCAGTTTCATGGAGAGATCCCACATCCGTGTGGCGGTGGCGGGATTGCTGGCCTTTTCCGAGAGCTCCTGGCTGAATTGCCGGCCATCCTTGCGTTGCCGGTTTCCCCAGCTCCAGTGCACCCCGGAGGTGGCGAATGCAGGATCGACCACCACTTCAGCCACCCGTTCGCCAGCGAGGGCCTGGCTCACGTAGCCGCCGGTGATGTTCTTTTGGAACCAGGGAAAGATCACCTGGAACGCCCTTGGCGTGTTGCGGAACAGGGGGGTGTCGGCCACACAACCGGGGTAAAGCGAACTGAACACGATTCCAGTGGAATCGTGGAAGCGGCGATGCAACTCCTGGGTGGTGATCATGTTGCAGAGTTTGCTGTCCTTGTAGGCCTTGCCTGGCTTGAACTTCTTGCCATCCGCCATCGCGATCGGAGCTGTGAAGCCGGCCGCGAAACCGGAGAGATCGCCCAGGTCCGCAGGGGCGGGAATGGGGATCTTGCCCCCCAGTTCCTTGGAGTTGGCCGTCACCGTGCCCAAGATCACCAGGCGGCGGGAAGGGTGAGCCGACTTTTTGAGATCGTCGAGCAGAAGGTGGCAGAGCAGAAAATGCCCGAAATGGTTGGTCGCCATCGAGAGCTCATAGCCCTGGGGCGACCGCTCCGGTTGTTTCAACCTGGGCTTGTAGACAGCCGCGTTGCAGATCAGGGCATCGAGGGAGCGACCGGTGGCGTGGAATTCATGCACCAGCCTGCGCACGCTCTCCAGATCCCCGAGGTCCACCTGCAGGTGGGTCACGGCGCTGTCGGGAAGGGCCAGAGCGGCCTGGGCGCGATGGGCCTTCTCCGGATCGCGGCAGGCCATCACCACATGCCAGCCCCTGGCCACCAGTGCCTTGGTGGCGAACAGGCCCACCCCGGAGGAAGCGCCGGTGATCATGGCGGTCCCAGGGGTTCCGGCAGCGTTAACCATGGTGGGGTGTTCGGTCGAGGGAGCGGCGCCCCAACTTACGGACGGGACGTGCCGGAAGACCCCACGGCGGCGGCGGTTTCAACAGTTGGAAACGGCTTGTTGGAGCGCCAGACGATCCGCAGTCGGTTCGGGGCGATCCATTGGCTCTGTTCACGGATCAGGCGTTGTTCCCCCTCCACCATGAACAGGTGATCGAAGCGATCCCGCGCCTTGGCCAGCTTGGCGCTTTCCAGTTCGAGCACGGCGGAAAGCTCTCCCTGGCGTTCCATTCGTTGCTGATAGGCCCCGGCGAGGCGGCAGAGGCTGGTGCCAGCCACGGCCACGATGCCAACCTTCACGACCAGGCCGATCACGCTGCAGATCAGTTCCTGGCGCTCATTGCTGAGGGTGAGCTGGTGGGCTTCGCTGCTCATGGCAGCGGGGCGGCCCGGAGCGGTCGCCCGCAGGGAGGGAGAGGGAAGATTGGGGCTGAACAGAACGCGATCCAGTCGATCGAGTTGCCGGCGCACCCCGTCGAACCGGCGCGAGAGCCGCTGGCCGGAGACCGGGAGGGAAACGGGGGCGGAAACCGGGCCGGGAAGAACGACCGCAGCAGGGTTGCCTCCCCCTTGGGTCGCAACAACATCCCCTCTCCTGGCCGTTGGTGCCGTGGCCAGGAAGAAGGGATTGCTGGAAGCAGTTGATTCCAGGGTCTGGGAGCCGGAACGGAGCCCCTGCGGGCGGGGACGGGATCGGGATCGCACCGGCGGACCTGCTGAACGCTCCGCTTGTAGCAGGCTGCGGGCCTTCTGCCAAGGGGGCGTCGCCCGGGATTCAGGCCTTGTAAAGGCTGAAGCAGAGGCGAACGGCCAGCACGCCGGCGTGGGCAGCCACCACCAGTGCAATCAAGATTTCGGCCTGGGTGATCATCGGAGCGGATCGAACGCGACGGACCCATTCTTCGGCCTTGCCTCGCTACGGTCCAGCCTCCGGCCTTGCCCTGTCACAGCTCTTGACGGCCTCCGACCCCTCCCCCACCTCGCTGATCGTGACGGCCGAGCAGATCCGCCGCCTCGACCTTTCTCCCCTCGCCTTCCTCTCGACCCTGCCGGTTGCGCAGCTGTTGCCCCTGGCGGGCCAGCTGGAGCTGCGTTTCGACTGGCCCCGACCCGCTGAGGACCCCCGCGAACTTTCCGAAATTCCTGAACTGCGGCTCTGGAGTCTCCGGGCGGATGCCGTGCATTCCTGGCTTCCCCTGCTGCTGGAGCGCAGCAGCGGCCAGCTCACCCGCCATGTGGCCATGCTTCTCCCCCATGGCTTCAGCCGCACGGAGGGCATTCGCTTCGCCCCCGAGAGCCTGGAGCTCTGGATCACCCACCGTCTTTTCCTACTCGACCATTGCTCCCAGAGCGCCGCTCTGAATTGTCGTCAGGGGCTGGGGCAGATGGCTGCGGTGCTGGGCTTTGAACTCGACGCCGGGTTCTGGGATCCGCTTTTGCCTGTCGCCTCGGCCTAGGCCGGGAGGTGAACGGCCAGTGCCACGGCCCGGCGGCCGCTGTCCAGGGCGAGCACCAGAGTCACCAGCCGCAGCAGCCAGGTGAGCTGGTTTGCGCTGACCCGCTGCAGCCGTGCTGCCGCCCAGCGGGAGCTGATGGCGGCGGTACCCCCCAGCAGAAGGCCGAGCGGGGTCTGCGCCCTGCCATCCGCCACAAAGCCCGCGGCGGCCACGGAAGCCGAGGCCAGCACCGCCAGGGTGCTCAGCCGGATCGCCAGATGGATCGGCAGGCCCACAAAGCGCACCATCAGCGGCACCATCACCAGGCCCCCGCCCACCCCCACCAGTCCGCTGGCCATTCCGGCCACCAGCCCCACCAGGGCCAGGGCAATCCAGGGAGGTTCCTGGCTCCCGCTCCGCTCTTCCCGGTCGCCGCGGGGGGTGATCGTGAGGCAGAGAATCAGATACATCAGGGCCTGCAGGCCGAGCAGCGTCCATCCCTGCAGGCCGTGGCCGATCCGGCTGAACAGGCCTGCGGAGAGGCAGGCGGCGGCGGCAATCACCATGGTGGCCTTTCCAGGCAGGGTGCCGCTGCGCAGATGGGACCAGCTGGCTCCCAGGGTGGTGGGCACGATCGCCAGGGTGCTGGTGGCCAGCGCCTGATGGGGCGAGAGTCCCACCATCAGCAGGATCGGCGAGAAGATCAGTCCGCCGCCGATGCCGAGCAGGCCGGAGAGCAGTCCCGCCAGCAGCCCCAGTGGCAACATCGGCAGCAGGGGCTGCAGTTCGGCCATCCAGTCCGTACCCATAGCCCCCACGGCCCCTGCGCGCGATGAGCTCCGATCCTGGATCCCCGATCGCCGCGGCCGGCGAGGCCCGCTGGATTCCGCCGCTCACCCTGGGGGGTGCCTGGCAGATGGCCATCGACGAGTGGCTGCTCGATACCGCCCCCACGCCGGTGCTGCGGCTCTACGAATGGCAGCGACCCACCCTGTCGCTGGGCCATCACCAACGGCAGCTCGACCCCCAGTGGCTGCCCCTGCTGCAGCAAGGGGGCCTGGATCTGGTGCGGCGTCCCAGTGGCGGCAGGGCGGTGCTCCATGCCGGCTGCCTCACCTATGCCCTGATCTGGCCGGATCCGCCGCAGCGTCGCCAGGAGGCCTACCTCCAGGCCTGCCGATGGCTGCAGGAGGCCTTCGCCGTTCTGGATCTGCCCCTGGCCTTCGGCCGCGAACGGGCGAGCCTTGACCACAGCAGTTGTTTTGCCCTCAGCACCAACGCCGATCTGGTGCATTCCCATGGGGCCAAACGCATCGGCAGCGCCCAGCTCTGGAGGGGGGGGCGGCTGTTGCAGCACGGAACGATCCTGCTCCGTCCCCCCTCCCAGCTCTGGCAGGCCCTGTTCGGCGCCAGCCCGCCCGATCTGCCGCCGCTGGGCCTGGAAGGGGAGGCGCTGGTGCGGTTGCTGCGCCGTATGGGGGAGCTCCATCTCCCGTTTGCCCGCCCAGGCATTGCCTGGAGCAATCAACCCCTGGAGGACCGGGAATGGGAGGCGATCGCTGCTCGGCTCGATCGTTATCGGCCCGCCGGCCTGCCCCCGGTAACCCCCGCCTCCTGCTGAGGCACGACGGAAACCTCGCCGCTGCTGACCATGCCGCGGGCCACCTGACCGAGGGCCATGCCCAGGGGGTATTCGTTCTGACGTCGTGCGGTGGCGAGCAGAGGCGCTGGGATCCGGAGGCCAAGGCGCTGGAGCACGGCTTCCCCCAGTTCGGGGCGCTCGATCGTGCCGGAGGGCAGACCGGCGGCGCTCAGCACCAGCAGCCGGGGGCTCTGGGTTTCCTCCAGCCGTAGGGCCGCCTGCCACAGCGGCGCCGAATCTTCGATGCTGGGCAGTTCGCTGAGGGGGCGCAGATGGTCCCCCACCCGTTCGCCATCCCATCGCTGCACGGGCAGGGCCTGCAGCGGTTGTTCATCGATGTAGCCCTGCCAGCGCCCTCGATCGCAGACCAGCAGCCAGTCGGGAAGGCCCTCGGCGGGCGGCCGAAGCGGGGTTGCTTCGTTGATCTGGAGGCGGCTCAGTTCCCGCAGGCTGGTGGAGGCCTCCAGTACCCGGAAGCGTTTCTGGGCCACGTCCCGCACCTTCAGATCGCGCAGCGCCTGTTGGACCACCAGCATCTGACGCTGGTTGCGGGAGGACCCCAGCCCGAACCAGCCAAGCAGCAGCAACCAGGTGCCCGGGATCGGGTTGTTGCGGAGCAGCAGAACGCTCCCCAGGCCGACGGCCAGAAAGGAGAGGAAGCGGCCGCTCCCATTGGCCACCTCAATCCCCCGCCGCTGGCTGCCGGAGATCTGCCAGACCAGGGCCTTGAGGATCAGGCCCCCGTCCAGGGGGAGGCCCGGCAGCAGATTGAACAGCCCCAGCACCAGGTTGAGTTCGCCCAGCTGGGTGACCATGGCCCCCAGCAGTGGCGAGCCATGGCTCAGCGCATGGCTGCTGGCGAGCAAGGCGAAGGCCAGCACCAGGCTGACCGCAGGCCCGGCGGCCGCCACCAGCAGGGCACCGCGGGCAGTGGAGCATTCGCGATCCACGCTGGCCACGCCGCCGAGCAGGAAGAGGGTGATGCTGCGCACCTTCACCCCCTGGGCCAGGGCCACCAGGGAATGGCCCAGCTCATGGAGCAGAACCGAGACGAACAGCAGCAGCGCCGTGAGGAACGAGAGGCTCCACAGACTGCCTGGGCTGAGGGCGGCCAGAGGGGCGCTGAGCTCCGCCCGGTATTGCCGCTCAAAGGCCAGGGTGGCCACCAGCAGGATCACAAACCAGGTGGGGTGGATCCTCAGCGGGATGCCGCGGATCTTCAGCAGCTGCCAACCTTCGTCCATGGCCACGGATCAGCCCTGCCTGAAGGGGGGTTGAGGGATTCTAGAAAGGAGCGGTCGCTCCCTTGGCTGGATTCCGTGACCCTCCTGAAGATCTGCGGACTCCGTCAGCCTGCCCAGGCAGCGGCCGTGGCGGAATTCGGGGTGGATGCGATCGGAGTGATCGCGGTGGAGCCTTCCCCCCGTTTCCTCGCTCCGGCGCAGCGAAAGCCGCTGTTTTCGGCCGTGGCGGCGGTTGCTCCCCCCTGCCTCGGGGTGCTTGTGGTGGCCGATCCTCCCGACAGCGAAATGCCCTGGCTGGCGGCCAGCCAGGGCCATCGGGTGATTCAGCTGCACGGTGAGGAAACACCTGAGCGTTGTGTGCAGCTGCGCCAGCGGCTGGATCCCGAGCTTCTGTTCTGGAAAGCCCTGAGGATCCGCCGCCCTGAGGATCTCGCCCGCGCCTTGGACTATTCCCCTGTGGTGGATGCCCTGCTGCTCGATGCCTGGGTGCCCGACCAGCTCGGTGGAACCGGCCATCGCATCCCAGTGGAATGGCTGGAGGAATTCAGGCCGCCGACCCCCTGGTGGCTGGCCGGCGGGATCACGGCGGAGCGGGTGCCGGAGGTGCTGGGGCGTCTGGCTCCCGATGGACTGGATGCCTCCAGCAGCGTCGAGGACGCCCCGGGGGACAAAAATCTCCCCCGGGTGAGGCAGCTGCTGGAGGCCGTCAGGGGCAGCGGGGCGGGCGCAAGCCCTGGCTGACTCAGTGGCCCAGCAGGGATTCCTGCTGTTTCACCAGCTCAAAGAATTCGGCCTTGAGGCTGGGATCGTGGCGGAAGTCCCCGCGCACCACGGAGTTGACCATGCTGGTCTGGGGTTCCTTCACGCCGCGCCACTTCATGCAGTAGTGCTGGGCCTTGACGAGGATCGCCAACCCCTGGGGTTCACAGAGGCGTTCGATTTCATCAGCGAGGATCATCACGGCCTCCTCCTGGATGTGGGGCCGGGAGAACACCCAGTCCGCCACCCGGGTGAACTTGGAGAGCCCGATCACCCGCTCGCCCGGTTTGATGCCGATCCAGCAGGAGCCGAGGATCGGCACCAGGTGGTGGGAGCAGGCCGAACGAACGGTGATGGGCCCCACGGTATAGATCTCGTCCAGTTTCTTGACATTGGGGAAACTGGCAATCTTGGGTTGGCTGTGGTATCGACCTTTGAATACTTCGTGCAGATACATGCGGGCTACCCGCTCTGCCGTTTCTTCGGTGTTGTGGTCGTTGTCGATATCGATCACAAGGCTGCGCAGCAGATCACGTACCTTGCCGGCCACCTCAACTTCAAGTTGATCGAGTTCCCCTTCTGCAAGAAATTCGGAGATGTTGTCGTTGGCCAGAAACGGAACTCCAGCCTGCGTCAGCCTTTCGCGAATACGCAAACTGATGGGAGAAGGGGGCATATCCGGAGTTCCCTGAATAGAGCTGAAACCAGAGGGAAGGGTGGAAGTCATGGCTTGGGATTCAGAAAACGCCGGCTGCCGGCATGAGGGTGAGATCATCCACGCTTTGGGTGGGTGACTGTTGCGCCAGAATCAGCAGGGCGTCAGCTGCCTGCTCAGCAGTAAGCATGGCACGGCGGTCGAACGAACTCTGAACGGTTTCACTGTCCCACAGTGGTGTATTTACCGATCCAAGAGTGAGGGTGCTCACCCGGATCCGGTTGCTTCGCTCTTCTTCCGCCAGACAGCGGCTGAAGGAGGCAAGGGCTGCCTTGCTTGTGCAGTAGGCCCCCCAGTCCACGAAGGCGTTGCGGGAGGCATGGCTGCTCAGATTGATGATCAGACCTCCCCCCGCATTCCTGAGAATCGGCAGAACCGCCTGACACACCTGAAAGACGCTCGTGAGATTGAGTTGCAGCAGGCGCTGCCAGTCCTCCAGGGGCATATCGGCCAGCTTTCCGGTCCAGGCCATGCCGGCGTTGTTGATCACCACCGCCGGCACCAGTCCTCGCTGGCAGAGCTCGGTGATCCCCGGTTCCACCGAGGCGGGGTCGGCCAGGTCGATGCCCGCCGTCTCCACCTGCAGGCCGGACTGGCGCAGTTCCGCCGCAAGGGAGTCGAGTTCGGCGCTGGGGCGGGCCACCAGAAGCAGATCGAAGCCCGCAGCGGCGAAACGCCGTGCGGCAGCTGCTCCGATGCCCCGTGAGGCTCCGGTGATCAGGGCTGCGACCAAGGGAGACGGGCAGTTGAAGAAAACCTTAAACAGTCAGGATGCTTTCTGTGGGGGCATTTTCCAGAAAGCGGCCCATGCGGCGGAACTTGGCATATCTCTGCTGGAGCAGCTCCTGTTCTCCGAGTGCCTGTAGGGATGCCAGGTTGTCCAGCAGGGCGGCCTTGAGGGTTTCGGCCGCCTGCAGTGGTGCCCAGTGGTTGCCGCCGGAGGGCTCCGGCAGCACGGCGTCGATCACTCCCAGCTGCAGCAGGTCCGGGCCGGTGATCTTGAGGGCTTCTGCCGCCACCGGTGCCTTGCCGGCATCCCGCCACAGGATCGAGGCGCAGGCCTCCGGACTGGCCACGGTGTAGACGCTGTGCTCGAACATCAGCAGTCGATCGGCCACGCCGATCCCCAGGGCTCCGCCGGATCCCCCTTCACCGATCACGGTGGCGATGATCGGCACCCGCAGGCGGAACATTTCCCGCAGGTTGACGGCGATCGCTTCCCCCTGCCCCTGCTCTTCGGCCAGCACACCCGCATAGGCACCAGGGGTGTCGATGAAGCTGATGATCGGCAATCGGAATCGATCGGCGTGCTCCATCAGGCGCATCGCCTTGCGATAGCCACCGGGAGAGGCCATCCCGAAATTCCGGGCCACGTTTTCCTTGGTGTCCCTGCCCTTCTGATGGCCGAGCAGCACCACCGCCTGCTGGCCGATCCTGCCCACGCCACCCACGAGGGCCCGATCATCGGAGCCCCGTCGGTCGCCATGGAGCTCGATCCAGCTGTCGGTGATCACCTGGATGTAATCGAGCGTGCTCGGACGCTGCGGGTGGCGGGCCACCTGAATCTTCTGGGCCGGGGTGAGCGAGCGGAAGATCTCCTCCCGCCTGCGGGTGGCCAGTGTCTCCAGCTGGAGCAGCTGCTGACTGACATCCACCTCGGAATCCCGGGCCAGCTGGCGGATCTGTTCGATCTGCTCCTCCAGCTCAACCAGCGGTTTTTCGAACTCAAGCAGGGCGCGGCGGGCCATCGGGGTATCGCGTCAGAGAGGGAACGTTCAGGCGGTGGCCAGGGAGGGGGCAGGGGAGGTCTCGAGGCCGAGGGCCTGGAAGCCATGGCGGAGGGAGGCAGCTCCGATCAGCTCCATCTTCTCCAGATCGATGTTGTTGCGGCCCCAGCTGAAATTGGTGTGGATTCCTTCAAATTCCAGCAGCATGGCTTCCGCAAAACAGGCGAACAATTGGCGCCTGGGATTGGCCATGTCGGCAATATAAATAATCTGCCTTTCGAGATGATTATTGAAGTGTAGTTTTCGGTGG
>JBKDOV010000109.1:0-2545 GCA_046342815.1 Cyanobacteriota bacterium
GATCAACTGCTCACGCACCAGTTCGGCTGCATCTGCCTGCGTGCTTTGCAGTTCCTGCAGCAGCTGGGAAAAGCTGATGGTGGGGTTGACCACCACCGGCTTCATGTCGGTGAAGTGCTGCAGCGCCTCATACAGGCCCACCGCATCAAAGATGCGGAAGCTATCTTTGCCGATCGGCTCACACAACCGAGTGGCGCGGCCGATCATCTGGTCATACAGGATGCGGCTGTTGACGCGGCGCAGAAACACGATGTTGCAGATCGCCGGCACATCCACCCCCGTGCTCAGCAGATCCACCGTGACCGCCACATTCGGGAAGGCTTCATTCTTGAAGTGGCGGATCAACTGCTGCGGTTGATCACTGGCGCCGGTGATCTTGGCCACCGCCTCATCCGCCACGCTGCCATAGCGCTTCTGAAACGCCTCCTTGAGCAGCAGCACCACCAGATCCGCGTGCTGATCATTCACACAGAAGATCAGCGTCTTGAAGGGCGAAAACGGATCCAGCTCATCGGCCAAGGCCTCGCACACCACCCGGTTGAAGGCTTCGGTGAGCACCTGGCGATTGAACGCCTTGACATCAAAATGCAGCTCATCGGGCGTGGTGAACAGCTCGATCTGGCCCGTGCGCGGGTCCACGGTTTTCACCTCCTCACCCACCTCCCAGTGGATGCCTTCGTTGGAGAGCTTGGTGCGGATGCGGATCGGTGGTTCCTGGTCCACCAGGTAGCCATCCACCACCGCTTCGCGGTAGCTATAGACAAACACCGGATGGCCGAAGATCTCCACCGTGTGCAGCGCTGGCGTGGCGGTGAGGCCGATTTTGACGGCATCAAACTGCTCGATCACACGCCGATATTTCGACACGTAGTCGTTGAAATCGCGGAATCGCAATTCCCGCTCACTCAGCTCCCTGTCGAGCAGATAGCCGCGGTGGCAGTCATCCACCACGCTCAGGTCGTAGCTGTCGACCGTGGGCCTGGCTTCCTCGCTGCCCAGCAGCACGCGCTGCACCATGGCCTGCACGGTGGCGATGTGCACCCGCGTGTCGCTTTCGGGTTCCCGCTCCTGGAGCTCCTTGATTCCGTAGATCTCGGCGAAGCTCTGCAGGCTCTCCATCCGCGTCTCCTTGAACGCATCGGCCGCCTGGATACCCAGCTCAGAGCGGTCCACCAGAAACAGCACCCGCCGGAAGCGGCCGGTCTTCAGCAATCGGTAGAGCAGGGCGATGCAGGTCTTGGTTTTGCCGGTGCCGGTGGCCATCGCCAGCAGGATTTCGCGCTGCCCCGCGGCGATCGCGGCTTCGGTGGCCTCAATCGCACGCCGCTGGTAGGGGCGCAGCGGGAAGCCGTAGTTGAACGATTCGCGCTTCAGCTGGGCATCGGCGGCCGTCAGATCCTGGCGCGCCAGCGCCTTCAGGCCCTCCGGCCCATACCAGCCATCCAGCGGCGTGGCGAGGTTGGTGCTGCGCCGCAGATCGCGGAACCAGATGCCGCTGCGGGTCTGCAGCTGCCGCAGGAAGCGCCGGCCGTTGGTGGCAAAGGCAAACGGGAGACGGAACTCCCCTTCCTCCCCCCAGCCCTCGGCCCGCAGCTCCATCTCCTCGCTGGTCGTCAGATCCCGGCAGTAGCGCTGGGCCTGGGGCAGCACCCCCGCCACATCGCGGTTGGCCCGCTTCGCTTCCACCGCCGCCAGCGGCGTCAGCCCGGCGAACAGCACGTAGTCGGCGGGGCCGCTGCTGGTGGGCCACTCGGCGATCGCCAGGTTGCGGTGTTTCTGGGGGCGGGCGCCGGTTGCATAGCGAAGGCGGGTGGAATCAACCTCCCAACCGGCCTTGCGCAGCTGGGCATCGATCAGTTCCCGGGTGGCGGCTTCACTGAGCTCCACCCGTTCCGCTGCCCGCAGCGAGGCCTGGCGCAAGGCGTTCAGGGCAGCGCTCCCCTGGCGGCTGGCGTTCTCCTGCAGTTCCGCCAGCCGGGCCGCCAGCGCTGCCTTGTCGGCCTCCACCGCCGTGGCCAGTTGCTCCCATTCCTGCTGCTCCTGCAACGCCTGCCGCAGCTGGGCTTCCGTGAGCGCCAGCTGCTCGCTGGCCAGCCCCTGCGAGCTCTGGTAGGCCGCCAGCGCCTGGCGCAACTCGGCCAGCTCGCTCTGCAGCGCCTGATCGCCGGCATCCGGCGGTTGCGGCGGCTGAAACGGGCCGCTGCGGTAGTCGGGATCGGCGAAGGTGCGGTGAAACCACACTCCCAGCTGCCAGGCGATCCGCAGTGTTTTCAGGGCCGTGGCGTGATCACCCTGCAGATCGTGGTTGGCGAGGTTCCCTTTGCGCCGCAGCACATGGAACAGCTCTGCCATCTCCCGATCCAGAACGCCCTCCGCCTCCAGGCGCCGCAGCAACAGCTGCTGGGTCTCCTCGATCCCGGGCTCCAGCCCGAAGCGTGACGCCACCTGCTGGGCCAGCAGCTCCCCCAGCTGCCGCAGCTTCAGCAGGGAGGTATTGGGATCCTCCGGGAAATAGCGCTCCGCAAGCGATCCCAAGCGGAACAGC
>JBKDOV010000110.1:0-7778 GCA_046342815.1 Cyanobacteriota bacterium
CCGCGTGACCGACACCCTGTTCGTGGTGCTGAACCGCTCCAATGAGATCGTCAGCGTGGATTTTCCCCAGGACCCGATCCGGCCGCGGCCTGTCACCAGCCCTGTTCCCTGAGCACGACCCCGGGAACGGACCCCAGCCCGCCTAAGCTCCGGCCAACACTGCCGAGCTGCGATGGCCGTCCCTTGTCTCGACTGGATGGTTGAGGACGCCCATCGCCTGGCGGACTGCCGCCACGACCATCCTTTCGCCGTGCTCGGCCCCCAGCCCCTTGATGACGGTGGCTGGGTGGTGAGGGTGTGGATGCCGGACGCCGAGAAGGTGGAGCTGCTCCACGGCGGCGGCCACGGGGATGGGGGTGACGCCCTGGTGATGGACACGCCCCACCACCCCTGGGTGTTCGAGGCCAGCCTCGACCACAACCCCGGCAGCGGCTACCGGCTGCGGGTGCTGCGCGGTGGGATCACCCATGAGGCCCACGACCCCTGGGCCTTCCGCGAGGAGTGGATGGGCGAGCTGGATCGCCATCTGTTCGCCGAAGGCAACCACCACCACATCTGGCGCAAGATGGGTGCCCACCTCACGGAGCGCGACGGCGTCGCCGGTGTCCTGTTCTGCCTGTGGGCTCCGAATGCCCGCAGCGTGGCGGTGCTTGGGCAGTTCAACGGCTGGGATGGCCGCCACCACCCGATGCAGAGCCGCCTGGGGGGCTGCTGGGAGCTGTTCATTCCCGGTCTGGGAGCCGGAGAGATCTACAAATACGAGGTGCGGGCCCAGAATGGGCATGGTTACCCCAAGGCAGACCCTTACGGCTTCCGCCACGAGGTGCGACCCGCCAACGGCTCGATCGTGCAGCCCCTCGGTGAGGGCTTCAGCTGGGGCGATGCCAGCTGGATGGCGGAGCGGGACAGCCGCAATCCCCTCGACCAGCCGGTGGCGGTGTACGAGCTGCACCTGGGCAGCTGGATGCATGCCGCCGCCGACCAGCCCTACATCGAGGCCGATGGCAGCAGCCGGCCGCCGGTGCCGGCGGCGGACCTCAAGCCCGGCGCCCGCCTGCTCACCTATCCGGAACTGGCCGATCGGGTGATCCCCTACGTCAAGGAACGGGGTTTCACCCACATCGAGCTGATGCCCATCTCCGAGCATCCCTTCGATGGCTCCTGGGGGTATCAGGTGACTGGCTGGTATGCCCCCACCAGCCGCTTTGGCGCCCCGAACGAATTCCGAGCCTTCGTCGATCGCTGCCATGCCGAGGGGATCGGCGTGATTCTGGATTGGGTGCCGGGCCACTTCCCCAAGGATGCCCATGGCCTGGCCTTCTTTGATGGCCAGCATCTCTACGAGCACGCCGATCCCCGGATCGGTGAGCACAAGGAGTGGGGAACCCTGATCTTCAACTACAGCCGCAACGAAGTGCGCAACTTCCTTGTGGCCAACCTGATCTACTGGTTTGAGCAGTTCCACATCGACGGCATCCGGGTCGACGCGGTGGCCTCGATGCTCTATCGCGATTACCTGCGCCCCGACGGCGAGTGGCTGGCCAACGAACATGGCGGCCGGGAGAACACCGAAGCCGTCCAGTTTCTGCAGCAGGCCAACCATGTGCTGTTCCAGCACTACCCCGGTGCGCTATCCATCGCCGAGGAATCCACCACCTGGCCGATGGTGACCCAGCCCACCGACATCGGTGGCCTTGGGTTCAACCTGAAGTGGAACATGGGCTGGATGCACGACATGCTCGATTACTTCGAGCTCGATCCCTGGTTCCGCCAGTTCCATCAGAACAACGTCACCTTCTCGATCTGGTACGCCTTCACCGAGAACTTCATGCTGGCCCTCAGCCACGATGAAGTGGTGCATGGCAAGAGCCATCTGCTCCACAAGATGCCTGGAGACGACTGGCAGAAATTTGCCAATGTCCGGGCCCTGCTTGCCTATATGTGGACCCACCCAGGCAAGAAAACGATCTTCATGGGTATGGAGTTCGGCCAGCGGGCTGAATGGAATGTATGGGGTGATCTGCAGTGGGATCTTCTCCAGCATGAGCCCCATCAGGCCCTGCAGCGGATGGTGGACGACCTCAATGCGTTCTACAAGTCCGAACCGGCCCTGTGGCGGGACGACTTCGATCAGTACGGATTCCAGTGGATCGACTGCAACGACAATCGCCATTCCGTGATCAGCTTCATGCGCCGCGACAGCAGCAGCGGTCGCTGGCTGGTGGTGGTGGCCAACTTCACTCCCCAGAGCCACGCCCACTATCGGGTTGGCGTGCCGATCGGAGGCTTCTACGAAGAGGCTTTCAACACCGACAGCAACCGCTATGGAGGCAGCAATCTCGGCAATCTCGGTGGCAAGTTCACCGATGAATGGGGCATCCATGGATACAACCAGTCACTCGATCTCTGCCTGCCTCCCCTGAGCGTGCTGGTATTCCGCCACGATGCCACCCGCCTGCCGGAGCCCGAAGCGATCCCCGGCTGAACCCGGGCGCTTCAGGCAGGGGGGTCCAGCCCCAGGGCGCTGAACCTTCCGCAGACGGTGAGACGCAGATCCGCGGTCACCGAATCGACCAACAGGGGATCAGCAATCGAATAATAAATCGTGTAGGAATAGTGGTTAAGGCCGAACTGAATCAGGCGGGCCTTAGGTGCCGGATCCCTCAGCACCGCTGGGTGATCCCTGGCGATCGCTTCCAGCAGAGCCACGATTTTGTCGGGCGAATGGCTGGGGGCCATGGCCAGGTGGAGGGCGCAGCGGCGCATTCGATCGCTGCGGGTGTAGGTGGTGGTGGCGGCGGTGAAGAAGCTCTGGTTGGGCACCACCACCTCGGCGTTGTCGCCACTGCGCCAGAGGGTGGTGGCCCGCGGACCAAGGCGACGCACCTCGCAGGCCTCGCCGTCGTGCATCAGCACCTCGCCAGGACGCACCGACCCCTCGATCAACAGCCAGAGGCCGCTCACGATGTTGGAGAACACCTCCTTGATCCCGAAACCAAGCCCGACGGACAATCCGCCGGCGATCGCCAGCACCCCGGTCTGGTTGAAACCGAGTCGGCCCATGCCCCAGATCAGGCCCAGGCTGAAGATCACGTATTGAAGGATCTGGTCCAGGGCGCGGCGGCTTCCCTCGCTGATGCCCAGGCCCCTCTGCACCAGCAGGCTCACCCCGGCAGCCGGAAGGCGGACGCCCGCCAGCAACAGGTAGAGCACCACCAGCACGGTGAACAGGTCCCCCAGGTGGATCGCCCCGCCGAACCACACCCCCAGCGGCACGGCGGCCAGGTCCGTAAGGCTGCCGAGCGCATCGAGCAGCTGCAGCAGCACCACCAGCAGGAAGAGGGGCCGCAGCAAGCGGGTGCTGAGCAGCTGCAGCACCTGGGGAGGCAGGAAACGGGCCAACAGCTGGCGCTCCACCAGGCGCAGCAGCAGCCAGGCCAGGCTGATCTGGCCGAGCAGCAACACCAGTCCCCCCCGTTGCCCCAGCGCCAGCAGCACCAACAGCACCAGCAACTCCCCCCCCAGCAGAGGCACCACCAGGGGCAGATCCCAGAGCCACCCCCAGCGGCCGCCCCTCCGGGGCAGACGCCGCAGTCGGATCAGGCCCAGCAGCAGCAGGCCCACGGGCAGGAGCTGCAGCAGCACCGCCGGCCGTTGGAGGAAAGCGAGCCAGCCCTGAAGCTCGGTCAGAAAGGTGGACATCAGGAAGGGGGGCCGAGGCGCATCATGGCTTCGACGCCCTGCTGGGGTGTCACCACCCCCAACATCACCTTCCAGAGCAGCTCTTCGACAAGGGGCTGCTTGCGTCGCTCCCGGTCTGCGGAGAAGGAGGTCGTCAGCAGCCTGGAGCGGCCATTGAACTGCCGCTGGGCCTGCTCCAGGGCCGCCAGGCGACCGGAACTGGCCACCGGCACCGGCACGTAGCGATTCGCCGGCAACACCATCTGGCTCTGCAGGGTGAGCTTCCGCTGCACGAGCGGATCGAGGCTCAGCTCGGCCAGTTCCAGGGCCAGCCGGCGCTGGCGCGGCGAAGAATCACTGCCCAGGGCCATCACCATCATGGTGGTGTAAGGGGTGGGGGGGCCGGCAGGTCCGCCGGGAAGGGGAGCCACCCCGAGCCGTTTGCCCATGCTGCGCTCGAGGTACCCCAGGGCGGGGCTGTAGCAGGGAATCCAGCTGAGACGGCCACTTGCCAGCCCATCGATCAGCTCCCGCGGTCCACTGCCGACGTCCACCCGGCTCTGCAGGCTGAGCTGCCGCATCCAGGTCAACCAGCGCAGCAGGGAGTCGCGGTTGGCCGATGGAGCGACGGGTGGGTCCTGGGGATTGCCGGTGAGAATCGGCACCATGGCGTCCTGGGCGCCGAGGGCGCCGGCACTCCACCAGATCCCGATCGGATCCACCGCCACCCCGACCGGACGGCCGGAGGCGGCCAGGGCCAGCAGCTCGGCGAGGCTGGCCGGAGGCTGGGGCACTGCCTGGCGATCGAAACAGGCCAGCGTGAGCACGCTGTAGAGCGGCAACCCCGAGACCCCCGGCGCTGTGGTGGCCCGTTGCACCACGCTGGGCTCCAGCAGGGAGCGGCTGCGACGCCAGGCCGGCTGATCGTTGAAGCGATCCACCAGTCCCTGCTCCAGCAGCGCGTTCGCCACCGGTGCCCGCAGAACCAGCAGATCGGGACCCAGACCCCGACTGCGATCCCGCCGAAGGGTGGCCTCCAGATCCACTTCCGGCACGACCGAAAACTGCAGCTGGGCGTCCGGATGGAGACGCTGGAACTCGCGCAGCAGGGGTTCCCAGTGGATCCGGTCCTGGTCATCACGCTGCAGCCACTCGAGGCGACTGGTGGGAACCACCACCACATGCAGGGTCTGGCGAACAGCCGAACAGCCCTGCAGCAGGGCGACAAGACCCACCAGGGGCCCGCAGCGCAGAAGCTGCCGACCACACCCTCCGGCCCAGAGGCGGAGCATGGTGAAGGTCTGACGCGGGAAGGGTCGGGTCGTGGCGCTCTCCTGTCGATAGCCGTGGCCCATTCTCATCGCCCGGCAAGCCCCGGACAGACGGCAGCGCCTCTGCCACGACTGATGACGGCGCGGTGAATCGGTCGGGGTCGCTCCGCTAGGTTTCCGGCTCGCCGATCCGCCTGGCTCCATGACCGAGACCGCCCCCCTGCTGCTGCGCGCCGCCCGAGGTGAGCAGGTGGAGCGCCCGCCCGTGTGGATGATGCGCCAGGCCGGTCGCTACATGAAGGTCTACCGCGACCTCCGCGATCGCCATCCAGGTTTCCGGGAGCGCTCGGAAAACCCCGATCTCTCCTACGAGATCTCGATGCAGCCCTTCCACGCCTTCCAGCCCGATGGCGTGATCCTGTTCTCGGACATCCTCACGCCACTGCCGGGCATCGGCATCGACTTCGACATCATCGAGAGCAAGGGGCCGATCATCGAACCGGCGATTCGCTCCCAGGCCCAGGTCGAGGCGCTGCGGCCCCTCAACCCGGCCGAGGCCCTTCCTTTTGTGGGAGAGGTGCTGGGTCGGCTGCGGGCCGATGTGGGCAACCAGGCCGCCGTGCTCGGTTTCGTCGGCGCCCCCTGGACCCTGGCTGCCTATGCCGTGGAGGGCAAAAGCTCCAAGAACTATGCGGTGATCAAGGCGATGGCCTTCCAGGAGCCGGAACTGCTCCACAGGCTGCTGGCCCATCTGGCCGATTCGATCGCCACCTATGTGCGCTACCAGATCGATTCCGGCGCCCAGATAGTGCAGATGTTCGACAGCTGGGCCGGCCAGCTCTCCCCGATCGATTACGACACTTTCGCCGCCCCGTATCAGAAGCGGGTGATCGACCAGGTGAAGGCCACCCACCCGGACACTCCCCTGATCCTCTACATCTCGGGCAGCGCCGGTGTGCTGGAGCGGATGGGCCGCACCGGCGTCGACATCGTTTCGCTGGATTGGACGGTGGACATGGCGGAGGGCATCGCCCGCCTGCCCGAGCATGTGGGTGTTCAGGGCAATGTCGACCCCGGCCTGCTGTTCGGCACCCCGGAGGCGATCCGCGAGCGGATCTTCGACTGCGTGCGCAAGGCCCGTGGCCGTCGGCACATCCTCAACCTCGGCCACGGCATCCTGCCCGGCACCCCTGAGGAGAATGCCCGCGTCTTCTTTGAAACCGGCAAAGCCGTGAACGAACTGCTTGGAGCGGCGGTTTGAATCCCGCCCTGCAACGGCCGGAGGTCACCCCGCCGGGCCAGCGCCCCCGGATCCTGATCACGGGAGCCAGCGGCTGTGTGGGTCAGTACATCGCCGAACGGCTCTTCAACACCAGCGATGCCCAGCTGCTGCTGTTGCTGCGTGATCCCAGCAAGCTCCGCTCGGTGCCGGCCAACGATCCCCGGGTCACCCTGCTGGTCGGGGACCTGCGGGATCTCGCCCCCCATGCCGAGGCGATCGCCAGTTGCCACCGGATCATCCACACCGCCACCGCCTGGGGCGATCCGGAGCGGGCCCGGCAGGTGAATGTGGTGGCGGTGAAGGAACTGCTGCGGCTCACCGATCCCCAACGGCTGGAGCAGGTGATCTACTTTTCCACGGCCAGCATCCTCGATCGGCGGCTGCAGCTGCTGCCCGAAGCCAGGGCCTACGGCACGGAGTACATCCAGACCAAGGCCCAGTGCCTGGAAGAACTCGAACAGCACCCACTGGCGAAGCGCATCGTGGCCGTCTTTCCCACCCTGGTGTTCGGGGGCAGGGTGGGCCCCGGTGATGTTCACCCCACCAGCTATCTGACGGCCGGCCTGCGGGAAGCCGTTCCCTGGCTGCGTCTGGCCCGTTGGCTGCGGGCGGATGCCAGTTTCCACTTCATCCACGCCGCTGACATCGCCACGGTCTGCGCCCACCTCGCCACCCAGCCGCACCAGCCCAACCCCGAACCCCACCAGGGAGCCGTGCGAAGGCTGGTGCTGGGCCAGGAGGCGATCACCGTCAATGGAGCGGTGCGCACGCTCTGCCGCTGGCGCGGCCTGGGCTGGCCCCGCTTCGGGGTGGACCTGCGCGGCTGGCTGATCGAAGGGCTGATCAAACTGCTGCGGATCGACGTGAACGCCTGGGATCGGTTTTCGATCCGCCAGCGTCATTTTGTTCATGATCCGGTAAGCCCTCCGGAAAGATTCGGTCTGGTGAGCTATGCCCCCACCCTGGAGGCAGTGCTTGAAACCGCCGGTTTTCCGCACCGCGGCCCCGTGCCGCTGCCCCCTTCCTAGAAGCAGAGCGCGTTTGGCAGCGGGAAACCACGGATTGTTTCGAATCGCCCTGGTACGGGCAACATCCGCTACGCCCAACTCCTAACTTGGAATGGTTGCTTGTGCCTTAGGGCACACCCTCAGCGCTTTCCCATGCGTCGCCTCTTCTCCCTTCTCGCTCTCTGCCTGGCGCTGGTGCTTGGCGCGGCCCCCAGCTTCGCCGCCGACACCGCCCACGGCGCTCAGATCTTCTCTGCCAACTGCGCGGCCTGCCACATGGGCGGCGGCAACGTGGTGAATGCCGAACGCACCCTGAAGAAGGATGCCCTTGAGGCTTACCTGGCCAACTACAGCGCCGACCATGAAGCGGCCATCGCCACCCAGGTGACCAACGGCAAGAACGCCATGCCGGCCTTCGGCGGCAAGCTCAGCGAAGGCGACATCGCCGACGTGGCTGCCTACGTGGAGGACATGGCCTCCAAGGGCTGGGCCTGATCCATCCTCCACTTCAATCGCCGGCCCGCGAGCTGGTTGCAC
>JBKDOV010000111.1:0-3266 GCA_046342815.1 Cyanobacteriota bacterium
CGGCGAGCCGGCGGCCGCTGGCCGTGCGGATGCTGGCGGAATTGGAAGCCGCGGGCGTAGACAACAGCGACTCGTACACCGAGCAGCTGGAGGCCGTGGGCAACGACCGCAACTTCATGGTGGAGGACTGATCCCAGCGAAGCGCAGACTCAGTGCTCGAAGATCTGGCCGAAGCGCTGCCGGTCCAGGCTGGCGAACACCGGGATGCAATCGAAGCAGCGCTGGGCCAGCTCCCAGCGCTCCTCTCTTCTGAGCATTGCTTCGAGCCGATCACGGGCGGGCAGCAGCCAGCGCACATCGCCGGCCGCGTAAGCCAGCTGAGCGTCGCTGAGCTCCTCCACCCTGCCCCAGTCGGAGCTCTGGGCCTGCTTGTCGAGTTCCACCCCCACCAGCTCATTGACCACGTCCTTGAGGCCATGGCGGGGGGCGTAGGTGCGGGCCAGACGGCTGGCGATCTTGGTGCAGAACACCGGATTCACCGCGATCCCCAGGTTCTCCGCCAGGGCAGCCACATCGAAACGGGCGAAGTGAAACACCTTCTCAATCCCGGGATCCTCGAACAGCTGCTCGAGATGGGGCGCGGCGCCCTGACCGCGGGCCAGACGGATGCAGCTGACGTTGTCGTGTTCATCGCAGATCTGCACCAGACAGAGCCGGTCCCGACCGTGAATCAGGCCCATGGCCTCGGTGTCCACCGCAAGCGCCCGGGCTTCGCCATAGATCTGGAGCCACTCGCCATCGAGATCGCCGTCGAACACGGCGAAGCGGGAGGGGGGAATCGAGGAGCCGGAAGGAGCCTGGGCCATCGAAGCGAAGGCGGAACCGACTCATCGTGGACCAAAAGCGGCCGACGGGCGGGCAAGAATGGGCATCCCGCCGCTGACAGCCGATGCCGACCCTGGGTTCGACCCTGCTGCTGACCCTGTTGCTGGCGATCGGTCTGGTCTTTTTCCTCAGGGCCGCAAGCAAGGACCGCACCACCGTGGTGGAGGTGCATTCCCCGCGGCCGCCGGTGGAAGTGCTGGAGGGTCTCTCCACCTGGTTGACGGCCAGGGGTTGGCAGACCGAGGCCGGTGATCCGGATCGTTGTCTGCTGCGCTTCCGCGGCCAGGTGGAAGCCAGTGCCCCCCTGGCCCTCCTGCTCTCGGTGCTGGGGGGAGTGGGGGCGGCCTGCCTCGGCCTGGTGCTGCGCCAGCTGCTGCCCCAACTGGGATGGTGGCCCCTGCTGCTCGCCCTGCTGGGCCCGGCCGCCGGACTCGTGTACCGACGGCGCGCCGCCCGGCCCGAAAGCCTGGAACTGCGCCTGATCGAAGCGGAGGGCCGCCCGGGCAGCACCCTGCGGCTGCGGGCCCATCGCGATGAACTGATCGCGATCGAAACCGAGCTTGGCCCCCGCCTTGATCTGGCCAGCGACGGCGCCCTGCTCAGCTCCCCCATCTGAGTTTCCCCTTCTCCGCCAACCCCACCACCCATGCCCATGCAGCGAGCCCACTGCCGCGCCCTGGCCCTCAGTACGGCGATGCTCCTCCTGGGCAGCGCAGGCCCAGCCTCTTCCCAGCAGTTGCTTTCCAACAACCGGGCCGCCGCCGGCAGCGGTATGGCGATCGGCAGCCTGGGAAGCACCGGCACCCCTCCCGGCGGCATCGATCCCCTGCTGGGTACCCGCAGCCGCCTGACCAAGGACTGGATCGGACTGCGCACCGTGACGCCCGACACCCCGATCCTGGTGATGGCCGGCCACGCCGACTCCCAGGGCATCTCCGGCTCGGGCACAAGCGGTGAGGCGGTGGCCCTGCGAGGCGCCGCTCCGATGTATCGGGGGATCAGCGACGAGCACTACTGGAACCTGGTGATCGCCCACGCCGTGACCGTCCTCGGCCGACAGCGGGGGCTGCGGATCGACTTTTACAAACCTCCCGTGCGCACAATCGTGGAGGGGGACGATCCCACCACCAACTGGAGCGTGGGCCGCGACCATGCCGCCCGGGGCGGCTATGCCTTCGAGATCCACTTCGATGCCTACGGGGCCTCGGGCGTGGGCTCCGGACTGATCCCCCCCCTGCATCGCCCGTTCAGCACGATCGACGAAAGCCTGGCCCGGGAATTCGGGGCCTACCCGATGACCTTCCGGGACATTCTCGGAGGCCCGAAGCGGGGCATCGGGCTGCTGGAAGTGGGCAAACTGGAGGGCAAGCTGGAGGCCTCCCTGCGCGACCCCCGCACCCGCCAGCAGACCGTCAACCAGATCGCCGAACGGGTGGTGACGGCCCTGGAGCTGGGCCTGGGCCGTCAGGCCAGAGCCACCGGCACCGCCACCGTCGATGGGGTCAAGCCACAGCCCCGTGCGGTTCGCAACGCCCGTCGAGGGAAGAATCCTCCAACCAGTTCTGCGGGCGGGTGAACACCTCGGTGAGCAGGGATTCGCGGCTCCCCGGCTCCGGCACGTAGCCATACTCCCAACGCACCAGAGGCGGCAGCGACATCAGGATGGATTCGGTGCGGCCATTGGTCTGGAGACCGAAGATCGTGCCCCGATCGAACACCAGATTGAACTCCACATAGCGGCCGCGCCGATACAACTGAAACTGCCTTTCCCGATCGCCGTAGGCCGTTTCATGGCGACGTTCCACGATCGGCACGTAGCTGGGCAGAAACGCATTGCCACAGGCGGAAGCCAAACGGAACAGCTTTTCCCAGTCGTGGGCAACGGCACCGATGCCGCTGCTCACCGCGGCGGCCTTCCCGCCGGCATCGCCCCCCTTGTAGAGAACCCCCGCCGGATCCTGGTAGTCGTAGAAAATCCCGCCGATGCCCCGGGTCTCCCCGCGGTGCTTCAGGAAGAAGTACTCGTCGCACCAGGGCTTGAATACGGAGTAATAGGCCGGATCGACGCTGTCGCAGGCGCCCTTGAGGGTGCGATGGAAATGGCGGGCATCCTCGAGAAACGGGTAGTAGGGGGTGAGGTCCGCACCGCCCCCGAACCACCAGACCGGACCGGCCTCGAAGTAGCGGTAATTGAGGTGCACGGTGGGCACATAGGGATTGCGCGGGTGCAACACCATCGAGGTGCCGGTGGCAAACCAGCGCTGTCCGGCGGCCTCGGGCCGCTGGCTGAGGATGGAAGGGGGCAGTTGGTCTCCCTCCACCTCGGAGAAATTCACGCGCCCCTGCTCAATCCCCCGCCCCCCCTGCGTCACCCGGGACCGGCCCCCGCCCCCCTCCGGGCGCTCCCCGCGGTGCGCGTGGGCGCGGGGTGCGCCGGCGGG
>JBKDOV010000112.1:0-2327 GCA_046342815.1 Cyanobacteriota bacterium
CTGCTGGATCGGGCCGCCGCTGCCCTCGGCACCGACCGCAGTGCCTTCCTCCTCGCCCAAGGGCGCCTGGCCGCCCAGCGGGTGCTGGCGGATCGGCAGCACTTTCTGCTCGATGCCGACGCCCAGCAGGAATGGGAGCGGATCAACAGCCGCCCCGCCCGCAACCTGCCGGGTCTGGCGCGCCTGCTGGAGCGGCCCTCGCCCTTTGCCACGCCCGAGGTGGATCAGCCTCAGGGATGAGCCGCTACAACCCGCCGGAGCTGCTGGCGGCCCATCACCAGCTCGCAGGCTTCCGTTGCAGCTCTGAGGAGCAGAGCGCCTGGCTGGTGGAGATGGCCAAGCAGGCCCATGGCACCGGTACCACCCGCATGTTTGTCGTCACCGAGAGCGATCAGCCAGCCGTGGTGGCCTACTACGCCTGGTGCATGGCGAGCGTGGGCATCACAGACCTGCCTGAGCGGCTGCGCCGTGGCGCCGGCCGCTACCCCCAGCCCGTCGCCCTGCTGGCCCGCCTGGGGGTGGATGAACGCCATGAAGGCCAGGGCCTCGGGGCGGCCCTGCTGCTGGATGTGATCAGCAGGGCCAGCAGCCTGAGCGACGCCATCGGCTGCCGCGGCTTGCTGGTGCATGCCGAATCCGAGCAGGCCCGCAGCTTCTACGAGCACCTGATCCCGGAGTTCGAGCGTTCCCCCACCGATCCGCTGCACCTGTTGCTGCTGCTCAAGGACATCCGCCGCACGCTCGGGTGTTGAACCCGCTGTCAGACGCGCAGATCGCGTGCCCTGCCGGGGTTTTGGGATGTCTGCGGATCCCTTGGGATCCTGTCAAAACGGAGAGGGTGTCCGTGTGCAGCGGATCAGATTGGATTCCCTGTGACGGTTCGGGACGACGGGTGGCGCTGTCAATACCGTCATTCACCATCTGTGATGGATGACACCGCCCACCACTGCCGAGGGGATCGAGAAGCACCTGGGCTCAGGGATGATCCGAGGCATCGGCCCGATCTACGCCAGCAAGCTGGTGGAGGCCTTCGGGGCGGAGGTGTTCGAGGTGATCAAGCAGGCGACGGAGCGCCTGCGGGAGGTGCCGGGTATCGGCAAGGTGCGGGCCGGCCGCATCGCCCAGGCCTGGGCCGATCAGAAGGTGGTGCGGGAAATCATGGTGTTCCTGCACAGCCATGGCGTCGGCACCGCCCGGGCGGTGCGGATCTTCAAGACGTACGGCAATGACGCCGCCCAGGCCACGGCCTTGCGGCTCACCACCCTCGAGGGCCTCTCCCTCCGGGCCGCCGCAGCGCAGCTGCAGATCAGCCCGATGGCGGTGTCGCACCGAGAGGGGCGCCTGGCGACTCTTCAGGCCCAGAAGAAGGCCCTCGCCGCCTTGCGCCAGAAGCTGGTGGGGGCGGGTTGAGGCCCCCATGGGCTCCTGGCCATCGCCGTGGCAAGAGCCAGAGGACCCGCCGCCCTCTGCCTTCATGAACCCCGTGCTGCGGCTGCTCGGAGCGGCCGCGTCAAACGGTCTGCTCACCGGTCAGATCATCTTCTCGACTGCCTTCGTGAGTGCCTGTGAGCTGCCGAATTGGATCCAGGCCCCCGCCAGGTGAATGCCTGCCGGTCGCGCAGCCCGGCTCTCGCCCTCTTCTTCCCCTCCGGCATGCAGACCGCGGCCGCAAACAACCAGGTGGCTCTGGCTCCCTGTTGGCTACTACATCGAGCATTGCGATCCAGACCTCCTCCATCATCGGGCTTGGTTGCCGCGGTACTGACTTCGGTACCGATCCATGCCCATGCCGCGTAGGGTGGATCCACAAACCGCCAATCCGGTCCGTGCCCGACCAGCCGCTGAATGTGCTCCGCTCGGCCGAGCTCAAGCGCCGCGGCATTGCGGCGGTGGAGGAGGCCCTGCGCGCTGGCCCAGTGCATCTGCTGAAGCGCAACAGCCCAGCCGCGGTGGTGCTGAGCGAGGCCGATTACAACCGCCTGCGTCGCTTGGCCGATCGGCCTGCCACTGCAGGATCCAGCTGCCTGGAGTGGCTGCTGGATCTCCCCCCTGCATCGGAGGGCCGCAGCAAGGCTGAGATCGATGCGGAGCTGCACCAGGAACGCGACTGGTGATCGCCTTTCTCGACGCCAGCGCCGTGATCTACGCCGTGGAAGGAAAGCCGGCATGGGCCAAGGCCCTGAAACAGCAGCTGCGCCGGCTTGCCGATGAGGCTGCAGCAGGGGGCCTGCAGTTGGCCATCAGCCGCCTGAGCTGGCTGGAGTGCCGGGTTGGGCCCCTCCGCCGACGGGATGTGCAGGCACTGGCCCGGTTCGACGCCTTCTTCC
>JBKDOV010000113.1:0-13070 GCA_046342815.1 Cyanobacteriota bacterium
CGGTTGCCAGCCCCTGACGGGCTGGTTCCGCGACGGCAGCTGCCGCACCGATCCCGCTGATCTCGGCCGCCATACCGTCTGTTGCGTCGTGGATGAGCGCTTCCTGAGTTACACCCGCGCCCAGGGCAACGACCTCTCCGCCCCCGCGCCCGACTACGGCTTCCCCGGCCTGCGTCCCGGCGATGCCTGGTGCGTCTGCGCCGGCCGCTGGCTGGAGGCCTACGAGGACGGCATGGCCCCATCGGTGCGCCTGGAGGCCTGCGAAGCCTCAACCCTGGAGGTCAACCCCCTGGAGGTGTTGCGGGAGCACGCCGTCTGAAGCGGCACCTCGAAGACCGAAAGGCCGGCTCACCAGGGGATCGGCTGCCCGTCCCAGGCCAGAAAGGCGCCGCTGTGCTCCGGGCGCTGCTGCGCCAACACCGCCAGCAGCAGCTCCGCCGCCCGCTGCGGGCTGAACAGCCCCTCCGGCGTCACACCCCCCCGGAACGGCTCCGACAGCCCCGAGGCGGTGGTGCCAGGGTGCAGCAGGGTCACCCCCGTCAGGGGACGGCGCCGCCGCCACTCCACCGCCAGCGTGGTGAGCAGCTGGTTCTGGGCGGCCTTGGCGGCGCGATAGGCATACCAGCCCCCCAGCCGGTTATCGCCGATGCTCCCCACCCGGGCGGAGAGGCTCGCGAAGTGGGCCGGCTGGTGGCGCGGCAGGCCGCTCTCCACGGCCTGGGCCAGCAGCAGCGGTCCCCAGGCGTTCACGGCGAAGCTGCGCTGCAACTGGGCCCTCTGCACCTGGGCGAGCCGCTTTTCGGGCTGCAGGGGCCCCTCGTGCAGCAATCCGGCGGTGCAGATCACCAGCCGCAGCGGGGAGAGTTCGCTGATCCGCTCCGCCAGTCGCTGCAGGCTGTCGTCGTCCTCCAGGTCGAGCGGCAGGTGGCCACCGGCTCCAGGGTGGCCTGGGGGCCCGGGAGGGCCGTTCGGGGACCTTCCCGCACTCCACACGGTCAGGCCCGGAGCATGGCCCGGCAGGGCCTGCAGCAGGGCCCTGCCGATGCCACCACAGCCGACCACCAGGGCATGGCCCTGCCAGTCGCTCCAGGGCCCCGGCCCAGGGTCCATGGACAGGCTGCTGCGGTGGCTGTCGCCCAAGGGGTACTCCTTCCTGGCCGATCCAGGCGTCCGAGGCGCATGATGGCAGCGCCTGAGGGGATTCCCCCGTTCTGCGGCAGGACCGCGGAGGTTCATGAGTCTGCGCATCACCGTGCTGGGACGAGGCGCCTGGGGCAGCACCCTGGCGCGGCTCTGGCAGGAACGGGGCCACGCGGTCCAGTCCTGGTCCCGTCGGGACGGAGGAAGTGCCGCCCCGTTGCTCCCCCGCTCCGATCTGGTGGTGGTGGCGGTCTCGATGGCGGGCGTGCCCGCCCTGGCGGCGGGCCTGGCCCCCGATTGGCCCGCCGGCCTGCCCCTGCTCAGCTGCAGCAAGGGCATCGACCTGGACTCCCTCGGCACAGCCACCCAGCTCTGGCGCCATCGGCTGCCGCAGGCTCCGCTCGCCGTGCTCAGCGGTCCCAACCTGGCGGCGGAGCTGGAGCGGGGGCTGCCCGCCGCAAGCGTGATCGCCTCCGACGATGCGGCCCTGGCCCAGCGGCTGCAAGGGTTCCTGGCCACCACCAATCTGCGTCTCTATACCAACGCCGACCCGATCGGCACCGAAGCGGCCGGCGCACTCAAGAACGTGATGGCCCTGGCCGCCGGCATCAGCGATGGTCTGGGGCTCGGCGCCAATGCCAAGGCCTCCCTGCTCTGTCGCGGCCTGGCGGAGATCGGGGTCGTGCTCGCTGCCATGGGCGGCCAGACCCCCACCCTCTACGGCCTGGCGGGCCTGGGGGATCTGCTGGCCACCGCCAACAGTCCGCTCAGCCGCAACTACAGCTTCGGCGCCTTGCTGGCGGAAGGGCTCAGCGAAACCACGGCGCTGGAGCGGATCGGAGCCACGGTGGAGGGCCCGCGCACGGCCCGCGCCACCCTGGCCCTGGCCCGCCAGCACGGCTGGAAGCTGCCGATCTGTGAGCAGGTGGTGCAGCTGCTGGATGGCTCGATCGATGCCGGCCAGGCGGTGCGGGCGCTGATGGAGCGCGATCCCCGCCCGGAGGCCAACCCATGAAAGCGGTGCTGATCGAAGCCTTCACCCAGCAGCCCCTGCAGGGCAATGGCGCCACCGTGGTGCTGCTGGAGCAGCCGATGCCCGATGCCTGGCTCCAGGGGGTGGCCGGCAGCCTCAAGCAATCCGAGACCGCCTTCCTGCTGCCTGCGCCCAGCGGCCGCGAATGGCTGCTCCGCTGGTTCACCCCCAGCTGCGAAGTGCCCCTCTGCGGCCATGCCACCCTTGCCAGCCTGCTGGCCCTTGGCCATTGGGGGCTGCTGGCGCCCGGCGACGGCACCACCTTCCACACCCGCAGCGGTCCGCTCCCCACCCGACTCGACCCGGAAGGGGGCGGCGGCTGGATCGAACTGCCGGCTGGGACCATGGAAGCCGCTCCGCTGCCCCAGTCCCTCGCCCAGCTGCTCCAGCGGAGCCTGGGCTGCGGGGCCGAGGCCTTCTGGACCTCGGCGCTGGGCTATCACGTGGCCCTGCTGCCGGCGCAGGCCCCCCTGGCGGCGATGGAACCGCCGGGCCCCCAGCTGCCGCCGCCGCTGCGCAGCGGCCTGGTGCTGATGCAGCCCCTGGAAGGCCCGGAGGGCCCGGATTACCAGCTGCGTTTCTTTGCCCCGGGGCTCGGCATTGACGAGGACCCGGTGACCGGATCGGCCCATGCCCTGGTCGCTCCCTGGTGGCAGGAACAGCTGGGCCGCCCAAGGGTGGTGGGCTGGCAATGCTCCGACCGTCCTGGGGGGATGGTGTGCGAAGCCGCATCTTCCGGCAAAATCCGCCTGACCGGTAACGGACATCTCCTTTGGAACGGCACCCTTCACGCACCCGCCCGGAGCAGCCGGTCCGATGGCATGACCTGCTCGAGCGAAGTCGCGGCATGGTCCGCACTGGCACCGCGGTGATCCTGCAGGGGTGCCGGCGTTATCCGGTGCTGTTCACGGCCCCGTTGGCGCTGGCGGCCGTGGGCATCGGCTTCGGTGCCCAGGCCCTGTTGCGGCCGGACCCCAGTGCTTCTGAGAGCGATGTGCTGGCAGCCCTGATCGCCCAGCCAGGAGCTTCAGGCTCAGGCTCCTCCGAACTCAGCACCACCACGACCGGGCCAGCCAGCTCCCCTGCGGCTCCGCCTTCCGCGGCCGATCTCCGGGCCCAGCGCCTCGGCTCCACCGCGGCCGGAGCCGTCCCCGCAGCTCCAGCTGGAAAGGATCTGGGTCTGGAGATCCGGGTGGCATTGCTCAAACTTTCCGCCAACCCCTCCCTCTCGGCCAGTGGCCCGTGGCGGATCAGCAGCCGGGATGGTCGGGTGCTGCAGCAGGGTGGGGGCGGCGAAGCCGCCGATGTCGGCGCTCTCCTGTCAAACGAAGCCGAACTCTGGATCGAAACCGGCGCCGGAGGCCATCTGCTGTCCGATGGCCAGCCCTACAGCGGCCGTTTCCGGGTGCTGCGCGGCAGCGATGGACTGCAGGTGATCAACCACCTGCCCCTGGAGAGCTACATCAGCTCGGTGGTCGGTGGCGAGATGCCCAGCAGCTGGAATCTGGAGGCCCTGCGGGCCCAGGCGGTGGCTGCCCGCTCCTACGCACTGGCCCACATGGCCCGACCCGCGGATCCCCACTGGCACCTCGGCGACACCACCCGCTGGCAGAACTACACCGGCCTGAGCAGTGTGGACGACCGCACGCGCGAGGCCACCGAGAGCACGGCGGGAGTGATCCTGAGTTACCAGGGCGGCATCGTCGAAAGTCTCTATGCGGCGACCCACCAGCTGACCCAGGAGGCCCATGGCCACCTGGGAGCCAGCATGAGCCAGCACGGCGCCCAGGACCTGGCCCAACAGGGGCTGCGCTACAACGAGATCCTTGGCCGTTACTACCGTGGCGCTTCCCTGGCCCGACTTCAGGCCGGTGCGGGCTGAACGCTACTGGGAGGGGGCACGCAGCACCTCGCGTCGAGCCCTTGCTGAAGGGGCGCTGGTGCCGCTGGCCACACGCGTGATCCAGCAGCCGGGTCTGGCCCCGTTCGTGCTGCGGGAGCTGCAGTCCCGCCCCCCCCGGCACCTGGGCGCCGAGGGCCCCAAGCCCAATCCGTTCCTGCCCTGGGACCGGCCGCTCGAGGTAGAGCGCATCGGCAGTGACCATGTGCTGCTGCTCAACAAATATCCGGTTCAGGATTCCCACCTGCTGGTGATCACCAGCAGCTGGCAGCCCCAGAGCGGCTGGCTGACCCCCGGCGACTGGCAGGCGGTGGCCACCGTCGCGGCGGATACCGGCGGGCTGTGGTTCTTCAACAGCAGCGCCACCGCCGGTGCCAGCCAGCCCCACCGCCACCTGCAGCTGCTGCCCCGGACGGCCGACGAGAGCAGCTGCCCCCTGGCATCCCGGTTCGAGGCCATCCTTCAGGGCCAGGCCGACCCCCTCCCGTGGCGGCACCGGCTCAGCAGGCGCAGCGATCCGCTCCATGGCCGGGATCTCCGCGAGCTCTACGAGGAGCATTGCCGCAGCCTGGGGCTGGGGGAACGCTCCCATGACACAGCCCCGCGCCAGGCCTACAACCTGCTGTTCGATGACCACTGGTTCCTGACGGTGCTGCGCAGCCGGGAGCATTGCGCCGGCTACAGCGTCAACGGCCTCGGTTTCGCGGGCTATCTGCTGGCCACGGCTGCCTCGCAGCCCGACTGGCTGGGCGAGCACGGCCCCTGGAGCCTGCTGGCGGAAGTGGCGGTGGAAGCCGACTGAGGGCACCCGTTTGACCCGATTCCGTGGTTTCACGGTTGCGCGGGCAGTGGGTCGGGGAGCTCTGTGGAGAGAGGAGGCAATGCCTTCCCCCATCCATCTCTCCATCTCCTTTTCTGTCATGGCCTGCACCACCCTTTCGCAGCCGCGCCCCCTCTCCAGGCCCCAGCCCACTAACTGCCAGTCCACTAGGTCCCAGCCTTCCTGGCTCCAACAACGCAATCAGCGGGTAGAGACCTACCGCCATCTGGTCCGCCCCCTGGCGGTGCATTACGCCCGCTGCAGCGGCGAGGCCAGCGAGGATCTCGTTCAGGTGGGGCTGCTCGGTCTGATCCGGGCGGCGGAGCGGTTCGAAGCAGACCGCGCCATTCCCTTCGCCGCCTTCGCCCGACCCCACATCCGGGGAGCGATCCTGCACTACCTGCGGGATGTGGCTCCCAGCGTGCGGCTGCCGCGCCGTCAGGTGGAGCTGCAGGATCGGCTGCAGAAGCTCCAGAACCAGTTGCTGGTGGAGGAACGCCCCAACCCGACCGGCAACGAAATGGCCGGCCTGCTGGGGGTATCGCTCAAGACGTGGGAGCAGCTGGCCCTGCACCGCCAGCTCGCCCGTCCGCTGCCCCTCCATGAGGAGCTACTCGAGGAACTGGCGACCCCAGCGCCCGAACCCCAGGAGGAAGCCCTCAGCGCAGAGCCGCTGCTGGCGGTGCTGGAGCCGAGGCAGCGCTGGGTGGTGCGCCAGGTGGTGCTGGCGGGTTGGAGCTACCGGCGGCTGGCCAGCCAGATGGAGGTGAGCCCGATGACGGTGCAACGGCTGCTGCGGCGCGGTCTGGATCGACTGCGCCAGCACCTGGATGGCGCGACGATCAGCCCTGGGGCTCGATCGGATCGCGACGCATCTGCTGCTCCAGCGTGTTGATCGAGGCGTTGATGGCCGCGAGCTGACGCTCCAGGCCATCCCGCCAGAAGGTGAGCATGCGCATCTTGCGTTCCTGATGGCGGCGGCGACTCGCGATGGGATCCTCGAAATCCGAACAGAGGCCGAAGGGCGGGAACATGGGAAACTTGGAGCGACGCCATGGTTCTAGCGGTCGGACCGGGCCGGTGGGGACCCGTCCCTGCCTCGATTTCCGCCCTTCCGGCCCCGTTCGCGCTTGAGTCTGGTTCGCTCCACCCTTGCCGCCATTCCGGGAATGGCCTTCCTGGCTGGAGTCGTGCTGCTCCAGCCGGTGGGCGCTGCCTTTGGCTACGTGGCCCTGATGGCGGGCCAGAGTGCCCGCCCCCTGAACGGCCGCTTCAATGCGGTGCCGGTGCTCCACTCCAACCAGCCGGAGGAGGTGGAGGGGCCAGGGATCCTGATCAATACCGCTCCAGGTGCTGCCGCCAGTGCGGAATCAGGACAGGTGCTGCGCAATGCCGAATACACCTTCAATGGCGAATTCGGCATCCACGTTCACCACAAATACCATCTGCCGATCGGGGGCAACAGTGGCCGCAGGGCCGAACTCACCCTGGCGACCATTCTGATCAATCCAGGGCTAAGGCCCGTACATGTGCGCTTCTCAATGGGAGCGGTTCGCAACAGCTTCGAGGCCCCCTACCTCGCCAACAATCTGATGGGGGTCAAACCGCTGGGGCCCCGCCCCTGGAACACGGGCCCCGGTGATGCCACCGCCGTGCAGATGCTGCGCGGCAAGCTCGACAACCGTTTGACCGACGAGATCCTGATCCCGGGCCGCAGCCGCGTGGTGCTGTTCCGAACCGAACTGCCGGCCCAGGGAATTGCCAACGCGCTGTTGCGCGGCCAAAGCGATGGCCCGTTTCAGATCGCGGTGGTGGCGGCCAGCAATCCCCGCTCCGATGGCGACATCCTGGCGGTGTTGGATGGCGGCCAGCTGGCACCGGGCCGGGTCTATCTGCCGCGGGTGGCCGAGATCCTCAACCGCCGCATCTTCTCGCGCGTGGGGGGCGTGGCGATCGGCGACACCTATCAGGCCGCCTTGCAACACGATCTCAACCAACAGGGCCCCCTTCACGTGCCCTTGACCAGCACCTCCAGAACCACCTTCGGCACCGGCGAGGTGCAGGTGAATCCGCTGGCGGTGCGGATGCTCGATTCCTCGCTAGACAACGTGGGCACCTACGGCGTGCGCTTCAGCATCGACCTTCGCCTGCGGGGTCAGGGCCCCCATGAGCTGGTGTTGAGCCATCCCGCTCCCAACGGCGGCCGCCACTTCACCGCCTTCCGGGGTTCGATCCAGATCCGCACCGATCAGGGGCTGCAGGAGGTGCACGTGGGTCTGCGATCGGGCCAGAGCCTCTCGCTGGCCAATCTCGATCTCCGGCCTGGAGTGGTCAACAACGTTCGGGTGAGCATGGTCTATCCCGCCGATGCAACCCCCGGCCACCTGTTGAGCGTGGTTCCCTCGAGCCAGCTTGCCTCCCTCCAGGATCGGGAACGCCAGCTGGAGCTGGCCCGCCGCTCCGCACCCCAGCCCCTCGCTCCCCTACCGCCGCCGGGGGTGGAAACAGGGCCGGCCCCCCCCCCGCCTGCGCCTGTGTTCACCCCGGTGCCGATCCAGGCGCGGCCGCGTTCCCCCGGTCCGGCATGGCGGATCCCCCCGCCGGCTCCGCCAGAGGCTCCCGGGGCGCTTCAGCCTTCAGGAGCCAGTCCAAATGGGAATAGCCTGATCGATCGCTACCGTTCAGCTGTCGAGACTCAGCGGCAGATGATGCAGGGCTGGCGATCCCCCTGAGCGGATGGCTGCAGCGTTTCTGATGGAGCCTTTCTGATGGAGTACCGCCGTGGCTGAGACAGCGGACAGCGGCAAGCGGCGATTCACGCTGCAGCTCTCCCATGAACGTCTGGCCCAGATCGATGCCCTGAAGAAGGAATGGGGCATGCGCAATCGGGGCGATGTGCTGGAGCGGCTGCTGGAGGATCTGTTCGCGACAGGCGAAGGGGAGGGGTCTGCGGAGGGGGAAGACCCGTCAACTCCGCCTGGCGGGGAAGAGGAGCTCGACGAACAGGTGTCGCTGGTGCTGGTCGGTAAAGGGGCATTGGAGCGAACCGACGCCGGCACCGGAGCACCCTCCTCCCGCAAGGAAGCTCCCAGCCAGGGGCGGGGTGGCGGGATCGATCTTCCAGGTTTCGTGCGCCGCCGTTCTGACCAGCTGCGACGAAGCCTGCGCAAGGAAGGGGGCCGACCAGGCCCGGTGCCGCCGCTGCCGCCCTTGGCGCCCGATTCCGTCCAGCAGGCGATGGAGGTGGCCCGAGACCACTGGATCGACCTCTATGGCACCCCCGCCAGTGAGACCGTGCTGGAAGCCTCGATGACCTGGTTGGCCCACGACATCTGGCCCCAGTCCGATCAGAGCGAGGGCCGGGCCTTCACCTGGACGGCGGTCTGCGGCGTGATGGATGAACTGGTTCCGAACTGGGGAGACGGCCCCCCGACGTTCGAGCGCGTGATGGTGGCCGCCGGGGTGCTGGAGGATCCGTTCAGCGGTTCCACCCTCGGATTCCGGATCCCGACGCTGATCCGCAGGTTCGTACACCGGTTCCGCCGTCGCCCCAGGGCCACGTCGTTCCAGACCCTTGAGCACACGATGACCCTGCAGGGGGCGCTGCGTCTGCTGCAGCTGCCCACAGACCCCGGGAATCGCGTCAGCCTGGCCCAGATCCGGGAGGCCTACCGCCAGCTGGCCCTGAATCACCACCCTGATTCGGGCGGGTCCGTGGAAACGATGCGGCGCCTCAACGAGGCCTATCAGCTGCTCAAGGAGCTCTACCGCCCCCAACAGGCCGAAGCATCCGTAGATCCCGGCTGAGTCGCAGCAATAGACTCGTATTTAGTCGCAACCAAGATTTACAAGATCAACATCCCTTCCAGGAAGTCTCTTCCGAGACCTGAACTTGGTCCCAGAGCTTGTCGCTCATGAGAAAGCTGGTCCGAGCACAAGACTCGCAATCAGTCTTACCTGAGATCGTGCGAGCATCGGCTGTCATCAAGTTTGCGCTTGGCTCAGTTGAGACTCTTCACAAGTCCTGTACCTTGTCTAATCCGCGACAAACAATTCCCGAAAAAGATCGATTCCTGGTCTCCACTCACGAACTCCACACTGTCTTCTGCAAGCGCAGCTGAGCCATCACCAAGATTTTGTCCAAAATTGCGTATCGGACCGATAACTGGCCATCACTGCGCTGTTGGCCAAGTAAAACCCCAGCTCGAGAGGGACTTACGAACATTGCGTATCTGTGTCTAAGACAGATACGCAGCAGATTTGGCTGTCGAGCCGCTCTCCCAGGCCCAATTTTCGTTCCAGCAGCACCTCCGGTCCCCGGAGCCTCGACTGAAGCCCACAAGTTCGTTGCATGAATCGTATCTGAGACCATTTACTAGTCTTGGAGCGCATCCAGACCAATAAACATGAGACGCTTATGCGAGGATCCCTGCGCGATGACCTGACGGCGCCAACGAACAAGGCGCTCAACGCAGGGACGGCGATCGCGGGGGCAAAACATCCCATTCATGAGTCTCATTAGTACCGCTCAGGACTTGCTTTCAGTCCTTTAACGAGACACAGAATGAACTAATGAGACCATTCGGCCACGGCGAGGAGGTCGGTCTGCTTGGGGCACGGTGTCCTCGGAAGCATTCGAAGCATTCAACGAAGCGGGAGCCGCGATCGACCAATAAAAAAGCCCCCGAAACTCGGAGGCGGTGGTTCTGTCCAATGGATCTGGGGTATCGATCCACCAAAACTTCAGGTGGTGGTCTGCATGCCCTGGATCAGGAAGTCGAAGTAGGGACCCGCCAGGCGGGCATCTTCGGTGCTCAGCAGGCTCTGGGCGGCTTCCTTGAGGGTGCGCATCGCTTCGACCATGCCGGGCATCGGCACGCCGAGGCTGTTGTACATCTCGCGTGCCCCTTCGAGGCCGATCTTCTGAATCTGCTCGGTGCTGCCGGCCAGCACGCCGTAGGTCACCAGCCTCAGGTACCAGCTGTAATCGCGCAGGCACTGGGCTCGCTGCTTCTGGCCGAAAGCGTTGCCGCCGGGGGCCACGTACTCGGGCTTGCGGGTGAACAGCTGCTTGGCGGCTTCGTCGACGATCTTCTTCTCGTTGTCGGTGAGAACCTTCACCACATTGAGACGACGGCTTCCACCGCTGAGAAAATCCACCATCGAACGGAGCTCACCGCCGGTGGGATAGCGGAGCTGATCGTCAGCCTGGAGGATCAGATCGCGAACGACGCTCATTGCAGCGACCACACACGGGGAGATCCTATCGATCCAAAGCCGGGAACTCCAGGCCTTCCGCCAACGTGTAACGCCCCTTTGCAACAAATCGGGGCCGGCTGATCGATAGGGTCAGGCGAGGTGCGGAGCGGCGGATGGCCTTGGTGGGGGAAAGGGTGAGCCTGGATCTCGTGGATCTCGCCAGTGATGGAAGGGGTGTGGGCCGTCTGGAGGGGCAGGTGGTGTTCGTGGCCGGCGGTCTGCCCGGAGACAGGGTGCGGGCACGGATCGTGGCCCGCAGTCGCCGGCACCTGGTGGCGGAATTGCTGGCCGTGGAGACCGCCTCGATCGATCGCCGCCGTCCGCCCTGCATCCTGGCCGACCATTGCGGCGGCTGCAGTCTCCAGCCCCTGGAGGACACTGCCCAGCAGGCCTGGAAACAGAAGCAGGTGGAGGAGAACCTGCGACGCATCGCCGGACTTGAGCCTGACGTATCGCCCCTGCTGGCTTCTGCCTCGGGCCTCGGCTACCGCAACCGCGCCGTGATTCCCCTGGAGCGCGATCCGGATGGAAGGCTGCGGGCGGGCTACTACCGCCGTGGTTCCCATCAGATCGTGAACATGAACCGCTGCCCGGTGCTCGACCCCCGCATCGATGAACTGATCCTTCCGCTCAAAGAGGATCTCGAGGCCGCTCCCTGGCCGGTGGATCGCCACGGCCATGGCGGCGGCCTGCGCCATCTGGCCCTGCGGGTGGGCAGCCGCAGCGGCGAGCGACTGATCACCCTGGTGAGCAGCAGCGCCGACCTGGAAGGCCTCGAGCCCCTGGCGGAGGCCTGGATGGCCCGCTGGCCCGATCTGGTGGGGGTGGCCCTCAACCTCCAGCCTCTGGCCAACAACCTGCTGATGGGTTCAGAGACACGGGTCCTGGCGGGCCGAGGCTGGATCCGGGAGCAATTCGCCGGGCTGGAGCTGCGGATCGCCGCCGACACCTTCTTTCAGGTGCATACCGAGCAGGCGGAGCGGGTGGTGCCGCTGCTGCTGGCGTTTCTGGCTGGCGTGCCGGGAAGGCTTGTGGATGCCTTCTGCGGCATCGGCACCTACAGCCTGCCGCTGGCCGCCGCCGGCTGGCAGGTGCATGGCCTTGAGCAGCACGGAGGCGCGGTGGAGCTGGCCCGGTTCAACGCCGCCGCCAACGGGCTGAGCGAGCGCACCTGCTTTGAAGTCGCGGAAGTGGGGGCGCTGCTGGCGGAGCGACTGCCCGGCGTGCAGGCCCTGTTCGTGGATCCTCCCCGCAAGGGGCTGGAGCCGGCGGCCCTGGCGGCGGTCCTGGCTGATCCGCCGCCGCGGCTGGCCTATCTCAGCTGTGACCCGGCCACCCTGGCCCGCGACCTGGGCCAGCTCACCGGGGAAGGCGGATACCGGCTGGTGGGCGTGCATCCGATCGACTTCTTCCCCAACACCAGCCACGTGGAAACCCTGGCCTGCCTGGAGCGCCCCTGATCAGCTGCGCAGTTCGGCCCCGAACTGCTTCTCGAGGCTGGCCCGCACCTTCTGGTGCACGCTTTCCACCTCCTCGTCGGTGAGGGTGCGCTGGCGATCGCGGTAGCGCAGCCGGAAGGCCTGGCTGCAATGGCCTTCCGCCACCTGGCTGCCCAGGTAGCGATCCAGCAGCTCCACCTGCTCCAGCAACGGCTTGCCCGCCTTGCGGATCGCGCTCAGCAGCGAAGAGGTGCTGGTGGTGAGCGGCACCACCAGCGCCAGATCCCGTTCCGAGGCCGGCACGGTGGCGTAGGGGGCGAAGGCCGGCGTCCAGCGGTTGCTGCGGGTCGCCGCCGTCAGCAGTGCCGGCAGCTCCAGCTGGAAAAGATAGGTGGCATCGGGCAGGTCGAGTTCCTCCGCCCGGGCCGGGTGGAGTTGGCCGAACCAGCCGGCCGGTCGGCCCTCCCGCACCAGCTGGGCGGCCCGGCCGGGATGGAGCAGGTCTCCGGCAGGCTCGGCAGTGAGCTGGCGGTCCTCCACCGGCACCATCAGGGGCTCGAGGGCCGCCTGCAGCACCCCACGGGCGGTGAAGTAGTCGGGCTGGCGCGGCTTGCCACTGCTGCTCCACAGTTCGCTGCGCCGTTCGCCGGCGATCACTCCCGCCAGCAGCCGCACCTCCTGGGCGGGATCCGGGCCCTGCGGCGTGGGATGAAACACCTGGCCGATCTCGAAGGCCCAGAAGCCGCTGCGGGAGGCCTGAAGATTGCGCCGTGCCGCCTGCAGCAGCTCCCCGTGCAGGGTGTCGCGCAGATGGCCGTAATCGGCCAGCAGGGGATTGGCCAGCGGCAGACGGCCCGGGGCCGCCGCCACCAGCGACAGGGCACAGGTTTCCTGCAGGCCTGCGGCGCAGAGCGAGCGCCGCAGCCGCCGCTCCACCTGCATGGCCGGGTCGAGGCCGCCGGGTTCGATCGGGTCGGGGAGATGGGCGGAGAAATGGTCGTAGCCCACCAGGCGGGCCACCTCCTCGATCAGGTCCACGGGCCGCTGTAGATCCATCGCTCGCGCCGGCGGCACCGTCACCAGCCAGCCGTCCTCATCGGCCGTGAGGCTGCAGCCGAGGGCCGTGAGGGTGGCCTCGATGCGTTCGTCGTCGAGGTCTTCCGGCTCCCCCTCCACCAGCACCGGCCCCAGCAGGTTGTGGAGGGCATCGCGATTCAATCGCAGCGGCTGCTGCGGTTCCGGCGTCCGCTCATGCAGCCAGCGTCCCTCCACCGAGGCGCCCGCCAGCTCCTGGAGCAACTGCACGGCGCGATCGGAAGCCGCCAGGGTCACCTCCCGCGGCAGTCCCTTCTCGAAGCGGCTGCTGGCCTCGGTGCGCAGGGCCACGCTGCGGGCGGAGCGGCGCACCTCCTGGGGGGCAAACACAGCGGCCTCCAGCCAGAGGCTGGTGGTGGCCTCGGTGACGGCCTCGTTCAGGCC
>JBKDOV010000114.1:0-14186 GCA_046342815.1 Cyanobacteriota bacterium
CGGAAGCGACCGAAGGCCACCACCACCGGCAGGGTGGGGCTGATCGGGCGGCCTTTCCAGTCGTTGAGAACCTTGTCCACCTGGCCTTCCTGACCCTGCATGTCAAACGCTTGCCCGCGGTGCTCGGGATGGTTGAAGAGCACGACGCTCTGGCTGACCTTCACCTGATCCCCTGGCTGCATGACCCCTTGGTCCCGATGCGTGGCCAATCCTGTCACGCGCAGGGGAACACCGACGAAGCCGACGCGGCCAGGCTTATCGCTCGCAGGCGCTCTCCGGCCCCGCCTCCACGACCCGCCCCCCCAGCTGGCGACAGCTCTCCTGGAACGCCTGCCATTCGTCCATGCCGGCGGCGATGCGGCGCTGCACCTGGGCATCGAGCTGGTCGGTCGGCACGCTGTGGGGCAGGCTTCCATGGCCGTCCCGTTGCTGGTCCTCGCGTCGCAGCCGGGCGAGGCCGTCGCTTACCCGCTTGCGGCGGTCGGCGCTGCGGGCCTGCCACCAGGGGTGGTCCAGACGGTTCAGGGCATCCACGGCCTCCCACCATCGGGCCTGGCTGATCAGGCGGTCGGCCCGTTCCAGCTGCTGGCGATTGCGCTCCCAGATGGCCCGCATCTCATCGCCGATGCCGCGGCCGTTGCTGCGGCGGTCCTCCCCGAGGGGTTGGAGGGCCTGGAGGGCCCCCGGCAGGTCGCCTGCGGCGAAGCGGCCCAGGGCCTCGCCGTGCCGCTGCTCGCGCCAGTTCTGCAGCCGCTGCCGGTCGGCGGGGATGGCGGCGCCGGAAGCCACCAGCTGCTCCTGCAACCGCAGGGCCTCCCCCCAGCGACGCCCCTGCCACAGCTGCTGCGCCCGCTCGCGCCGGCAGCGGCCCTGTTCGGGGGCGGAGCGGCCGGGTAGCCAGCTCAGGGCGCTGAGCTGATCGCCGTAGCGCAGGCAGTCCTCCAGCCGCCCTTCCGCGGCCGCCTGCCGCAGCTGCTCGGGCAGCTGCCGCTCCCACCAGTACATGGCCCCGAGGCCCGCCAGCACCGGTCCGAGCGTGAGCAGCAGCCAGAAGCGGGGTAGCCGGTGGTGGCGCAGCGCCAAGGTGGGGCGCTCCTGAAACATTTGCCCCTTTGTATGAAGGCGTGGGGCCTCGATCCGCTCCGGCGGGACGCTCAGCGCACCGGACCCAGGCGCCGGCGCTCCAGGCGCCCCCCTTCCGCGTCGCCCTGTGCCAGATCCTCCCCCTCCAGCACCAACACCCCCTCGCCGTCGATGGCGAAGCGGAGCCGCAGGCGGTCCTCTCCCCGCCGACCGGGGGTGGCCAGGGGCAGCTCCAGCGGCGGGGTGCTCCAGGGACGCACCGCCGCTTCCCCCGCCGGTCGAGCGCGCAGCACCGGCAGACCCCCCTCGAACACCACCTCGGCCCGGCTCTCCGGCTGGGGTTCGCCCAACACGATCTCCAACTGCTGCTGCCCCTCTTCGCTGCAGGCGAGCACCAGCTCCAGCGGCCGCTCCGTCGGCCAGCCCTGCCCCGCCACAAACAGGGGGTGCCAGCGATGGGCCTGGCTGCGCTGGTCCCAGATCCGCAGCGATACGCCGCGGGTGAGCACGTCCTGCAGGCGCACGCCGGGTGTGAGGGCGAGCGCCCCCAGGGCCACTGCCTCCACCGGCCGCTCGCCGCGAAGGGGCACCCCCGGGAAGCGCTCCGCCAACCAGGTGCGGAGCAGGGGCAACCGGCTGCCACCCCCCACCGGCAGGACGGCGTCGAGGGCGGCTGGATCCAGGCCTTCGCGGCGGGCCCCGGCCAGCACGGTCTCAAGCAGCTCCTCCAGCCTCTCGAGCAGCCCCCGTTCCTGCAGCAGTCGCTCCAGCTCCGAGCGCCGCAGCCGCAGCTCCCGCGGCGGCTGCCCCCCCAGGCTGCAGATCTCCAGGGCCTCCTCCTCCTCGCTCAGGCGGCATTTGAGCCGCTCGACGGCCTCCAGCAGCGGCCCCTCAGCGGGGAGGTCGGGACAGAGGGCGGCGGCGATCCAGCGGTCGAGATCGCGGCCCCCCAGGGGGAGGCCCGCCTTGCCGATCACACGGGCGCAGCGCAGGGCCTGGCCGCTGCGCTCCAGATCACGGCCGGCGAAACGCAGCAGCTGGGCGATCGGTGCCGGTCGGCCCTCGCCCCCCTCCAGGGCCACCAGGGAGAGATCCAGCGTGCCGCCACCCAGATCCACCACCAGCACCCGGCTGCCCGGAGCCAGGCCGGCGCCGATGGCGGCGGCGGTGGGTTCATCCACCAAGGCCAGCTCCGTCACCGGCAGGCTGCGGCACTGCTCCTGCAGCCAGCGGCGGTAGCCGCGGTACGACTCGATCGGGGCGGTGAGCACGAGCCGGTGCGGCGCGATCCCCTCGGGCAAGGCCGCCCAGAGCCGTTGCAGCAAAAGACCGCCTGCCTGCTCGGGGGTCAGCCCGCCGGCGTCGGCTCCCTCGCCGGCCCCGATGCGTCGCTTGAAGTCGCGGCAGAGCCCGGGCCCTGGATCGGCCAACAGGCCGGCCTCCAGCACCTGGCGGCCGATCAGGGGCCGGCCCTCGCCGGATCCCGCCCGCCAGAGCAGGCTGGGCACCACCGGTGGGTCGCCGGCGCTGTAGGGGGGAAGCGCCAGCAGCCGAGGGGGCTCGCTGCCCTCCTGCCAGGCCACCACGGTGGTGCTGCTGCCCAGGTCGATGGCGAGGGTGCCCGTCATGGCGCCGAGGCGGTGGCCCCCTTCTAGCGGTCCGACCGCCGACGCTGGCCTAGGCTTGGCTCAGATAGACGGGAAACACTCCGAGCCGCATGCCCAGCAGTGTCGATCTCAGCCCCAAGGACCTGGCCCAGCGCGCCGAGAGCCTGATCCGCCATTCCAGCAACCGCTACCTCACCACGGTGCGCATCGCCTATCGCGCCAAGCAGCGCCGCTTCGACGACTTCGATGGCCTGCTCGATGATTCGATGATCAAGCCCGTGCAGCGGGCCATCATCGAGCTCAGCGATGAGCAGGACCAGCCCGACCTCCTCCCCGGCTGATTTCCCCCCTGCCCGGCAGCTGGCATGGAAGTGCAGGAGGGAGAGGGCTGGCGGCTGGTGATCGACCCGTCGCGCCCTTCGTTTCCCGTGCTGCTCGGGGGGCGCGACTGGGCTGTGGAGCTGGAGATCGGGGAGGCCCTGGCCCTGCGCCAGGGACTGATGCGGCTGCGGGCCCAGCACGCCGCGCTGGTCGACTCGCTGATGGCGGAGGAGGCGATCAGCCTGGAACTGGAGCAGGAGTTCGACTCCTCCCCCGGCGGCTGGTTGTGGGTCGGTCTGGAGGGAGATCGATCCCATTGGTGTCTGCGCTTCGTGCTGACGCCGGCGCCGGGAATGAGGGCCGTGGAAGGCGGTTGGGATGCCCTGGCCAGCGCCGCGCTGGTGCCGGTGCTGGATCGCCTGGATGGGCTCCTCTCGGGCTCAGCCTGAGATCGGCGATCGCTGCCGAAATTGGATAAGCACTGCTGATCGAAATCGATTTTCGGCGGTTCTCCCCCGGTTCCCCGTGCTTTTCCCAAGCTTTTCAGCAGGCGCTGGCCCAAGGGAGGGCGATTCCGGGCGGATCTGGGGAGAAGGCCTGTTTCCGGCTCCAGGCCCTTGACGGCGGGCGCTGCCGGCTCCAGTGGGGGTGACGCTGCGGTTGGCAGGTCCGCCCCCGCTGGCTGCTGGCCCGATCTCAGCATGCGACCCGGCCTATGCCAGCGCCTGGGGGCGGATTTGACGTCGGCGCTGCCATGTGGAGAACTGGTGGGCAGATCAACAGGGGCAGGATGCCGGGCGGCGAAGCGGATACCGGAACGGTGAGCCTGAGGGCCGAGGTGCCCGAGCCCTTGCTCGAGGCGATGCAGGTGTTCATCGAGCGCCATCCCAACTGGGATCAGTACCGACTGTTTCAGGCGGCACTCGCCGGTTTCCTGGTGCAGCACGGCGTGCGCAACCGTGGGGTCACCCGTTGCTACCTGGCCAATCTCTTCCCAGGCCAGGCCCGTTTCCGCCCCTCCGCTTCCCCCGTGCACCGCAGCGAACGGGCGGCCTGAGCCCGTTCAGGGGGCTTCCCCCAGCAGGGTGAACAGACGCAGCGCCGTGGGCTCCGGCACCGGCAGGATCGACAACCGATTGCCCCGCCGCACCACCCCCAGCTCCTCGGGGCTGAACTGCTCCTTGAGGGCATCCAGGGTCAGGACCGAGGCGAAGCTGCGCAGATGGCGCAGCCGGGCGCAGTCCCAGCGGGGCTTTTCCCGACTGGCGGCGGGATCGTGGTACTTGGAATCGGGATCGAACTGGCTGGGGTCCACCAGCCCCGTTTCCACCACCTCCATCAGTCCCACAATCCCTGGAGGTTTGGTATTGGAGTGGTAAAAGAAGGCCTGGTCGCCCACGGCCATGGTTCGCATGTAGTTGCGGGCCTGGTAGTTGCGGATGCCATCCCAGAGGGTGGTGCCCTCCTGCTCAAGATGGTGGATGCCGTAGACCTCCGGCTCGCTTTTCATCAGCCAGTAGGCCATCAGAGCGCCTCCACCAGCCGCCGGAAATGGTCGCCCCGGGCTTCGAAGTCGGAGTACTGGTCGAAGCTGGCGCAGGCCGGCGAAAGCAGCACGCCGCGGCAGCCCAGCTTTCCCGCCAAGGCTGCGGCCCGCTCCACCGCTTCGTCCATGGTTTCCACCGACACCACCGTGCCGCCGTAGCCGCTGCCCTCCAGCAGGCCGCTGAATTCCTCGCGCGCCGCCCCGAACAGCACCACGGCTGCCGCCTGGCGCTCCAGCTGCTCCAGCCAGGCCCTGGCATCCCCCTGTTTCGACTGCCCGCCGGCCAGTACCACCAGCGGTCCTTCCAGGGCCCGCAGCGCCACCTCGGCGGCGTCGTAATTGGTGGCCTTGCTGTCGTTGTACCAGACGCTGCCCTCGAGCTCCCGCACCCGCTCCAGCCGGTGCGGCACCCCCGGGAAGCTGCGCAGCGCCGCTTCGATCGTTTCGGCAGGGATGTTCCAGGCCAGGGCCGTGGCCGCCGCCATCAGCATGTTCTGGCGGTTGTGGGCGCCGGGCATGGCCAGGGCATCGGCGGCGAACAGGTCGCCCCCGTGGTGGCAGACCCGGCCCGCTTCGATCCACAGCAAGGGGGCGATGCCCGCCGGCAGGTCCTCGCGGCGGCCGGCGGTGACCCAGTCGGCCCGATCCCAGCTGTCGGCACGGGAGCGGAGGTCGGGATCATCGGCATTGAGGATCCGCTTTCTGGCGTTGTTGAGCAGCTGGCGCTTGATCGCCCGGTAGTTGTCGAGGGTGCCGTGGCGTTCCAGGTGGTCGGGGGTGAGGGTGGTCCACAGACCGATCTCCGGCGCCAGTTCCGGGGCCGCTTCGATCTGATAGCTGCTCAGCTCCACCACCAGGCAATCGGGGCGTGGGCCGTTCTGTCGCTCCAGCGCCAGTTCGGCGGCGGAAAACCCGACGTTGCCGCAGAGGGGGGCATCCAGGCCGGCTTCCACCAGCAGGTGGTGCACCAGGTGGGTCACGGTGGTCTTGCCGTTCGTGCCGGTGATCCCGATCCAGGGGATGGAGGGCGTGGCCTGCCAGGCCGGGGTCATCTCCCCCTGCACCCGCACCCCCCGTTCCCGCAGTTGATCGAGCACGGGATGGTCCCAGCGGATCCCGGGGCTCACCACCACGGTGCCTACCGGTGCGCCGCCATGCTCGAAGCTTTCGATCGCCAGGGGGGTGCCCAGTCGCACCTCGATGCCCTCCTGGCCCAGGGCCGCGGCCTTCGCTTCCAGTGCCGCATCGCTGCGGCTCTCGAACAGCAGCACCGATTCACCCCGGCTCCGTAGCAGGCGGGCGGCACCAATGCCAGATCTGCCCAGGCCGATCACCACGGTGGTCGTCGGTCCCGTGGCTGCCATCAATCCGGACGGTTACAAAGGTTTAAAAAGAGTGGGCGATACTGGAATCGAACCAGTGACTCCTACCGTGTCAAGGTAGTGCTCTACCTCTGAGCTAATCGCCCGGTTGAGCAGTTCGCCCGGGACTGGAGAAAGCTCTGGCCGTCTGGCCTTCGCCCCATTCCTCCAATACGGTGGAACTTAGCAGCTCAGCTGCGGACCATCTCGATCCGCAGCCTGCCGCGCTTGGTCTCCTGGACGGACTGAATCTCCAGTTCGCCGCGACCCTCCAGCTGCACCCGGTCGCCCGGGGCCAGTTCGCGGCTGGGGCTGAGCATCGGTTGCCAGTTGATCCGCACCGCCCCCTGGCGGATCAGGGCCGCCATCCGACTGCGCGAGACGCCGAAGCCGGCCGAAGCCACCGCATCGAGCCGCAGGGAGGCCTCCACACTGGCGATCGGTCGGGGCTGGCGACCGGCCGGCAGCTGCAGCTCCTTAAGGGGCCTGGTCTCGTGGGTCACCTCCACGCTGCGCACCAGGCCCGACTTGCCCTCCAGGCGGTGGGCCAGTTGGCTGGTCACGATCGCCTGGGCCCCCCGGTCGCCCCGCAGCCACAGATCGCCCACCTCCCCGGCTTCGGCCCCGGCGGCGAGCAGGGCCTGCCGGAACTCGGCGGTGGTGGCCGGATCAAACAGGAAATTGCCGGCGATTTCGAGCCCCGTGAGCGGCGGGGGGACCGCCTCAGCCGCCAACGGGGCTTCGGCCCGCTGCAGCAGCAGGCAGCGGCGCTCGGCCCCGGCATGGCCCCCGTCGCTCCCCACGCTCAGTTCACTGAGGCTCTGCAGGCGCTGTTCGGCGTCCTCGCGCACGGCGGCCTCGAGGAAGCCGGTCCATTGCGGCTCCCAGGTGCGCAGGGCCCGCTCGGCCGCATCGAGCACCGGCCCGAGCGCCTCGGCGTTGGGGCTTCCTTCCAGCAGGGATTGGCGCGGCAGCATCCGGTCAGGGGCAGGGGAGGATCAGGAGGCGGGGAGGATCAGCCAGTAGAGGCGGAGTGGCTGCGGAGGAGGAGTAGCGGCAGAGCAGGAAGGATTCAGGTTTCCCCCAGCCGCACCACGGCCTTCGGTCGGGCCTGTTGCAGCACGTTCCAGGGGATCTCTCCGCCCGGCCCCGTCTCCACCAGCAGCAGCCAGTTCCCTTCCTCCAGCCGGTTCCGCAGGCTGCGCACCCGGTCGTCTTCTTCCGAACTGACGCTGGCGGCCGCCGCGTAGCTGCCCATCCAGCCCGACCCCATGCCCAGCAGGCCGCCGATCACCGGCTGCCCCCAGGGACCCACGAAATCGAAGGTGTGCAGGTCGGTGATGAAGGTGAAGGTGAGGCCGGCCAGGAAGCCGAACGGCATCAGCCAGCGGGCCATGCCCCGCTGGCGGCGGCGGCGGGCAGCGGCCGGATCGAGGCGGTCCACCGCGCTCAGCTCGGTTTCCCCCTGGCCGATCGCCACCAGCTGCGCCATCGGCGGCTGGCTGGCGGCCAGCTTGTCGCGCAGCTGATTCAGCCGTTTTCGGTCGTCGAGGACCACCACGACACTCATTCCCACAGCTGTGCTCCCAAGATTGCTGGCGGCGCCGCCGGTGGCGGCGGATTCCGGGGTCGATTCTCCCCGCTCACTACACTGCACCTCCGGCCTGCTCCCTCCGGGGGCCCGATCCCTACCGCGTCCATGCAGGGACGCTTATCGCCACCGCCGGTCATGACGAAGGTTCTGGTTTCCGATCCCATCGATCAGACGGGCATCGACATTCTTTCCCAGGTTGCGCAGGTGGATGTGCGCACCGGTCTCTCGCCCGACGAACTGAAACAGGCGATCGGCGAGTACGACGCCCTGATGATCCGTTCCGGCACCCAGGTGACGGCCGATGTGATCGAGGCGGCCAGTCGGCTGCGGATCATCGGCCGTGCCGGTGTGGGCGTGGACAACGTGGACGTGCCCGCCGCCACCCGGCGGGGCGTGATCGTGGTCAACTCCCCCGAGGGCAACACCATCGCCGCGGCCGAGCATGCCCTGGCCCTGATGCTCTCGCTCTCGCGCCATGTGCCCCACGCCCACGCCAGCACCATGGCCGGGGGCTGGGACCGCAAGACCTACGTGGGCAATGAGCTCTACAAGAAGAAGCTTGGAGTCGTGGGGCTCGGCAAGATCGGCTCCCACGTGGCCCGGGTGGCCCGTTCGATGGGCATGGAGCTGCTCGCCTACGACCCCTTCATCTCCCCTGAGCGGGCTCAGCAGCTGCAGGTGAAGCTGCTGCCCCTGCCCCAGTTGTTTGCGGAGGCCGATTACATCACCCTGCACCTGCCCCGCACCCCCGAGACCGAGAACCTGGTGAACGCGGAGTTGCTGCGCACCATGAAGCCCACCGCCCGCCTGGTGAACTGCGCCCGTGGCGGCATCGTCGACGAGGCGGCCCTGGCCGAGGCGGTGGAGACCGGCGTGATCGCCGGCGCGGCCCTGGACGTGTTCGCCAAGGAGCCCCTGGCGGCGGATTCGCCGCTGCGCTCGGTGAAGGAGCGGCTGGTGCTGACCCCCCACCTGGGTGCCTCCACCGAAGAGGCCCAGGAAAACGTGGCGATCGATGTGGCCGAGCAGATCCGGGACGTGCTCCTGGGCCTGCCTGCCCGCAGCGCCGTGAACATCCCTGGCCTGAATGCCGAGCTGATGGAGCAGCTCAAGCCCCACCTGCAGCTGGCTGAAACCCTCGGCCAGCTGCTCAGCCAGCTCGCCGGCGGCCAGATTGCGGAGCTGGAGGTGCGGCTCCAGGGCGATTTCGCCGCCCATCCCGCCCAGCCCCTGGTGGTGGCCTCGCTCAAGGGCATCCTCTCCACCGCCCTCGGCGACAGCATCAACTACGTGAACGCCACCCTGGAGGCGAAGGAACGGGGCATCAAGGTGCTCGAGGTGAAGGACGACGCCAGCCGCGATTTCGCCGGTGGCTCGCTCCAGCTGGTCTCCCGGGGCGCCAAGGGCAACCACAGCGTCACCGGGGCGGTGTTCGCCGATGGGGAGCTGCGGGTCACCACGATCGATGAATTCCCGGTGAACGTGGCCCCCAGCCGCCACATGCTGTTCACCCGCCACCGGGACATGCCCGGCATCATCGGCCAGCTCGGTTCGCTGCTGGGTGAGCACAACGTCAACATCGCTTCGATGCAGGTGGGGCGCCGCATCGTGCGCGGCGATGCCGTGATGGTGCTCAGCCTCGACGACCCCATCCCCCCGAGCCTGCTGGCCACCATCCACTCCATCAACGGCATCCAGGAAGCCCACCCGGTCACGCTCTGATGGCGAGCGCACCCTCCTCTCCCGGGCCGGCCGCCGGCGCGGTGCCGGGCCCGGCATGGTGGCGGCTGGAGATGGCCTGTCCACCCGAGCTCGAGGATTCCCTGCTCTGGAAGCTGCCGGAGCTGGGCATCGTCCGCATCGCCCTGCGCCATCGTCCGGAGGCGCCGGCTGAACGGCAGCTCCTTGCCTGGCTTCCGGAGGTCGACTGGCCGGAAGCGGAACGGCGCGAGCTGGAGCGGGCCCTGCAGCCCCTCGGGGAGCCCTTCCAGCTGGAGCTGACCCCGATCCATTGGAAACGCCAGCCCGATGAGGACTGGAGCCTCAGCTGGAAGCAGCACTGGCAGCCGGATCCGGTGGGACAGCGGCTGCTGATCCTGCCGGCCTGGCTCGAGCTGCCGGCGGAGCATGGGGACCGGCTGGTGATCCGCATGGACCCCGGCAGTGCCTTCGGCACCGGCAGCCATCCCACCACGCGCCTCTGCCTCGAGGCGCTCGAGGCCAGCCCCCCGGTGGGCCTGCGGGTGGCCGATCTCGGCTGCGGCAGCGGCGTGCTCGGCCTGGCGGCGCTGCGGCTAGGGGCCGCGTCGGTGGCGGCGGCCGACACCGATCCCCTGGCGGAGCGGGCCACCCGTACCAACGCCGCCCTCAATGGCGACGGGGTGTCCGAGCGGATGGTTGTGGCCCAGGGATCGGTGGAGCAGCTGGCGGAGCTGCTGGAGGGCCGGCCTGCGGACCTGCTGCTCTGCAACATCCTGGCGCCGGTGATCGAGGCCCTCTGCCCCGCGTTCTCCACCGTGCTGGCGCCTGCCGGAACGGGCTATCTGAGCGGGCTGCTGGTGGATCAGGCCCCTGGGTTGATCCAGGCCCTGGCCGCCCAGGGCTGGCAGGCGGAACTGACCGCCCAGCAGGATCGCTGGGGCCTGCTCACGATCCGCCGGCGCGGGAATGTTGCATAAGGCACGCTGATCTGTGCCCACGTTTTCATTGGCCTTCCCGGCTTGCGGCTCCAGGAATCACTGGAATGCCCCTTGGAGGATGTATGAAGGGCGGGTCCTACAGACCCTGGCTGTCGGGTGTCTGTGAGCTTCAATCCCTTCCATGGCTTCCTACAAGGTCACCCTCATCAACGAGAGCGAAGGCCTCAACAAGACCATCGAGGTTCCTGACGACCAGTACATCCTCGACGCAGCAGAAGAGCAGGGCATCGACCTGCCCTACTCCTGCCGTGCGGGCGCCTGCTCCACCTGTGCCGGCAAACTGACCGCAGGAACCGTTGATCAGTCCGATCAGAGCTTCCTGGACGACGACCAGATCGAAGCTGGTTTCGTGCTGACCTGCGTCGCCTACCCCACCTCCGACTGCACCATCAAGACCCACGCCGAAGAAGAGCTCTACTGAGCCAACGGCTTGCTCTTCCCTCTGCCACCCTTCGGGGTGGCTTTTTCATGTCCAGTCAGGTGGCCAGCGTGCAGGTGGATCAGGTGTTTGAATCCGGCAGCGAACACGCCAGTCCCGGCGGGCAATACAGCTATCGGATCCTCGGACCCTGCTGCCGCCTGTTCGATCGGGAGGAATTGCCCTGGCCCTGCTGCCGGCTTGCCTGGCGCAGCAAGGAGCCCAGCTGGCGGCGGGTGGGGAAACGGCTGGTGGCCGATCTGGCGGCCCGCCGCTGCCCTTCCTACGCCGTGGAATTGCTCCAGCCGGGGGCCCGCCCCACCCGCACCGTGATCACCCTGTTCCCGCAGCGCCTGGCACCGGCGCTGCAGGAGTGGGGGTACAGCAAGCTGCCGGCTTCGATGGAGCCTGTCAACGGCCAGCCGCCGGCGCCCGAGCAGCGGCGGCCATGAAAAAACCGGCCCCTCGGGGCCGGCAGGCAGAGCGGGGTGAATCCGCCGCTGGATCAGAAGCAGGCAGCAGGGGCGGGGATCAGAAGTAGATCTTGCCGCCGCCCCACTGGATGCCCTGCACCTTGGGGGCCACCAGGATGTAGCCGGCGATCAGGCGCAGGTCCTCATCGTCGAGGTCGCGCATCTTCACGAACACGTCGCTGGAGCGCTTGCTCGGGTGCACGTCAGAAATGCTGAACTCCCCGTCGAACGAGGTGGGGTCCTTCATGTAATCCACCAGGGCGTCCACCGAGGTGCGGGGCGGGGTGGCCAGGGCCAGGGTCTCGGGGTCGAGGCCCACGTTCTGGTTGGTCTTGGTGATGCCGCCGGCATGGCAGCTTGCGCAGCTGTTGTTGAACAGCGTGCGGCCTGTCTTGTATTCCTTCTCGCTGAACGTGACCTGGGCGCCATCGGGCGTGGCGGGCACGGTGAGGGTCTCGGCATCCCAGCGGGCGGCCTGAGCCGGGCCGGCGAAGCAGACCAGCAGCGCCAGGGGCAGAACCAGCAGGGTTCGGGCGATGGCGCGAACGGCTGAGCGGAATGAGGGGGCCATGAAAGAAGCCGGCGAAATGGCGGTTGGACCGCAACTGAGACCTTGTATCACGGGGGATGGGGCCACCGGAGCGGAATCTCGCGAACTGTTGCAGGTGTCAGTCTGAGCCCTCGTCGGGCAGCACGTCGATGCTGAGAAAGTCTCTGGCCACCTCCGTGGCTGGAAAGATCGACCGCGCCTCGGCCAGCAGGTCGTCGGGGGTCATCGGATTGCCCGGGAGATAGCGCGGACTGAGGTGGGTGAGCACCAGTCGGCGCACGCCGGCGGCCAGGGCCGTCTGGGCCGCCATCGTGCTGGTGGAATGCTGCCGCTGGATCGCCAGCTCCGCCTCGGCGTGGGAGAAGGTGGCTTCGTGGATCAGCAGGTCGGCGCCGCGGGCCAGTTCCACCGCGGCCTCGCTGAACACGGTGTCGGTGCAGTAGACGACGCTGCAGCCCGGCCGTGGCGGGCCGCAGAGGGCATCGCCACGGATCACGCGGCCATCGTCGAGGGTCACGCTCTGGCCCTGCTTCAGCCGGGCGTAGAGGGGGCCCGGCGGGATCCCCAGGCTGCGGGCTTTCTCCACGTCGAACCGCCCGGCTCGGGGCTTGCGGTCGATCCGGTAGGCGTAGGCCGGCACCCGGTGGGTCAGTGGGGCACAGCGAACGCTGATGTCGTCGTCGTCGAGCAGGACGGCGCCAGTGCGGGCCGCCTCCCGCACCCTGTGGGTGCGCAGCGGATAGCCGATCCGGGTGGAGGAGGTGCGCAGCACCCCTTCCAGGTAATCGCGCAGGGGATCGGGGCCGTAGAGGTCGATGCCCCGGCTGGCCCCGGCCAGCCCAAGGCTGGCCAGCAGGCCCGGCAGCCCGAACACATGGTCGCCGTGCATGTGGGTGACGAAGATCCTGCGCAGCTGCGAGACCCGCAGTTCGCTGCGCAGAAACTGGTGCTGGGTGGCTTCGCCACAGTCGAACAGCCACAGCTCGGCGCGCTGGGGCAGCCGCAGGGCCACGGCCGAGACATTGCGGGCCCGGGTGGGAACGCCCGAACTGGTGCCCAGAAAGGTGACCTGCACGGCCCGTGGTGGCTGGAGGGGCATGCTGCCACGGCAGGCTCCGGCCCGTCCGCCCTGGCGGGGGTGGCAACGGCTGGTCACAATGCCCTGGCTGTTCGCCTACCCCCGTGGCCTTCCCCCCCTGCCCCCGGCCCCTTGCCAGGGTTCTGAGCGGCGGCCCGGCCCTGCAGCAACCGGCCCTGCCGAAAGCCCTGCTGCGGCTGGCCCTGTTGCCTCTCGCCCTGCTGGCCGCGGCACCGGAGCTGGTCTGGTCGGCGCCGCGGCCGGCTCCGCTGGCGGTGCCGCAGCTGGCGGGCAAACGTCTGGCAGCGGCAGGCTCGGCGCCGGTGGTGCGGGTGTTGCTGCTGCAGGAAGGCACCCTGGAGCTGGCGGCGGCCGCGCTGCCGCTTCGTCTGGGGGATGGGAACGGCCGCACCCTGGTCGAGCTGCCCGCCGGAGAGTCGTTGCGGCTGCGCACAATCGATGCAGGCCTCGAGCTGGACACGCCCGGTGCCGCCAGTGCCGCCAGTGCCGCCAGTGCCGCCAGTGCCGCCGGGGCGGATGCCCGACGCACCCTTTCCCGCCAGGAGCTCTGGCTGGAGCCCGTGGCGAATCGCCGCGGCGATGGTCAGTTTCTGCTCCAGGGGCGGCTGTAACGTGGGCGGCTGCGGCTGCGCCCCGTGGAGGGAGGGCTGCAGGCGATCAACCACGTGGATGTGGAGAGTTACCTGACCAGCGTGGTGGGCAGTGAGATGCCGGCCAGCTGGCCCCAGGCGGCGCTGCGGGCCCAGGCGGTGGCTGCCCGGACCTATGCCCTCAGCCAGCGCAAGCCCGCGGCACCGTTCGATCTCAAGGCCAGCGTCGCCAGTCAGGTGTACCGGGGCGTGGTGGCGGAGACCGCCTCCACCCGGGAGGCTGTGGACCGTACCCGCCGCCAGGTGCTGATGCATGGCCAGGGGCTGATCAATGCCGTGTTCCACAGCAGCAGCGGTGGCATCACCGAGAACAGCGGCGACCTCTGGACCCGCCAGCTGCCCTACCTGGTGAGTGTTCCCGATTTCGACGAGAGCAGCCCGGTGGCCCGCTGGGAGAAGCGTTTCGATGCCGAGCAGCTCCAGCGCGCCTTCCCGGAAACCGGCGGAGCCACCGCCATCGAGGTGCTCGCCAGCTCGGCCTCGGGGCGGGTGCGCAAGGCCCGCATCCGCGGGTCCCTGGGGGAGATCGAACTCACCGGTCCCCAGTTGCGGCAGCGGCTCGATCTGCGCAGCACCCTGGTGCGGTTTCAGTTTCAGGCGCCGGAGCTGGCCAGCCTTTCCCCCCTCGGAGAGCGGCTCCCGCCGCCACCGCCGCCCCCAGGGCTTCCTGGACTTCCGGGGCTTCCGGGCGCGTCGGCCGAACCGCTGGAACCGCTGCGGGTGCCCGGCCCCTCCTTGCTGGTGGTCGGTCGGGGCTTCGGCCATGGTGTAGGACTGAGCCAGTG
>JBKDOV010000115.1:0-7757 GCA_046342815.1 Cyanobacteriota bacterium
CCCCGGCCGGTGATCGTTGCCACCGCTTCCTCGAGGGGGCTGCGGGTGTTCTGCAGTTTTCCGGCCCCACGCAGGCTGGCCGTATCCGGTGTTTCGATGCCCAGAAACACGCGCTGGAAGCCGCAGTCCACCATCTGGTCGATCAAGTCCGGATCGGCGGCGAGATCCACCGAAGCCTCAGTGGTGAACGAAAACGGAAAGCCGTGCTGCCGCTGCCACGCCTTCAGCTTTGGCAGCAGCTGCTGCACATTGCGTTTGTTGCCGATGAAGTTGTCGTCCACCAGGAAGATCGAACCGTGCCAGCGCAGGGTTCGCAGGGCATCGAGTTCAGCGAGCAGCTGGTCGGGAGACTTGGTGCGGGGCTTGCGCCCGTAGAGCACGATGATGTCGCAGAACTCACATTGAAAGGGGCAGCCTCGCGAGAACTGCACTGCCATCATGTCGTAGGCCTTTCGCTCCAGCAGATCGAAGCGGGGTATGGGCGAAAGCGATATATCCGGTTTTTCTCCTTCCGCTGAGAAGCGTCCTTTTTTTGCGCCTTTCTCGATCGCCTCAATCCAGCGGGGAATCGTGATTTCCCCCTCATCCAGGATCAGAAAGTTCGCCAGGGCCAGCTCCGGGGCCTCCGGGGTGGAGGTGGCAAACGGCCCCCCCACGGCCACAGGAATGCGGGATTGTCTGGCGCGGGCGATCAGGCGGGCCAGCCCCCTTTTCTGCACGAGCATGGCGGAAACGATCACCAGGTCGGCCCAGTCCCAGTCGGCCTTGCTCACCGGGCGGATGTTTTCATCCACGAGCCGCAATTCCCAGCGCTCAGGCAACAGGGCTGCCACCGTGATCAATCCCAGCGGCGGCAGCAACACCTTGCGGCCCACCAGTTCCAGAGCCCGATCGAAACTCCAGAACGTCTGGGGAAACTCCGGGTAGACCAGCAGAACGTGCATGTTCTCCCGCGCCGAGCACTGCCCTTCTCTATCGGCGTTCCCGGGGGGGCGGCCGGCGCGGCAGTCGGATCAGCCGACGATCAGCCGCGCAGCTGCGGCAGGGCGGGCTGGGCCAGCAGCCGGCGCCGCAGCCTGTCGCTGAGCTCCTCTCCGGCCAGGGTGAGCAGGGCATAGACCCCGACCAGCACCAGCAACTGGTCCCAGGCGAACGAACTCAGGCTCTCCAGCAGCTGGCTGCCCAGACCGCTGGCGCCCACCAGGCCCACCACCACCGTCTCGCGCAGCATCACATCGCTCCGGTAAGCGCCGTAGGCCAGGTAGGGCCGCGCCAGGGGCGGAAAGCGGCCATAGAGCAGGGCCAGGCGCGGACCGCTGCCCCCTGCCTCCAGCCCCTCGGCCGTGGCCGCGCTGGTGTCCTCCACGCTTTCGCGCAGCAGCCGGCCGAGGATGCCGAGGTTGTGGAGGCCCAGGGTCAGGCCGGCGGTGAGCAGCCCGGGCTTGAGCACGAACAGCAGCAGCAGGGCCGTCAGCGGCGGCGGCCACAGCCGCGCCAGCGCCCAGCCGAAGCCCAGCAGCCGCTGCGCCCAGGGCCACGGCGCCGTGAGCAGCAGCAGCAGGGGGGCCAGGCCCACCGCCAGGCAGGCCGCCACCAGGGTGAGCCCCAGGGTGCTGCCCACCAGGCTCAGCCAGGGCAGCCCCAGGGTGGAGCTCCAGTCGGGGTTCCAGGGCGGCAGGTTCTGCCACTGCCCCAGGGCCAGCGGATCCACCCCCAGGGCGCGCCCCACCAGCAGCCCCAGCGGCAGCAGCGCCAGCAGGGTGAGCGCCATCTCCCTGCCGCTGCGGCCCACGGCGTTGGCGTCTCCCCGCCGCCCGGGGGTGAGCGCCAGCCGTCGCGGCATCAGCCAGCGGCGCCGCAATCGCCCGAGGCCGTTCTCCAGCAGCAGCATCACCGCCAGCAGCACCCACAGGCCGGTCCACAGTTCGTGGAACTCCAGCGACTGCAAGGTCAGGCGCAGTTCGTTGCCCAGTCCCCCCAGGCCGAACACCCCCAGCAACGTGGCGCTGCGCAGGGCGCATTCGAGCCGGTAGCCGCCGTAGCTGAGCAGGCCCGGCAGCAGCGCCGGCCCCATGGCGGTGAGCAGGGCGAGCGGGGCGGGGGCGCCGGCCGCCCGCAGCGCTTCCCCATTGGCGGTGGGCAGGGCATCCAGCAGGTCGCTCACCACCCGGGCGATCAGGGCGCCGTAGGGCAGGGCGATCGCCACCACGGCCACGGCCGGTTGCAGCCCCACCAGCTGCAGCAGCAGCAGCCCCCAGAGCAGTTCATGAATCGAGCGGGGCAGGGCCAGCAGCCGGCGGATCGCTGAAGCCGGCAGCGCCGTGCCCGCCAGCTCCTGCCAGACCAGCCGCGAGCTGGCCAGCCCCAGCCCCAGCCCCAGCAGCAGGCTCGTCAGCCATCCCAGCAGTGCCATCCCCACGGTCACCGCCAGGCCGCTCCCCACCGACCGCAGCACCACGGGATCGAGGCTGGGGGTGAAGGCTGCCCCCAGGAAGGCCCCCACCAGATCGAGGCCGCCGCCATGGATCAGCCCCGGCAACAGCAGGCCGATCGGCACCAGCACCAGGGCCGGCAGCAGCATCAGCAGGGGAGCCGCCGCCCGGGGGGCCGCACGGACGGGCGCAAGCGGGGCCATCAGGGGGGCCGGGGTCATCGGTTCCCCGGGCCGTAGAGCTGCGTCAGCAGGGAGTCGTCGATGCGCTGCACCGGCTGATCGAACAGCAGCCGCCCCTCCCGCAGCCCGAGCACCCGATCGAAGCCCGTCAGCAGATCGGGCCGATGCAGGCTGAGCAGCAGGGCCCGGGGCGGCTGGGCCTGGGCCAGCAGCAGCGCCAGCAGCTCGGCGGCCAGACGCGGATCGAGGCTGGCGAGGGGTTCATCGGCCAGCAGCAGGGTGGGCTCCTGGCGCAGCATCCTTGCCATCGCCACCCGCTGGCGCTGGCCCCCGGAGAGGGCCGCCACCGGCTGGTCCAGCAGCTGCGGATCGAGCTCCATGTGCCTCAGGGCCTCCTGGCAGGCGGCGGTCTCGAGCGGCAGCAGCAGGTTCAGCAGCGCCTTGGGCCAGCCCCACACCGCCAGGCGAGCGGCATTGAGGTTCTGCTGCACGGTCAGCTCCTCGATCAGGCGCAGGTCCTGCCAGAGGGTGCCGATCCGGGCCTGCTGGCGGCGCCGCAGCCGCCCGGCCCGGGCCTGCGGTTCTCCTTGCCAGCGCACCTGGCCGCTGCGGGGAGTCAGCAGCCCATTGGCCACCGCTATCAATGTGCTCTTGCCGGCCCCGCTGGGACCGAGCAGGGCCACCCGCTCGCCCGCTTCGATCCGCAGGCTCACGTTCGCCAGCCGGGGCTGCTGGCGTCCCGGCACGGTGATTGCCTCCAGCTCGAGAACGGGGCCCATCGGCATGGCGATGCCTCAGCGGATCTTGCCGATCTGCCGACCCACCCGTTCGATCGTGCTGTAGGCGGCGGGGTTGGCCTTGGTGAACTGCTGGGCCCCGAACAGCGCCAGGATCTGCTTCTGCTCCGGGTCGTTGGAGCGCCAGGCCAGGATCGTGTTCTGGAGCTTCGCGGTGAAACCGGCCCCGAAACGCCGGTCGAGATCGGGCTGGGCGACCCAGTGGTAATCGGGGTAGCCGGGGCTCTTCCACAGCGCCACCACCTTGGCCCGGTTGGCCTTGCCGTCGTGCAGGCTGGTGCGCCACACCTGTTCGTTCACCACGCCGGCGTCATAGGTGCCGCTCTGCACCAGGGCGATGGTGGCATCGTGGCTGCCGCTGAAACCCGGGGCGCCGCCGGCGAAGTCGCCCGGTTTCACCCCCGCCTGGCCCAGGAAATACTGGGGCATCAGCCGGCCGGAGGTGGAGCTCTCGGATCCGAAGGTGAAGCGTTTGCCCTTGAGCGTCACCAGGCCCTTCTGGCTGGTGAAGGGCTGCAGGCCGCTGCGGGTGCTGGCGATGAAGATGCTGTGGAAGGCCACGTCGATGTCCCGCTGGGCCAGCACCTTGGCGCCCGGTTTCTGCAGGCGGGCCTGAACGCCGGTGAGGCCGCCGAACCACACCAGATCCAGGTTGCCGGTGCGGAAGGCGCTCACGGCGGCGGTGTAATCGACCACCGGCACATAGATCACCTTCACCCCCAGCTGCTGGCTGAGCTCCTGGGCCACCAGCGGATAGAGCCGGTTCAGCTTCTCCGGCTTCTGGTCGGGGATGGCCCCGATCCGCAGCACCTTCTCGGTCTCCGCCGCCCGGGCCGGCGACAGGCCGGGGCTCAGCGACGCGGGCAGCGGGGCCAGCATCGGGCCCACGATCAGGGAGAGGCTCGCCAGCAGGGCGGCGGAGCGGCGCTGCAGGGCCCTGGGCAGGGTGGTCATAGGGGGGGTGGTGTCCAGACCATGCTGCCCGAAGGCCCCGCCTTCCCCCACGATGGGGGCCCCTGCCGCGCCGCCGCCTTCTCCCATGCCGCCGACCCTGTCCGTTCCCGCGTTTCTGGCAGGTGGTGGGCCGATCGTGGATGTGCGCAGTCCGGCGGAGTTCGCCCAGGGCCACATCCCCGGGGCCTGCAATCTCCCCCTGTTCGACGATGCCGAGCGGGCCGAGGTGGGCACGCTGTACCACCAGCAGGGTCGCCAGGCGGCCGTGCTGCGGGGTCTGGCGCTGGTGGGTCCCCGCCTGGAGGCGATGGCCGCGGCCCTCCTGGCCCAGACCCAGGGGCCGCCCCACGGTCAGGGGCCGCTGCGGCTGCACTGCTGGCGCGGCGGCATGCGTTCGGGCAGCGTGGCCTGGCTGGCGGGGCAGGTGGATCTGCCGGTGCAGCTGCTGGAGGGCGGTTACAAGGCCTATCGCCGCTGGGTGCTGGAGCTGGTGGAGCGCCCCTGGCCCTTGCGCCTGCTCGGGGGACGCACCGGCAGCGGCAAGACCGAACTGCTGCTGGCGCTGGCGGAGAAGGGGGTGGCTGTGGTGGATCTGGAGGGTCTGGCCCATCACCGGGGCAGCAGCTTCGGGGCCCTGGGCTTGCCCCCCCAGCCCAGCAGCGAACAGTTCGAGAACCGCATCGCCGCCCGCCTGGCGGCCCTGGAGGGGGCCGGCGAGATCTGGCTGGAGGCGGAGAGTTCCCAGGTGGGTCGCTGCCGCATCCCCCCCGGCCTGTGGCGGCAGATGCAGGAGGCGCCGGTGCTGGAGGTGCAGCGACCGCTGGAGCGGCGGGTGGAGCACCTGGTGGCGATCTACGGCGTCCAGGACCCCACCCTGCTGGCCGAAGCCACCCAGCGGATCGGCAAGCGGCTGGGGCCCCAGCGCACGGCCCTCGCCCTGGAGGCGATCGGCCAGGGCGACTGGGCCACCGCCTGCCGCCAGATGCTCGACTACTACGACCGCTGCTACGACCACGAACTCCGTAGCCATCAGTTTTCGGTTGTGGAGCTGGAGGGGCTGGAGCCGGAGCCGGCGGCCCAGCTGCTGCTTGAGCGCGGACTGGTGCGTACCGCCTCAGCCGCCGCGCAGCGCTGATTCGCCAGGCTCCACCCAGCCGATCCGGGCAGCCTGGCGGAAGCCGGCGGCATGCAGCTCCGCCAGGGCCGCTGCGGCACGCTCGGAGGGCACGGCCGCCAGCAGAGGGCCGCAGGTCTGGGGGTCGATCAGCAGGGCCAGGCGGGCGGGTTCCAGGGCGGACCCACCGGCAGGCTGCAGCCGGATCGCCCCCTGGGGCTCCAGCAGGGAGAGGGCGGCGGCGTTGGCGGGGGCGAGGCTGCTGGCGAAACCCTGCGCCAGCAGCTCCAGGGCCCCGGGCAGGGCCGGGATCGCCTGCGGATCCAGGGTCACCCTGGGGCCGGGCCCTGGTCCCACCATTTCGCCGAGGTGGCCCCGCAGCCCGAAGCCGGTGATGTCGGTGCAGTGGTGGCAGCCATGGGCCGCCAGCATCTCCACCAGCGGCGCCTGGCTCTGTAGCAGCAGCTCCAGAGCCCCATCGATCCATTCCGGCCGCGCCGCCGCCGCCATGGCGGCAGCGAACAGCACGCCGCTGCCGATCGGGCGGCAGAGCAGCAGGTCGGTGCCCGGGGGCAGGGGCCCCTTGGGCCAGAAGCGTTCGGCCGCCACCCGCCCATTCACGCTCAGGGTCAGGCTGAACCCTCCCCCGTCGCGGGCCTCGAGGCTGTGGCCGCCGATCAGCCGAGCCCCCTGCGGGTCCAGCACCGAACGCACGCCCGCCAGGGTCTGAAACAGTTGCTCCTGCTGCAGCGCCGCTGCCCCTTCCGGCAGGGTGACCACCGCCTGCACGCTCTCCACCACCGCGCCGCTGGCCCAGAGGTCGCTGCAGGCGTGCAGGGTGGTGAGGCGGGCATTGAGCCAGAGGTCGCTCACCAGCGCCGGGAACCCATCCACGCTCTGCAGCAGCAGCGATCCATCGGGGCTGCGGTCCACCAGCGCCGCGTCCTCTGCCGGCGGGGCCACGGCAGGGGCGGGCCCCCTAGGGGCCTCGGGGTTTTCCAGGGCCGCCAGGGCCGCCAGGTCTGCCAGAGCGGCGGCCAGGGGCTGGGCGGCCAGCTTGGCGGCACAGCCGCGGCAGGCCATCGGGGCTGCCGTGGCGTCGGCCATCGCGCTTCCGCGCCGGAAGCGCTCGATGAACCGACGATCGATGCGCTGCTTCCAGTGCCAGAGCAGGGGGTGCGGGCCCAGGGCCCAGGGGCCCCAGCAGGCGACGGCGCGGGGCCGGCGGCCGGGGCCGCCGCCATCGCCGAGTAGCTGCAGGGCCCAGGCCTGGGGGCGCCAGGCCCGCAGCGCGGCCTGGGGATCGGCCAACCGGCGCCGCAGGTTGTGGGCGAGCACCGGCGCGGCCCGCACGGCCCATACCCCCGAGGCGGGGCGGGGCGCGGTGGCGATCACGGCGCAATCGCCGCAGGCGAACAGGCGGGGGTGCTGAAGCACCTCGAGGCTGGGGTGGGTGAGGACCCGCCCGCTGCCGGGCTGCACCGGCAGCCCGCTCGCCGCCAGCCAGGCGGGAGCCCGGCTGCCGGTGCAGGCCAGATCGGCCGCGGCTGCGCTGTCCACCTCCCGTTCCACCGCAATGCCGGCGCCGTCCAGCAGGCGCTCCCCGCAGCGATTGGCGGCGGCGGAGCCGAGGTGCAGCTGCTGCCCGCGCAGCAGCAGGCGCGGCGCCAGGCCGCGGCGGCGCAGGGCCAGCGCCACCTCCACGGCGGCGGCCCCGCCGCCGCGGATGCGCACACTGCTGCTTGTGCCCGTGGCTTCGCTCGCCCGGTTGGTGCACCAGGCCAGGAACGGCTCCAGGGGCTTCACCGCCAGGGGAGGCGTGCTGGCGCCGCTGGCCGGCGTGGCGGTCACCGCCCCGAGGTCGAAGCTGAGGAAGTCGAAGCGCAGGGGCGGACGCCCCAGCAGCAGCAGCCGTTGCTCCTGGAGCTGGAGTCCGGTGATCTCCGCCTGCACGAACGCAACATCGGCCCGGTCGCAAAGGGTCCGCAGCGGGATCGCGCAGTCTTCCGGGCTCACCAGGCCCGCCACGAGCGCCGGCACCAGGCCGGAGTAGAGCGCCGTGCTGTGGCGGTTCACCAGGGTGATCCGGGTGGCGGTCGGCCGCTGTTGCGGCCGCATCGCCCACTGGAGCAGGAGCAGGGCATGGGTAGGGCCGCCGCCTGCGAGGATCATCTCCTGGCGAGCGGGGGCCCTAGCAGAAGAAGGATTTGCGCTTTTCCCTGAGCTGAGCGCATTGGGCGCCATTGTGCCGCCAGGGCCTTTCGAGCCCCTTTGCTTT
>JBKDOV010000116.1:0-2995 GCA_046342815.1 Cyanobacteriota bacterium
GAACCACTGGCACCAGCGCCTGTTCGCCGCTGGCCCCGATGGACTGCGCGCTATTCGGATCGGTGAGCTGCGCGATGAGGCCCCAATGCAGGTGCTCTCTGGTGCCATTGGCCGTGAGCGCCTGCACTTTGAGGCGCCGCCTCGAGACCAGCTCGAGGAGCAGCTGGAGGCCTTCCTGGAGTGGGTCGCCTCCCCGCCTGTGCAGCTGGACGGGCTGTTGCGCGCCGGCCTGGCCCACCTCTGGTTTCTCACCCTCCACCCCTATGAAGACGGCAACGGCCGCCTGGCCCGTGCCATCACCGACCGGCTTCTGGCCCAGGACTGCACGGCGGAGGAGTCCAGCGCCCAGACCCCACAGGAGTTGGCTGGCCGCGCCCTGGGCATCTCCGCCCAGATCCTGCGGGAGCGGGAGGGCTACTACACCGCGCTGGAGCGCTGCCAGCGGGGAGATCTGGATGTCACGGGCTGGCTGCGCTGGTTCCTGGACCAGCTCACGGCAGCGGCGGCGACCAATGGCGCCGTGATCGATGCGGTGCAGCGCAAGGCGGCCTTCTGGTGGAGCCATCGCCACAGCGGTTTCAACAGCCGCCAGCAGAAACTGCTCAACCGGCTGCTGGATGCTGAACCGGAGGGGTTCACGGGCGGCATGACCCTGCGCAAGGCCATCGGCCTCACCAAGGTGAGCCGCGCCACAGCCTGGCGTGATCTGTCTGAACTGGTTGAACGGCAGGCGATCGAGCCGATCGGCGAGGGCCGCAGCCGTGCCTATCGCATCCATTGGCCAGGAGGGCAGCTACCAGGGGATGACGGGTGAGCGAAGAACCTCTCCAGGTTGCGGGAGCTGAGGAGCTGGAAGGCGCGGATCCGGGCTGCGCGTAGCCGATCCATCGAGCGCCGGTGGGGCAGGGGACGAGGTCAATGCGGGTTCCGACCTTGGAAACCGGTTCTGACCACTGCCATCACAGCGGCAAACTGGCCAACAGGACAAGCTCAGCCTTGGCCGCCGGCCCGTCGGTGAATGGGAAGGCGACCAGCACGATGTCGTAGCGGCTCAGCATCAGTCGGCGCCGATCGCCTCGCCGTCCGAGAAGCTGTAGAGGTCAGGCTCAGCCGCCAGGTCGTCAAAGGCCCCCCCGGCCATCGCCATCTCGACCAAGGCACCGTTGCTGAGGTCTCTGCTGTCCTCCTCCAGCTGCCTGAGCAACCAGCGGCGATCGTCAGCTGGCAGGCTGCGGATCACCGCCAGCAGGTTCTCGGTGAGCTGGGGATTGGTCATCGCCCCAGGCTAAGCAGCCTGAATCTCCAGGATCAGGCTGCGCCAAGGAACCTGGCAACAGGAGGTGACGTGTCTGGGGCCAGGCCCCGGGAGTGACCATGGGCCTCACCCTGCTGGAGGCGGCCAAGTACGAGAAGCGGGTCGAGCGCCTGGCCGTGCTCAAGACCTTCTCGGAAGGGGAGCTGCTGCGGCGTCTGCCGTTCCGCAACCTGATCGGCGGTTCCCTCTCCTTCCCCGCCGAGGTGAAACTGCCACGGGTGGGCTTTCGGGCGGTGAACGAGGGCTACCGCCAGAGCTACGGCGTGATCCACAACGACAGCGAGTTCGTGCACCTCTTCGGTGGGGATCTGGATGTGGACCGCTCGATCGTGGACCTGCAGGGCCCCGAGGCCCGCGCCGCCCAGACCGAGATGAAGGTGCGCTCGATGCGGCTGACCCTGGAGGCGGCGATCATCAATGGCGACGACACCTTTGATCCGCGGGCCTTCAACGGGCTGAGCAAGCGGCTGGTGCCGGGTGAGGCCCAGACGATCGACAACGGCGGCGGCACCCTCAACCTGCTGGCGGTGGAAGCCCTGATCGACAGCGTGGTGAGCTACGGCGGCGACAAGGTGCTGATCGGCAGCAAGGCCGCCCGCCGCCAGCTGAGCACCGCCTCCCGCCAGGCCGGCGGTGACCTCTACGAGGTGATCGACGGGCGGCATTTCTTCGAGGGGGTGGAGTTCCTGCTGGTGGAGGACGACGCCGAGGGTCATCCGGTGCTCGGCTACGACGAACCCGGCGACACCACGTCGCTGTATTGCTGCGTGCTGGGGGATGCGGCGGTCTGCGGCCTGCAGGGTCCGTTCGAGGGCCGCTACGGCATCGCGGTGCGGGACTTCGGGGAGGTGCATGACGCCCCGGTGTTCCGCACCCGCATCGACTGGTACGTGGGCTTTGCCGTGTGTGACCGCAAGGCCGCAGCGCGGCTTTACAACGTCGCCCCGATGCCGCTGGCGACCCCCTGACGGGCAGGACAGCGCCGCACCAAGACCTCATCGACCACACCACCGCAGGGGAGATCCCATGACCACCCAGGCCACCCGGCTGCTGGATGCCCAGACCGTGCTCGTCGGCTGGATCAACCACTCCGCCACCGACTGCTACGAGCACATCCGCAGCAGCGGCGAGATCATCAACCTCGGCACCGACCTCGAGATCAGCGCCTCGTTTGTGCTGGTGGCCTCCCACCCGGGCCACAGCGAGGCGGTGACCGTGACGCTGGAACTGGCGCCGCTGCTGAGTGATGGCAGCGCCGGCACCTGGATCACGGCCGCCGCCGTGGCGATTCCCGCCGCGGGCGGCAAGGTGGAGGCGACGATTGCCGGCCAGGGGCTGCTGCCCAACCCGGCCGATGCCGGCAGCGCCGAGCCGCCCTGCATCCGCCTGGCCCGCGCCCTGGTGTCCCCCAGCTCCCCCGAGGGAATGCTGGTGGCACTCACCTCCGTTCAGGGACTGTGAGGTGCAGCGATGAACCAAGCCCCCCTCACCGGTGCACCGCTGCCGAAGGCGGAGCCGCTGCCCCTGGATCTGCTGCCGCCGCTGCAGCCCGGCCACCAGCTCGCCAGCCCCAATCCGCCCGGCGGTGAGCAGCGTGCTTTGCTGCTGCTGGATGACGGCGATGGACACGACCTGGAGCCGCTGCCCGCTCGGGTGTTGATCGGCAGGGACGGCCAGACC
>JBKDOV010000117.1:0-26962 GCA_046342815.1 Cyanobacteriota bacterium
CTCCGCAGGCCGCCTCCCTCAGGTCTCCCCTCGGTTCGGCTTGGTGAACCTAGCAGTTCACCCTCCCGTTCCCCTCAAGACCCAGCAGCACCACTCCTGGCACCACCAAACCCCTCAAGGCTCGGCTGCGCAGTTTCCCGCGCAGTCCAAGATCATACCACCTTTCTCCCCCCTATCTCGTCAACGCCTCTGCCCAAGGCATCGAAAAGACAACCAGCCGCTCCCTGGCACCGTTTCTAGGGTCTGAAAGGGCATCCAGGACCCGGAGCAAGTGTGGCCAAACCGTTCAGTCAGGAACATCTCCGGGTCAGGCCGAGTTCCCGCGAAGAATCCGTGGTGGCTGGGGCAAGGGACCATTTCGAACGCACCCTGGTGCGGGCTGGTGGGGAACTGGTGGGTTCGGTGGCGGCCCTGGTGCATCCAAGGCGCCGCGACAGTGCCAATTACGGAGAAGTGTTTCTCCGGGACAACGTTCCGGTGATGCTCTATCTGCTGATGCAGGGCCGTTACGAGATTGTCCGCCATTTCCTCGGTGTCTGCGTTGAGCTGCAGAGCACCAGCTACCAGACCCGCGGGGTGTTCCCCACCAGCTTCGTGGAAGAGCAGGGTGAACTGATCGCCGATTACGGGCAGCGATCGATTGGCCGGATCACCTCAGTCGATGCCAGTCTCTGGTGGCCGGTGCTTTGTTGGCTTTACGTTCGCCAGAGCAGGGACCTGGCCTTCGGCACCAGTCAACAGGTACAACGCAGTGTGCATCTGTTGTTGGATCTGCTGCTACACCCGAGCTTCGAAGGGACCCCGGTGCTGTTCGTGCCGGACTGCGCATTCATGATTGACCGTCCCATGGACGTCTGGGGCGCTCCCCTTGAGGTGGAGGTTCTCCTGTATGGCTGCCTGCAAAGCTGCTGCCGCCTGATGGAACTTGCCCAGCGCGAGACCCGCAGCCGACTGCTGGCCCAGCGCCTGACCCTGAGCCGCCAATGGTTGCACGACCTGCGCGCTTTCCTGCTCAAGCACTACTGGGTGACCAGCAAGACGATGCAGGTATTGAGAAGAAGACCCACGGAACAATATGGCGAGCATCAACATGAAAACGAATTCAATGTGCAGCCTCAGGTGATCCCGCCCTGGTTACAGGACTGGCTCGAAAATCGTGGTGGATACCTGATTGGCAACATGCGCACAGGTAGACCTGATTTTCGTTTCTACAGCCTCGGAAACTCCCTTGCCAGTCTTTTCGGCCTGATCACCCCACCTCAGCAGCGCGCCTTGTTCCGACTGGTTCTCCACAACCGTCAACATCTGATTGCCCAGATGCCGATGCGAATTTGTCATCCTCCGCTCGATGCCGAGGAGTGGGCCAACAAGACGGGCTCCGATCCCAAGAACTGGCCGTGGAGTTATCACAACGGCGGACATTGGCCGAGTCTGCTCTGGTCTCTGGGAGGAGCGATCCTCCTGCACGGACAAAAGCACCCCCAGGCTGATGTGCTGCTGATGGGGCAGATGCGCTCCCTACTGGAGGATTGCTATTGGTCTCAGCTCAACCAGCTGCCGAGACAGCAATGGGCGGAATACTTTGATGGTCCCACAGGCACCTGGGTGGGCCAGCAGGCTCGCACCTATCAGACATGGACGATTGTGGGGTTTCTGCTGGTGCATCAGATGCTGCGTGAAAACCAGGCTTGCGTCACCACCCTGGATATCGAAGGAGGCCTGGGCAAATAAAAAAGGCCACGAAATGAATCGCGGCCCAAAGGTTCAAATCAGCCAAGATGATTCAGACAATCAATCAGAAAAGGCCCAGGGTCAGAGACTTATCGATGGGCAGGGCTGCGCCGATACCCAGATAAATCGTGAAGATGGTGCCGAACAGAAACACGGCCATCGCCACCGGACGACGGAAGGGATTCTGGAACTTATTGAAGGACTCGATGAAGGGAACCATCATCAGGCCAAGGGGAACCATCGTCTGCAGGGCAATACCAAGCAGCTTATTGGGAACCACCCGAAGGATCTGGAATACGGGATAGAGATACCACTCCGGAAGAATCTCCAGGGGGGTGGCGAACGGATCTGCCTTATCACCGAGCATGGCCGGATCGAGCACAGCCAGACCAACCAGACAGGCGATGGTTCCCAGAATCGTGACCGGGAACATGTAGAGCAGGTCGTTGGGCCAGGCAGGCTCACCGTAGTAGTTGTGACCCATGCCCTTGGAGAGCTTGGCTCGGAGAGCTGGATCGGAGAGATCAGGCTTCTTGAGGATCGACATGGCAGAGCAGACGACGGTGAGAAGGGGGACCGATGATCAGAGGCTAAAGGCGAAAGCGGATCACAAGGGGCCAGAGATGCCCTGCTTGCGGATCATCAGGAAGTGCATGAGCATGAAAACCGCCAGCAGCCAAGGCATCACAAAGGTGTGGAGGCTGTAGAAACGGGTGAGAGTGGCCTGGCCGACGCTCTCGCCACCGCGGAGAAGCTCGACCATGAAGTCTCCAACGACGGGAACCGCAGCAGGGACTCCGCTCACAATCTTCACAGCCCAGTAACCGACCTGATCCCAGGGCAGGGAGTAGCCGGTCACGCCGAAGGAAACCGTGATCACCGCCATGGTCACACCAGTGACCCAGGTGAGCTCACGGGGCCTCTTGAAGCCACCGGTGAGGTACACGCGGAAGACGTGCAGGATCAGCATCAGCACCATCATCGAAGCGCTCCAGCGGTGAACGGAGCGGATCAGCCAGCCGAAGCTGACGTCGGTCATCAGGTACTGAACGGAGGCGTAGGCCTCGGCCACGGTGGGCTTGTAATAGAAGGTCATCGCAAACCCAGTGGCGAACTGGATCAGGAAGCAGACCAGGGTGATGCCGCCCAGGCAATAAAAGATGTTGACGTGGGGCGGCACGTATTTGGCGGAGATATCGTCGGCGATCGCCTGGATCTCCAGACGCTCCTGGAACCAGTCGTAGACGGGGTTTGTCTTGCCGGCAGGTGAGGAATTCGCCATGCAGCGAGGGGCTTGGGTTGCGAGAGTCTACCGATCGCCATCCCCCTTCCGTGAGCCCACAGCCCCCTCCCCCCCGAACGGCTCAACCCTTTGCAACAGGGCTGCGGTCCCTGCTGGCTCTGCTGCTGTGCCTGGCCATCGGCCTGCCGGCTCAGCCGGCGCTTGCTCTCAGCGATGCCCAGCAGCTGGTGGTGGAGGCCTGGCGGCTCGTGAATCAGAGCTACGTGGATCCCCAGCAACTCGAAAAGATCCACTGGCGCCAGCTTCGGCAGAAGGCCCTGGAGCGCTCGATCGGCAGCTCTTCCCAGGCCTACGCAGCGATCGAATCGATGCTCGCTCCGATCGGTGACCCTTACACCCGCATGTTGCGCCCCCAGGAATACGGCGCCCTTCGCTCCAATACCAAGGGAACCGTGAGCGGGGTGGGACTTCAGCTCGGACTGCGGGAGCGCGACCAGCAGATGGTGGTGATCTCCCCGCTGGAGGATTCCCCCGCCTCCGAAGCCGGGATTGTGAGCGGCACGGAACTGCTTGCTGTCGATGGGGTGCCCACCGGGGAGCTGGGGCTGGATGGGGCCGCCGCCAGGCTGCGGGGAGAGGCGGGCAGCGATGTGCTGCTGAAACTCCAGCCTCCTGGTGGCGGAAGCCAGACCCGCGAAGTGATCCTGGAGCGCCGGGAAGTGGACCTGCAGCCGGTGCGCTCGAAGGTTCTACGACGGGGTGAACACCTGCTGGGCTATCTGCGGATCACGCAGTTCAGCGATCCGGTTCCCGACCAGGTGGAGGCAGCGCTGGACCGCTTCTCCGGCAAAGAGGGTGACGATGGCTCCGTGGAGGGTCTGATTCTCGATCTGCGCAACAACTCCGGCGGACTGGTGAGCGCGGGAGTTGCGGTGGCGAACATGGTGCTCGACGGCGAGCCGATCGTGGAAACCCTGGAACGCAACGGGATCACCAGCCTGCAACAGGCCAGCCGTGGCCTCTGCTACGGGGGGCCGATGGTGACCCTGGTCAACGGGGGCACGGCCAGTGCCAGCGAGATCCTCGCTGGGGCCCTGCAGGACAGCGGGAGATCGGAACTGGCGGGGAGCCGCACATTCGGCAAGGGCCTGATCCAGACCCTGATCTCGCTCGGAGACGGCAGCGGCATGGCCGTGACCGTGGCCCGCTACCTCACCCCCAGCGGCAGGGATATCCAGCACCAGGGCATCGAACCAGACCTCCGCCTGCCGACGCCGGAACCCCTGAACCCTGGAGGGGAGGGCGACAGCTGGCTGGATCAGGCAGCGGAGCAGCTGTTCAGCCAGCTTCAGGGACCTGCATGAGCCAGCGCACTTATCACGATCCGCTGCATGGAGCGATCCGGCTGGATCGCTCCGCCCCGGCGGAGGCCCTGGCGATCGATCTGATCGACACGATCCCTTTTCAGAGATTGCGACGGATCCGTCAGCTGGGACCGGCGTTTCTCACCTTCCATGGCGCCGAATCGAGCCGCTTCACCCATTCGCTGGGGGTGCTGCACCTGGCCCGCCTCGCCCTCGGCCATCTGGAACGGGGTCATCCGGAACTGGCCGAGCACCGAAGCCTGCTTTACGCCGCGGCCCTGCTCCACGACGTGGGCCATGGGCCCCTGAGCCACACCGGCGAGGAGATGTTCGGTCTGCGCCATGAAGATTGGTCAGGGAGGCTGATCCGTGAGCATCCCGCCCTGCGTGAACGCCTCGAAGCAGAAAGGACGGGCCTGGCTGATGCGGTGGCCAACCTGCTCAACCATGGCCCGATCGACTGCCCGGCGATCGAATCCCTGGTGAGTAGCCAGCTCGACTGTGACCGACTCGATTACCTGATGCGCGACAGCTACAGCACCGGCACCAGCTACGGCCAGCTGGATCTGGAACGTATCCTGGCAGCCCTGACCCTCGCCCCCGATGGAAGCCTGGCCATCCATCCCAAGGGATTGATGGCCGTGGAGCACTACCTGGTGGTACGCCAGCTGATGTACCGCAGCGTGTACAACCATCGGCTCAACGTGGTGTGCAACTGGCTGCTGAGCAAGGCGATCGCCTGCGCCCGTCGTCTGGGGCCGAAGGAGGTGTGGTGCGATTCGGTGATGGAACGATGGCTCTGGCACAGCGATCAGCTCGACATCGAGACCTACCTGGCCAATGACGACCTCCGTACCGGTTATCACCTGATGCGCTGGCGGGAGGAAGCGCCAGAGGCCCTGGCCGAACCAAGTCGACGCCTGTTGGATCGCGATCTGCTCAGGGCTGCGGATGTGAGCGATCTGCTGCCCACCGAGCGCCTGGAGCTGCTGGCCCAGGCCCAGACCCTCTGTCGCAGAGCCGGCCTCCAGGCAGAAACCTGCTGCGACCTGCAACAGCGCCAGAGCCGCGGATATCACGTCTACAGACGGGGCCTACGGCTCTGGGATGGGGAGCGCTTGCAGGCGCTCGAACAACGTTCCTCCCTGGTCAACAGCCTGGCCCAGAACCAGGAGATGGCCTGGCTGATCCATCCGGAACCGATCGGCACTTCGCTCCAGTCCCTGCTGCGTCACCTCAGGGAGAGAAAGGGGAGCGATCGAGGCGCCTAGGTTTCCCTGGCCCCACCTTATGAATCGATGCCCGCCGCACTGATTCCGGCCCTGGCTCCTGGTCAGCTGCATCTGCTGAGCCTGCCGCGCCAGGAGCAGGCCTCCTCGGCTGTGGATGAGGTGCGCTTCAGCCTCGGGAATCAGCAGCTGGAAGAAAAACGGGAGGGCGGCGTGGTGCTGGAAGCCGGGGGCTGGCCACTGCGGATTCCAGAACTGATCGAGATCAGCAAGCTGCTGGAAAGGATGGGGCTGAATCTGAAGAAAGTGCGGGCTAGCCAGGGAGAAACGCTGGTGGCGGCCTCAGCCCTTGGGCTCGAATCGGAAGACATGCCGGATCTGCCCCCCGGAACGGCCGAGGGGGAGCCCCCAGCCCAAGCTGGCCTGACGATTCATCGCGGCACGCTCCGTTCCGGCGACCATCTGCAGGCCGAGGGTTCCCTGCTCCTGCTGGGGGATGTGAACCCAGGGGCTCGGATCAGCGCCGGCGGCCATGTCTTGATCTGGGGACGCCTGCGGGGCGTGGCCCATGCCGGCCGCAACGGCGATACCTCGGCCCGGATCACGGCTCTGCAGCTTCAACCGCTCCAGCTGCGGATTGCGGAGCATGTGGCCCGGGGGCCGGAGGAACGCCCCCCTGCGGGACTGGCGGAGCAGGCCTACCTGGAGAGGGGAACCATCCGGATCGACCCCGCCTCGCCCGGCTGGCCGCAACAGCTCTGAACCCCCTGGAGAACGGCACTGATCGGGGGGAGAGGACTTGGCTTAGCCTGCTTCCACGTCGATGGATGCCGTGACGTCTGCCCCTGCCCGCATCATTCTGATCTGCTCCGGGAAAGGAGGAGTCGGAAAAACCACCCTTACGGCCAATCTCGGCATCGCCCTGGCCCGCCTTGGCTCCAGGACGGCTGTTCTGGATGCCGATTTCGGGCTCCGCAATCTCGACCTGCTCCTGGGCCTGGAGAACCGGATCGTCTACACCGCCCAGGAGGTGCTCGCCGGCACCTGCCGCCTCGAGCAGGCGCTGGTGAAGCACAAGCAGGAGCCCAACCTTTCGCTGCTGCCGGCGGGCAATCCCCGCATGCTCGAGTGGCTGACTCCTGAGGACATGAAAAAGATCGTGGCCCTGCTGGCGGAGCGCTCCGATTTCGTGCTGATCGACTGCCCTGCCGGAATTGAGGATGGCTTCAAGAACGCAGCCGCCGCGGCCCAGGAAGCCATCGTGATCACCACTCCCGAAGTATCGGCCGTGCGCGATGCGGACCGGGTCATCGGCCTGCTCAACATCCAGGGTGTCCAGCCCGTGCAGCTGGTGCTTAACCGTGTGCGGCCCCGGATGATGGCCAACCAGGAAATGCTGGCCGTGGACGATGTCACCGACATCCTGGCCCTCCCTCTGCTGGGCCTGGTGGTGGAGGACGAACAGGTGATCGTCTCCACGAACCGCGGGGAGCCCCTCACCCTCAACGGCACTGGATCCCCCGCCGCCAAGGCCTATCTGAATGTGGCCCGACGCCTCCAGGGAGAATCGGTTCCTCTCATTGACCCCTCCAAGGAACGTCAGGGCCTGAGGGCCAAGCTCAAGCGCATCATCTCCACCAAGATCTTCTGAGCCCGATGAGCCTGCTCGATTTCATCAATCGGCTGCTGGGACGCCAGGCCCAGCCCAGTGCCAGCACGGCCAGGGAGCGACTGCAACTGGTGCTGGCCCACGACCGCAGCGACCTCAACCCGGAGTTACTGGATCAGATGCGCCGCGAAATCCTGGAGGTGGTGCAGCGCTACGTGGAAATCGATCTTGAGGGTTGCGATGTGAGCCTGGAGACCGAGGACCGGGTGACCGCGCTGCTGGCCAACCTGCCGATCAAGGGAGCCAGGCGGCTGGATCCCCCTGCCCCCGCCGATGAGCTGCCGGCCCCCACCAGCACCGCGCCCACGGAAGGCACTCCCTCGCAGAAGGAAAACAACCTGAGCGAGCTGCGCGAGATCGCCAACACCAGCAGTGCGCCCATCCCCGCCTGGGTGCATCCCGATCCCGAATGACCCTGATGCCGCCACTCCCGGATCGTTGCTGACGCCAGGCGGGAAGGATCGACCAGCCCTTGCCTGCCTGCCTTGGCCGAAGCTGCGTTGCCCAGACCCACGATCACGCCTGCAGAGCAGAGGGTGCTTGCCGAGCTGCTTCGAGGAGCCTCCAATCGAACGATTGCGGCGGTACTGGTATTGAGCCCTCGGACCATCGAAAGCCATGTTTCCAACCTGCTGGCCAAGACCGGCTGCAGCAACCGCACCCAGTTGCTGCTGTGGTCGCTGGCACAGCGATAAGCTCCTGAAGGGACGAGATCTCGACCCGTTGCCGGCTTAGCTCAGTGGTAGAGCAGCGCTTTTGTAAAGCGAAGGCCATCGGTTCAAATCCGTTAGCCGGCTTTTGACGCATGGGCATCATTTCCCCCTGGCATCTCCAGGCGCTCGGCTTCCACGCCCTAACGAGGCTTGTGTTTCAAAGTCTGACTGGGGGATTCCCCGAACAGGCGGGCATAGTCGCGGGCGAAATGGCCTGAGTTGGGAAACCCCCAGGCGTGGGCCAGTTCCCCCACCCGCCCCGTGGCCGGCGGATGGTCGAGCAGCTGGCGACGCACGCCATGGAGCCGACGCAACTTGAGAAAGGCCATCGGCCCCATGCCCAGATGCTCCTGAAACCCACGAATCAGGCTCCGGCGACTCACATAGACCTCCCGGCACAACTCCTCCAGAGTGATCGGCGCAGAGGGATGGTGCCGGGCCCATTGCTCGGCGAGCTTCACCAGCTCGATTCGAGGGGGCGCCTTGGGTACGCCACGTTGCCGCTCCCACCCATCGAGAATCGCCTCGAGCAACAGCGGCAGCAGATCCGCCTGCGGCGAAATCAACGGCGCCTCGGCAGCCAAGGCCGCAACAGGACCCACCCCAGCCTCCACAGCAGCGAAGAGCTCCGCAAGAAAACGGCGCAGTTCCTGCAATCGCCCAGGCTCCAAGCGCAACCAGTTGTGCTTGCGAAACACCGATTCAAGGCAGGGAAAGCCCATGGCTTCCGCGCTTGTGAACAGGTGATGGGAATCGATGCTGAGCAACGCCATTCCGTAGGCATCGGGAGTGACCAGATGCACATCACGCTGGGGATCGAGCCCATAAATCACATCATCGGCCAGTTCCACCCCGTGGGATTGAAGCCCCACCACGCCCGGCCGCAGCGCGCCGAGACTGAGGCAGAGCTGCAACCGCTCACTGCTCTTGGGCCCCATCACCAGGAGTGGCCGATCCAGACGGATCCTCACCATCTGCACCCGGTCACAGCCCAGGGGCAGCAGGTCGCCGCTGCAGGAGCCCTGGGTGAGTTGATAGAGCTCCAGGGATAGGCCAAAAAGCCTCAACAACTCCTCGAGTTGCTCCACGCTCCCGAACGGTCGCGGGGACAGTCGCTGAGCAGGGGAAGGGAGTGTCACCAGTGGATCTTCGCAGACCTGGCCTCCTTGCAATCGTGCTCAGAGGCGACCGGAATCCTGAGGCGGACCGGCAAACAACCAGAGCAGGATCGCCAGCCCAGCCCAGCCGAGCCAGGAAAGATTCAGCAAGGGGGTCAGCAGAGCAAGAAGAGGCTCCACCCCCCAATGGCTGAGGCTGAGGATCATCAGCACCACCAGTGCGACGGGGAGCATGGGAGTTCAGGGCGAAGGGGAAGCGAACCCGGCACCGGGCCGGAGCTCACGCCAACCCTCCTCCCAGGCGATCACACGGCTGGCCACCCCGGAACCGGCGGGCCAGGGCAGCGGAGCCAGCAGGGGAAGATCGGGAAACTGCCGGGCAGCCTCCTGGGCATCCCGGGCAGGCTCGGCACCGGAACGGTTGGCGCTGGTGGTGGCGAGCGGGCCACTGGATCGCAGCAACTCCCGGGCCTGAGGGCAGGCTGGAATCCGCAATCCGAGGGTGGTGCCGCCCGGATGGAGTGCCTGGGTGATCTCCCCCTGAATCGGCAGAACGAGGGTGACGGCACCCGGCCAGGAAAGCTCCGCCTGTTCCAACCAGGCGGGCTCCCAGGGAATACCGAGCAGCTCCAGCAGCGGATCCAGATCCGCGGCCATCAAGATCAGGGGCTTCTCCGCCGGGCGTTGCTTCAGCCGCCAGAGCTGGGCGGCGGCCGCCGGCTCCGCGGCCAGCGCCGGCAGGGTATCGGTCGGGAACAACGCCGCAGCACCGCAACGGAGCCGGGAGGCGAGCTCATCGCCAGGCAGGGCACGGCCGTGCAGATCCGGCGCAGAATCCCGGGCCGAAGGGCTTGTCACAGCGCTACCTCCCGCGCTGCCGAGGCGAAGCGCAGGGTGCCCTCCAGATCGGGATGGGCGTGGACATCCACCATGCCGGCGGCGCGCAGCAGTTCCAGCACCGCTCCACTCTGGTCATGGTGGTGTTCCAGCACCAGCAGACCGGCCGGCGCCAAAGCCCCATTGGCCCCGGCAACAATCCGACGGATCGCATCGAGACCATCGGCGCCTCCATCGAGGGCCAGCCTGGGTTCATGGTCACGCACCACAGGATCCAGCCCGGCGACCACGGCCGTGGGGATGTAAGGAGGATTGCTCACCACCAGCCGGAGGGATCCCCACCAGGGAGCCAGTGCCCCCCACCAATCGGAGTGAAGCAGAGTCACCCGCTGATCCGCCCCGGAGGCCCCAAGATTCTCCGCCGCCTGCGCCAGGGCCTCAGGACTGCGATCAAGGGCAAACCCCTGCCAAGTGGGCAGGGCCCTGGCCAGGGCAACAGCCAGGCAACCCGAGCCTGTACCCAGATCGGCCCACAGCGAGGGCAGGTCTGCGCAGAGGGAAGGAAGCAGGGACAACGCCAGATCGATCAGCAGTTCGGTTTCCTGACGAGGAATCAGCACCCCAGGCGCCACGATCAGCTCCAGATCCCTCCAGGGACAACGCCCCACCAGGTATTGCAGCGGTTCGCCGTGGTCGAGATGGCGCTGCCAGAGCTGCTCCAGGTAGGGGCGGCCCTGGAGCAGCCGCACCGGACGATCCGGGTGGAGCCGCAATGCCTGCAGCTCCGACCAGCCGAGCCCACCCACAAGATCGAGAAGCCAGTCGAGATCGGGGGGATGGCCCCCACGCTGCAGCAGGCTCCGTCTCCAGAGCAGCAGACTTTCCGCAGATGTGACCTCACTGGCGGCCAGCACATCCAGGGAGTCGCTTTGCACCGAGGGAACAGGCGGCGGCATGGAGGCTGATCGGGCCCGTTCGGCAACCCTAAGCAGCAAAAGCATCAGCAGGGTCGCCATCGCAGGCCGGGCTCGGAACGCACCAGGCCGGCCAGCTCAAGATCCAGGAGGTCCTTGGTGAGCTCGAGAGCCGGCCGCTCCAGAACCAGGGAAAGCTGCTCCAGCGAGGCACCTTCCGCCACCGCCTTCAGCAGCCTGCTCTGGTGGCGATCAGCGGGCCCCGGCGGACGCAGCGGGCCAGGGCCCCTGGCAACGAGGGGCCCTGGTCCGAGCTGGTGAATCCATTCGGCAGGGTCCAGCAGGGGAGTGGCGCCTTGCACCAGCAGACGGTTGCTGCCGAGGGCTGAAGACCGGGCGGCATCGGCCGGTACCGCCCAGAGCGGCAGTCCCTGCTTCCAGGCCAGATCAGCCGAATGGAGCGCTCCACTGGCCTCCGGACACTCCACCACCACCAGGGCACAGGCCAGAGCCACCTGCAGCCGATTACGACGGGCGAAATGGGCCGCCTGCACGGCAGCGCCCTTGGGTTGCTCGCTCACCAGCAGACCCCTCGAGCAGACGCTCGCCTGCAGAACTCCATGGTGCCTGGGATAGACCCGCTCCAGAGGGGTACCCAACACCCCCACCGGCACACCACCGGCCTCCAGGCATCCCTGGTGGGCCGCCGCATCGATCCCTTCGGCCAGGCCGCTCACCACCGGCCAGCCCGCCTGGGCAAGGGCCGCCCCAAGCCGCCGCGCCATGGCCAACCCATGGGCGGAAGGTCGGCGGGTTCCGACCACGGCCACGGCCCGCCGCTGCTGCAGAGGAACCCAGAGGGAGCCTCTGCCCTGCCAGTGGAGGACCAGAGGGGGACGCTCCAGCTGGCTGATGCCCTCGGGCCAGCGGAGATCACCTGGCAGAAGCGCCCTTCTGCCCCAGCCCTCGGAGCGGCAGAACCGCGGCAGCGGATCGGCCCCCCAGCGGGCACGGAATCGCTCCACCTGCCCAATCAGCCCCCGATTCCACCCAGACAGGCTGGAAAGACTGACGGCAGACGCCTCCCAGGCCGCCTCCAGACCTCCGCACGCCATCTCGAGCTGGCGCAGACGCACCCAGCCGATCCCGGGGCACCGACTCCACAGCAACCACCAGCAACGGCGGCGCCAATCCCATCCCACCCGCGCCCGAACCATCCGCCTCCAGAGCCAGGCCAACCGAAGACCGGCATTGGGTACAAATGTACTAAAAAGCGGAGGTGGAGGGGCCGGCGATCAGGGCCCCGATCGCCTGATCCAGGTCAGGGGGCAGGCGGCGCAGCAGCCGGCGCCGGGTGCTGGCGGCCAGTTCCACCGCCACAAGCTCCACCCTGGCCACCGCCGCCACCTCCCCTGCCTGCGTGAGGAAGCAACTGCTCCAGGGCAGCTTCACCCCCTGACGGGGCAGCACCTGACTCCGCAGCAGCACCTGATCCCCGTGCCGCAGCGCCTGGCGATAGTCAATCGCCAGCGACACCACCGGCAGCTCCAGCCCCCGGGCGGAAAGATCGCTGTAGGCCAGACCCACCTCTGCCAGAGCCTCCACCCGGGCTTCTTCCAGCCAGGCCAGATAGGCACCGTGCCACATCACCCCCGCATGATCCGTGTGCTGGGGAAGCACCCGGCGACGGAGGCACCAGGAAAGCTGGTCCTGCGGCTGCATCACGGACTTCACCGGAAAGGGCATTGAATTGTGGATCAGCCATAGGCTTCGAAAGAGCCAGAAAAAGACAGTGTTCCGCAACCTTCTGATTGCCGATTCCGGCATAGGCCACGTGGAAGAGATGGTGCGCATCCTGCGCGACATCCCCCCCTGCCGCGAGGCACGCATCAATCTTCTGCATGTGATTCCCGAGCAGGGAAGCCAGGATCTTGAGGAGCATCGCCAGAAGGCCAACGGCCTGATCGACGCTGCGATCCAACGGCTGAATCTCGATCCTGGGGCCGTGAACCGGCTGGTCCGGGAAGGAGACACCAAGCAGACCGTGCTCAAGGTGGCAGAAGAACTCGATGCCGACCTGATTGTGATGGGATCCCGGGGGCTGGGGCGCCTCCAGTCGATTCTGGGCAACAGCGCCAGCCAGTACGTCTTTCAGCTGTCCACCCGGCCGATGCTGCTGGTTCGGGATGACCTCTACGTGAAGGCGATCCACCGGGTGATGGTGGCGGTGGACGGCACCGGCGTGGGCGACGACGCCCTGCGACTGGCCTGTGAACTGGTACGTGGCATTCCGGGGGGAAGCCTGATCGGAGTTCACGTGACCCGCCAGGACATCACCCCCTCCCGCGGCGGTCGCAGCCCGGCCGATGAGGTGCTGGAAAAGGCCATCCAGAAGGCACGCAGCCTCGGAGTGACCCTGGAGCCGCTGCATCGCACCGGAGACATCGGGCGCACCGTCTGCGCAGCGGCGGCGGAGGCGAACGTCGACCTGATGGTGATCGCCTCCCAGGACCGAAGGCCGCTTGTGGCCAGGGGCCTGGTGGATCTGGATCGCCTGCTGGGAAGCTCTGTGAGCGACTACATCCGCGTGCATGCTCCGGCCCCCGTCCTGCTGGTGAGGGAGCCGGAGGGGCGCCGCTGATCTGTTCAGGCCAGCAGAGGTTGATCAGCCCAGCAGAGGTTGGGGAGGCATCAGCCCCCCTGACGGCTGCTGGTCTGGATGTAGAGAACGATCAAAAACACCGCAGGAACCAGAACGAACAGGAGGCTGGCAACGAAACCGAGATCGTTGGTTTCCATGGCTGTGGGGGAAGTCCTGAGAAAGTATCACCGTCCCTCCGCCGGTTCGGCGGCCGCTTCATCGCTCGTTGCGGAGGCGGAAGCCTGGGGCTCCTCCTCCTGATCCTCCATCTCTTCAACCGGCGGAGCTGGCCAGGCGATGGGCCCGGGGGGCAGGGGCTCGGCCAGGGCGGCAGCGAGAGCCGCCGCCCGATCCGGCAAGCCCACCTGGGGCCTGGTCACCACCACAAGCGACTCCTGCACCAACGACTGGCAGGCAAGCCGCCATTCCTGGGGCCGGCGCCGCAGTTTCTGATCCTCCACCGTGGTACGGCCACTCAACGCCGTGCTCGCCGTGCCCTCGGGCACCTCCACGAAACAGGTGATGCACTGGCCGCACCCCCCGCAATTGCCGAGCTTTCCTTTGAGCCCGTAGAGCTCGATCCCCTCCCGCAGCGCCACCTCCCGCAGGTTCTCGCCCGGGTAGCACTCCACATCGCGCCCTTCGCGAACGAAACGGATGACGGGCATGGAGACACCTCAGGGGGATGGATCGGCAACTCATTGTGGAACCGGCAGTTGCGGTCCGTAACCAGCAAGCGCGTACGGCAGTCCGCACCCCTTACCATCGCCAGACGGATCGGTGTCCGCCGATCAACGAACGATCCAACCGCAGCTGCGGCGCGATCGATCAACTGTCAACCCAGACCTGACCCCCCATGGGATTGCCCTGGTACCGGGTGCACACGGTCGTCATCAACGACCCGGGCCGTTTGCTCGCAGTGCACCTCATGCATACCGCCCTGGTTGCCGGCTGGGCCGGCTCCATGGCGCTTTATGAGCTCGCCATCTTCGATCCCTCCGACCCGGTCCTCAACCCGATGTGGCGCCAGGGCATGTTCGTCATGCCATTCATGGCCCGCCTTGGCGTGACGGGCAGTTGGGGTGGCTGGAGCATCACCGGTGAAACCGGTGTGGATCCAGGCTTCTGGAGCTTCGAAGGCGTTGCCGCCGCCCACATCATTTTCAGTGGCCTTCTCTTCTTGGCGGCCATCTGGCACTGGACCTACTGGGATCTCGAGATCTGGCAAGACCCCAGGACCGGCGAACCGGCACTGGACCTTCCCAAGATTTTCGGTATCCATCTCCTGCTCGCCGGCCTCGGCTGCTTCGGCTTCGGTGCCTTCCACCTCACCGGCGTGTTCGGGCCAGGCATGTGGGTCTCTGACCCCTACGGCCTGACCGGTCACCTCGAAAAGGTACAGCCGGCCTGGGGACCAGAAGGATTCAATCCCTTCAATCCCGGCGGCATCGTTGCCCACCACATTGCGGCCGGCATTGTGGGAATCATCGCCGGCATCTTCCACATCACCACCCGTCCGCCTGAGCGTCTCTACAAGGCGCTGCGCATGGGCAACATCGAAACCGTGCTGGCCAGTGCCATCGCCGCCGTGTTCTTTGCCGCCTTCGTGGTGGCCGGAACCATGTGGTACGGCGCTGCCGCCACTCCTGTTGAACTGTTCGGCCCCACTCGCTATCAGTGGGATCAGAGCTACTTCAAGACGGAGATCAACCGCAGGGTGCAGACGGCGATCGACAACGGTGCCACCCCGGCTGAAGCCTGGGCTGCCATTCCCGAGAAACTCGCCTTCTACGACTACGTGGGCAACAGCCCTGCCAAGGGCGGTCTGTTCCGGGTCGGTCCGATGGTCAATGGCGATGGCCTGCCCACCGGCTGGCTGGGTCACATTTCCTTCACCGACAAGCAAGGCCACGAACTTCAGGTTCGCCGTCTCCCCAACTTCTTCGAGAACTTCCCTGTGGTTCTCCAGGATGAGGAAGGGGTGGTTCGGGCCGATATCCCGTTCCGTCGTGCGGAAGCCAAGTACTCCTTCGAACAGCAGGGCGTTACCGCCACTGTCTACGGCGGAGCACTGAATGGTCAGAAATTCACTGATCCCGCCGACGTCAAGCGTCTGGCCCGCAAGGCCCAGCTGGGTGAGGCGTTCGAATTCGACCGCGAGACCTACCACTCCGACGGCACCTTCCGCAGTTCCCCCCGCGGCTGGTTCACCTTCGGCCACGCCTGCTTCGCACTGCTCTTCTTCTTCGGACACATCTGGCACGGGGCCCGCACCCTGTACCGCGACGTGTTCGCCGGCATCGATCCCGACCTGGGTGATCAGGTTGAGTTCGGTCTGTTCCAGAAACTGGGCGACAAGTCGACCCGCCGTCTTCCCGAGGGTTACGTGCCCCCGGCCGGCACCACCCTCAGCTGAACTCCGGACCCCCGAGGATTCCCCATGGAGAGCTTCGCTTACATCCTGATCCTGGCCCTGGCCATCTCCACCCTGTTCTTCGCCATCGCGTTCCGCGATCCCCCGAAGATCGGCAAGTGAGCCCCCTCGCCTGATCCTCCAACCCCTGCCTGTGCAGGGGTTTTTTCATGGGCAATCAATCCCCCCCTTCTCAAGCGAAGAATCGCTGTCTACACTCAGCACACACAATGCTCGGTTTCCGGGGATGCAATGCCCCTCCTGTCAACACACGGATAGCCGGGTACTGGAGTCACGGGCGGCCGATGGCGGACGCAGTGTGCGTCGGCGGCGAGAATGCCTGAACTGCGATTTTCGTTTCACCACCTATGAACGGGTGGAAACGGTGCCGATCACCGTGGTGAAGCGCAACAGCAGCAGAGAAACCTTCAATCGATCCAAGCTTCTGCATGGCCTGCTGCGGGCCTGTGAAAAAACCGGATTGCAGCCGGCTCTGCTGGAAACCGTGGTGGACGACATCGAACTGGCGCTGCAGCAACGCAGCAGCCGGGAGGTGAGCAGCAACGAAATCGGAGAACTGGTGCTGCTGCGACTGCGGGAGATGAGTGAGGTGGCCTACGTGCGCTTCGCCTCCGTTTACCGCCAGTTCCAGAGTGTCTCCGACTTCGTGGCCACCCTCGAGGGACTGAACAGCCAAACCACTGGGCGCGGCAAGGCAAAGACCCGACTCGCTGCCGTCAGCTGAGAGGGCTGCACTGCTCACCTGTGATCAGAGAGACCTGTTGGTACAATGTTGAATTGGCCAGGACTGCAGGCGGGCAGCCTTGGCATCTCCCTCGCACTGCCTCGGGCAGACCGCCGTTTCTCCATGACCGTTACCCCTTCCTCCGAAATCGAGATCGCAGCGACCAGCCTGGAGACGGCTGAGCCTGATCTTGCGGTTGATGCCGCCGCGCTCGACCTCGAAATTCCGGAAGAGGTGCCCAGCGCCGACGACTCCAGCAGCCGCAGCTCCTCACGCGACAGCGAAGGAGTGGGGTTCACGCTCGACGAATTTGCCTCCCTTCTCAGCAAGTACGACTACAACTTCAAGCCCGGCGACGTTGTCAATGGCACCGTCTTCGCCCTCGAATCCAAGGGGGCAATGATCGACATCGGCGCCAAGACCGCCGCATTCATGCCTCTGCAGGAGGTGTCGATCAACCGGGTGGAGCATCTCTCCGATGTGCTCGAGCCAGGGGAGGTGCGTGAGTTCTTCATCCTCAGCGAAGAGAATGAGGATGGCCAGCTCACCCTCTCGATCCGCCGCATTGAATACCAGCGGGCCTGGGAACGGGTGCGCCAGCTCCAGAAGGAAGACGCCACCATCTACAGCGAGGTTTTCGCCACCAACCGTGGTGGTGCCCTGGTGCGGGTGGAAGGCCTGCGCGGCTTCATCCCCGGCAGCCACATCAGCACCCGCAAGGCCAAGGAAGAACTCGTGGCCGATTTCCTCCCCCTCAAGTTCCTGGAGGTGGACGAAGAGCGGAACCGCCTGGTGCTCAGCCATCGTCGCGCCCTGGTGGAGCGCAAGATGAATCGCCTGGAAGTGGGCGAGGTGGTGCTCGGCACCGTCCGTGGCATCAAGCCCTACGGTGCCTTCATCGATATCGGTGGCGTCAGCGGCCTGCTGCACATCTCCGAAATCAGTCACGAGCACATTGAGACGCCCCACACGGTGCTCAATGTCAATGACCAGATGAAGGTGATGATCATCGATCTCGATGCCGAACGCGGCCGGATCTCCCTCTCCACCAAGGCCCTCGAACCCGAGCCGGGTGACATGCTCAGCGATCCCCAGAAGGTGTTCGACAAGGCGGAGGAGATGGCGGCCCGCTACAAGCAGATGCTGCTGGAGCAGGCTGAGGAGAATGAGCCCATGGGCGTCACGCTCGACTGATCTTCCTTCCACTTCTGAGGGCATGGCCCATCTGTTGCTTCGTGGTGAGGCCCTCGTTTCCTTCGGGGGCCCCTCCCACAAGGGCCAACCCTGTGATCTCGATGTCGTGCTGTTCGACAAGGACGGCACCATGAGCCACAGCGAGCCCATGCTCCTAGCCCTGGCGCAAGCCAGGGTTTTTCATTGTCTGGAGCTGGCTGCTGGCCGGGGGGTCCCCCAGGCCGAAAGCCTGCGGGACCTGCTGGAACGGGCCTATGGACTGGGAACCAACGGCCTCCACCCGGCCGGCACCATCGCGGTGGCGGCTCGGGAGCACAACCTGATCTCCACAGCCACGGCCCTGGCTCAGGTGGGGATGGGCTGGCCCGAAGCCCTGGCCCTGGCGGAGGAGGTGTTTGATCACACCGATCGCCTCCATGGGGAAGGAAGCGAACACCGCCCCCAACCCACCGAGGGCCTGCTGCCGATGTTGGAGCGACTGCGGGCCTCCGGCCTGCGTTGCGCCGTGATCAGCAACGACCATGAGGAGGGCATCCGGATGTTTCTGGCCAGCCATGGCCTGGAAGCTCAATTCGATGGGCTGTGGAGCGCCGAACATCGACCACGCAAACCGGATCCGGCTGCGGTGCATGGTCTCTGCGCAGAGCTCGGTGTGGATCCCCAACGCTGCGCCCTGATCGGCGACGCCAACAGCGACCTGCGCATGGCCCGGGCGGCCGGGGTCGGGGTGGTGCTGGGCTACCCCAGCGGCTGGCAGCATCCAGCCCCGCTGGACCCGGCATTCCCCCAGGTGCTCCACTGGAGCGAACTGGAGGCCCGTCCCGCTCAGGGGACATAAGCTTGCGAATCAACTTCAAAGGGCCAGCAGGCATGAGCCGCTACGTCTTCACCTCGGAATCGGTCACAGAGGGCCATCCCGACAAGATCTGTGATCAGGTGAGCGATGCTGTGCTTGATGCGCTGCTGAACCAGGACCCAGCCTCGCGGGTGGCCTGCGAAACGGTGGTGAACACAGGGCTGTGCCTGATCACCGGAGAGGTGACCACCAACGCCCGGGTTGACTTCAACACCCTCGTGCGCGGGGTGATTGAAAAGATCGGCTATGCCGGCGCCCGGGCCGGCGGATTCGATGCCAACAGTTGCGCCGTGCTGGTGGCCCTCGACCAGCAATCCCCCGACATCGCCCAGGGCGTGAACGAAGCCGATGACCACGATGGGGATCCCCTGGATCTGGTGGGAGCAGGCGACCAGGGAATCATGTTCGGCTATGCCTGCGATGAAACGCCGGAGCTGATGCCGCTTCCGATCAGCCTGGCCCACCGCCTGGCCCGGCGCCTGGCGGAGGTGCGGCACAACGGCAGCCTCGGCTACCTCCTGCCCGACGGCAAGACCCAGGTGAGCGTGGTTTATGAGGACGATCGACCCGTGGCGATCGACACGATCCTGATCTCCACCCAGCACACCGCCGAAATCGACGGGATCAGCGAAGAAGGCGCCCTACGCGAGCGGATCGCCGCTGACCTCTGGACCCACGTGGTGGAACCGGCCACCGCCGATCTCAGCCTTCAGCCGGAAAGGGCCACCACCCGCTTCCTGGTGAATCCCACCGGCAAGTTCGTGGTCGGCGGCCCCCAGGGGGATGCGGGCCTCACCGGCCGCAAGATCATCGTGGACACGTACGGCGGTTACGCCCGCCATGGCGGTGGAGCCTTCTCCGGCAAGGACCCCACCAAAGTGGACCGCTCAGCCGCCTATGCCGCCCGCTACGTGGCCAAGGCCCTCGTGGCCGCAGGTCTGGCCCGGAAAGTGGAAGTGCAGCTCAGTTACGCCATCGGGGTGGCGCGCCCGGTGAGCATCCTGGTGGAGAGCTTCGGGTCGGGAGCGATCAGCAATGCCGACCTCACCGCCCTGGTGCAGGAGCACTTCGACCTGCGGCCGGGGGCCATCATCGAAACCTTCGGATTGCGCAACCTGCCCCAGCAGCGAGGAGGCCGGTTCTATCAGGACGTGGCTGCCTACGGTCACTTCGGGCGCAGCGATCTGAACCTGCCCTGGGAGAACGTGGATTCGATCGCCACAACCCTGCGCCAGGCCACCGCCAACCGGGTGGGAACCGCCGCCTGAAACCGTGCCTGCCGCCCGGGAGCTCAGCCACGCCCTTGGTATCGACCTCGGCAGCAGCGGCCTCCGCCTTGCCCTGGTGGATTCCGGGGGCACTCCCCTGGTGGAGCACAGCAATCCCTATCCCGGCCGGTTCGAGGATCCGGAGGCATGGCGCCAGGGGGTGATCGACCTGATCGGTCGGTTGACCCCGGCCCAGCGGACCCACACGCGGGCGATCGCCATCGACGGTACCTCCGGCACCCTGCTGCTCTGCCGCCCCGATGGAGCCCTGGCCCCCGCTGGCCTGGGGGAGGCGATTCCGTATCACCGGGCCTTTCCTGAACTCCAGCAGGCCGCCGCGCTCCTGGCGGCCGACCATGCCCTGGCCACCTCCGCCAGCGGCAGCCTGGTGAGGGCCCTCCACCTGCTGGAAAAGGCCGCAGATCTGGAAGGAGTACGGGCCGCAGAACTCCCCCAGGGTTCCTGGTGGCTCCGCCATCAGGCCGACTGGCTGATGGGCTGGTTGCTCGGGGACTGGCGCTGGGGTGAGGAAGGCAACAATCTGCGCCTGGGCTGGGATCTGCAGCAGGGGAATTGGGCGGGAAGCATCGGCCGGCAATCCTGGAGTGGCGCACTGCCGCGGATCTGTCCGAGTGGGATGGTTCTGGGGCCCCTCGACGCCAGCACCGCCAAGGTGCTGGGCCTGCCCAGCACCTGCCTGGTCGTGGCAGGCAGCACCGATGCCAATGCCGCGGTCCTGGCGACGCAGCCCCGGGCAGGCGATGGGATCGCCGTGCTCGGCACCACCCTGGTGCTCAAACAATTCGTGGCGGCCCCGATCGGTGGCGCCGGCATCAGCTGCCACCGGATTGAGGGGCAATGGCTGGTGGGGGGCGCTTCCAATGCAGGCGCCGGCATCCTGCGACGCTTCTTCAGCGATCCGCAGATCGCTGAACTCAGTCGCCAGATCGATCCAGCCCGGCCGAGCGGGCTGATGCTGCGGCCCATGAGCCAGGTGGGAGAACGCTTCCCGATCGATGACCCCCAACTGGAACCAGTGCTCGAGCCACGCTCGGTGAGTGATGCGCTCTATCTGCAGGCTCTGCTGGAGGGCCTGGGCCGGATCGAGGCGCTCGGCTGGCAACGCCTGCAGGAACTGGGGGCACCTCCGGTGCAACGGGTCATCAGCCTCGGGGGCGGAGCTCGCAATCCCCAGTGGCGGGCCCTGCGCTCGCGGCTACTGGGAATTCCCGTGCTCAATCGCCCCGGCCTGAGTGCGGCCCTTGGCATGGCCCGCCTGGCCGCCCGGGCCCTGCTGCGATCCGCTCCACCCCTGGGCAGGATGGGAACCCTTACCCCTTTCCCTTCCCCATGAACGAACGTCTGGGTTCGATCCTCTCGATGGCGCTGTTCGTGATCCTGGCCGGTTACGTGAGTTTCAGTGCCATCCGACTGGGCCTGCTGCTCTGGCAGCGATTCGCCGCCGCCTGATCCCAGAATCCCCAGACCCCCCAACCAACCCGCGATGTCCGCCGACCCCCTCACCCCCGCCGTCAGCGATCGGATCTGCAAGCACATGAACGACGACCACGCCGAGGCCGTGCTCGCCTACGCCCGGCACTACGGGGGAAAAGTGGAGGCGATCACAGCCCGCATGCTGGCGGTGGAGCCGGAAGTGATGCGACTCGAGGTGGACGGCGCCCCCCTGGAGGTGCCCTTCGACCATCTCCTCACGGACAGCGAGGATGCCCATCGCACCCTGGTGGCGATGCTGCGGTCCCTGCCTGGGAAGGATTGAGGGATCTCCCCTGCCGCCGGCAGCTCCTCTCCTGACCACCCTCCCCTGTCGCAACCCCCTCTGGTTGCCGATCGACTGGATTGCCAGGCCCATCTGCCCCCTCTGCCACCAGGCCCTTCCCTGGCGGCAGGACTCCCGGGGCGAAAGCAGCCTGTGCCAGGCCTGTCGGGAACGGCTGGACCTGCCTGCGGCAGGCCTGCAGGGCGTTCTTTCCCTGGCCTGGTGGGCGGTGGGCAGCTACAGCGGCGACCTGAGAAAGCAACTGCTGCGGGCCCGCCGCCAGGCCCACGCCCCGGTGGTCGAGGCACTCGCCGATCTGCTGGCCGGCCAGGTGCTCCACCAGCTCAGCGCCCCAGGGGAACGCTCCGAAAAGCCGCTGCTGCTGCCGATCCCCAGCTGGAAGAAAAAGGCGAACCCCCTGCCCGGGCTGATCAGCCGCAGGCTGGCTCGACGCCTCGGCTGGCGCTGTGTGCCTGAACTTCTTGAACGTGCCCACCCCGTGCTGGGACAACACCACCTCAATCGGAGCATGCGCTTCGCCAACCAGCACCAGGCGTTTCGATGCCGGAACAGGGGGGAAGCCAGTGAGGGGCGGCGCCACCCCGTGCTGATCGTGGATGACATCCTCACCAGTGGTGCCACGGCGGAGAGTGCTGCTCTCTGCCTCGGGCAGGCCGGTTGGCGGGTACGGGGCCTGCTCTGCCTGGCCCGCACCCCGGAGCGGGGATCAAGGCCAGGGGCACTAGCCCACCAGGGAAACGAGGGGGGCCGTGATCTAAGATTTGCCAGTCGCTGCGGCGACGGGCCGGGATAGCTCAGTTGGTAGAGCAGGCGACTGAAAATCGCCGTGTCCCCAGTTCAAATCTGGGTCCTGGCATTGCCTCCTTCCAAGCTCTCTTCCAGACAGGCACCTGCTCTGGAAGTTGGAGATTCCCCTACCTGCCTCTCCCGCTGCCAGACCGACTGAGCCGTGGGGAACAGAGAGGTCTGCACATCGGCCATGAAGCCCTGCAGGCGACGCTGCTGGGCCTTCCGGGAGGAGAGATGCCCGGAAATGGCCGCGGCATGACACAGATCCACAAGCAGGGCCACCTCCTCGGAGCTGAGGCAGAGCAGATGTTGCTCTCCGCAATGGGTGATCTTCAAGGGCCTGATTCCGGCTCATTCTTGTGTAGGACAAAGAACGGGCCGCAGAGGGGTTTCTCCCCGGTGCGGAAGACCGACCGGCCCAATCCGATGACATGATGCGGTGCGCGGATCACACGGAAGCGCCGATGGATCGACCGGTGTCGATGGGAGACAGACCCGATCCGATCCTCAGGGATCAGATCTTCAACAACGCCGACAGCTTCGCCCAGACCTTTGATGAGGCCTGGAAAGAGCACAGCCTCTCCGATCCTGAGCATGGACTGGAGAACGAGGCCAAGCTGCCCCTGATTCTGGAGCGGGTCAGCGACCATCCGTTTCTGAAGGAGAATCCGGAGATGGCCAGGCAGGTGGCCGAATTCCGCCTCCGTCTTCTGGGTCTCTGAGCCCCTCCCCGACGAGCCTTCCCAGACATGAGCAGTTCACTCTCCCGCCTCGTGCGGATGCTGTGCGCCGGGTACAGCAATCAGGCCCAGGCCTTTGACAACCCCCCTCTCTACGCCCACATCCTGGTGAAATTCCGGCCTCTGCCCCAGCTGGCGCCGGGATCCCTGCTGCTGGAGCAGTCCTATGCCATCAACCCGGCGGCCCCCTATCGGATCCGGGTGTTGCGGGCCGAACGGGCGGGCTCCGGAGAGCTGATCATCCATAACCAGGCCCTTCACGAGGCCGAACGCTTCTGGGGCGCTGTGGAGGATGAAGCCAAGCGGCACAGCATCGACAGCGAGGACCTCCGCCCCCTGGAGGGATGCACGTATGTGGTGCGCGAACAGGGCCAGGGGTTTGTGGGCGAAGTGGAGCCGGGATGCCGTTGCCTGGTGGAACGCAAGGGAGCCACTGCCTATCTCGTGAGCAGCTTCGAACTCGCCCCCCAGGGAATGCGAACCATCGATCGCGGCCATGACCCCATCACCCATGAACAACTCTGGGGCTCCCTGGCCGGCCCTTTCGAATTCGAGCGCACCGACGACTACAGCGAGGAAATCCCCGAGGCCTGGCTGGCCGCGTTTGATACCTGAACTTCGTCAGTACGTCCTGCGTAACGGTGTTTGAGGAGATGGGGGAGGGAGGCTACCGGCAAAGGCCATCAGCCTTACCTTTCCGGCCGGTCCTTCTCCTCCTGTTTCGATGGCCCTGCCTTTGTTGTCCACGACACCCGTCAGTCTGAACGCCCGGGTGAAGAGCTTTGCCGTCGGCGGCGATGAAAGCCCCCGCCAGCGGCCCCAGGGCAATGCCAGCAAGCCCGGCAACGTGGACGAACTGATTGCGCAGGCCTATCGGCAGATTTATTTTCATGCCTTCAAGGTGGATCGCGATCCTGTGCTGGAGTCGCAGCTGCGCAGCGGCCAGATCTCGGTGCGTGACTTCATCCGTGGCCTGCTGCTTTCCGACAAATTCCGCAACGATTTCTATCGCTGCAACAGCAACTACCGCATGGTGGATCAGATCGTGGGCCGAGTTCTGGGCCGACCTGTGCATGGCGACCAGGAGCGGATCGCCCTCTCGATCCTGATTGCGCAACAGGGCCTCGGAGGGCTGGTGGACAGCCTGCTGAATTCCCCCGAATACCTCGAAAACTTCGGTACCGACACCGTTCCCTATCAGCGTTCGAGGGTGCTGGCTGGACGCGCCCAGGGAGTGCTGCCCTTCAACCAGCAAGCCCCCCGTTACGACGCCTACTGGCGGGAGGTCAGCGCCCGCCGGGCCCCTGCAGGCCGTGGCACCGCCTGGAGTCCGACGAGCTCGTTCTCGATGGCACGCCCGGCCTGGCTGGCCGATGCCCCTTCGCCGCTGGCCCGCAGAATCTGGCAAGGAATCGTGACGGCCGGTGGATTCGGGATCACCGCCTTTGTGCTGATCACGGCGGCCACGATGCTCAGCACCCGCAGCGCCGGCTGAAACAGGTGATCGGGGATCAGGCGATCAGCTCGTCCATGTCATCCATGAACGGCTGCTCGCCTTCCTCAATGAAGGGATCCTCCTCCGACTCGATCGGATCGAACTCCTCTTCCCCCCCGTAAGCCTCGACGCTGGCTCCCTTCCGGTGTCGGGCCGGGGCCTCGATCGGTGCCATCAGGCGGGCGGCAGGGCTGAGGACCCGGGGTTGGTTGCGGCCTGGAGCCGGGTGGCCGGAAGCCTCACCCTCCAGAACCGCCTCGATCCTGCTGATGCGATCATCCGTTTCCGCCAGCCGCTCCTCCAGCGCATGGGAGGGATCGGCGCCGGCCGCCCCCTCCAGCAAAGCCAGGATCTGGGCTTCCTTTTGACCCAGGCGCTCCTCCAGATCCAGCAGGCGATAGGTGAGTGTTTCGGTCAGCTCGGAGAGGGTGGAGAGCTGGTCAGCCAGACGCTCCAGGGAAGCGGGGCTCCTTTCCGCAGAGACCATGACGGGACAGGGAATTGGCCGGATGGTATCGGCCCAGTGCGCAGGCGCCAGAGGCAGCCCGCGCGGGAGGTTTGTAACGATTGTGAAAGGCTCTCGTCCTGGCCTTGGGGGGCCCATAGGATCCGCCTTGCAGCCTCTGGTTGAGACAGTCCCGCGGCTGCCTGCCGGCGCACCTCAATGCACGGCCGCACGGCTGTCCGTTCTGCAGATTTCCTGCTTTTCTCCCCGCAACTCACCAGACCCCACCCCATGACACTCGCCAACGCTGCCTATCTGGGCATCGAGCGCTTCTCCAGCCGCAACCAAGAAAACTGGGCTTCCAGTTCGTCGCTGGACAAGACCGCCCTGATCCGCGCCGTGTACCAGCAGGTGCTCGGCCGTCAGTACGTGTTGGAGAGTGATCGTCTGGAAGGCCCGGAGTCGCTGTTTCGCCGTGGCTATCTGAGCGTTCGCGAATTCGTGCGCCAGGTGGCGAAGAGCAACCTCTACAGGGACCGCTTCTTCAGCAACTGCAACGCCTACCGATTCATTGAACTGAATCACAAGCATCTGCTGGGTCGCGCCCCCCAGAACAAAGCCGAGATGCTGCACCACTTCACGATCCTGCAGGAGCAGGGCTACGAAGCCGAAATCGATTCCTACATCGACAGCCCTGAGTACCAGGAGCGCTTCGGGGAAGAGGTGGTTCCCTACCTGCACGGCTGGAACTATTCCGCCGGCCAGCAGGGCCTGCAGTTCTCCTACATGCTGCAGCTCAGCCGCGGTGCCGCCGCCTCGGTGAAAGGCGACATCTGCAAGAACCAGTCACGCCTCAACCCTTCTGTGCATGCGGAAGCGGCAATGCCGGTGGTGAGCCCGAATGCCAAAGGAAGCGTTTTCCGCAAGGTGACCGCCGACGGCGTGACCCGCCAGGGAGTGGGTGCCGGCGAGGAAGGCCGCACCTTCCGGGTGGAGATCAGCGGCTTCAACAACTACCGCCTGCACAAGCGCAGCAACCGCGTTCGTTTCATCCCCTTCAACAAACTGCTGGAGTACCAGCAACAGATTCATCGCGAAGGTGGTCGAATCGCCAGCATCACCCCGATCAACTGATCGGATCCCCGCTTCTTTCCATCCCTTCCACGCTTTGTTTCCATGAAAGTTTCAGCAGGAAATCGAGGCACCAGTTTCAGCAGTGGTCGCCAGGTCACGATCACGGTCACCGGTCTAGCCAAGAACGATTTCGTACGGACCGCTGACTATGTGATGAAGGTGCCCTATACGCGGATGAACGAAACCCTCCGGCTCGTTCACCGCCTTGGGGGCAAGATCACCGATGTGGCGGTCACCGGCACGGACCTGGCCCCCGCCGCCCCCAATGAGGCCCCGCCCCGCAAGGCCAAGCAGAAGGGCGGCAAAGCCTGATCCGGGTCCGACATCCACAGAGTCCATCGCCTTCTTCGCCCCTGCCTGCAGGGGCTTTTTCATGCCATTGGATCGCAGTGACCGATTGTTAAGTCGGACACAGTGCCAGGTGCCGGGGTCCAACAATGGTCAGGTCAAACGGGACCTGCTCCTGCTGCAGGAACCCGCCAGACCGAGGAACCGACCACCCCTGGGGTGGCCAGGCCCCTCACCCCCTTACCCACCCACTCCCGACTTCGAACAGTCGAGAACCAGGAGCTACTCAATGTTCGACGCCTTCACTAAGGTCGTTGCTCAGGCTGATGCCCGCGGCG
>JBKDOV010000118.1:0-3794 GCA_046342815.1 Cyanobacteriota bacterium
CCCCAACGGCAATGGCTGCAACGCATCGCCAACCAGACCAAGGCGATCACGATCGTGGATCGCGAAGCCCTCGACGACGACGCCCTGCTGTTCCGGCGCGAGGGCGGGGGCTGGCCGCGCCTCAACCGCATGTTCGCCGGCGAACTGGATGGGGTGCTGCAGGAGTTTCAGCGCCAGGTGTGGGCGGCGTAATGGCGCTCAGGCGGCGCTTCGCGGATCAGATCCTCCGCTGTCTGGGCCCAGTCCACGTTCGGAGGCAACGCTGCGCATTGGGCGATGCGCTCCAGCACCACATGCCGGCGCTGGCGCGGATCACCACCGGCAACGGTCTCCAGATCGGCCAGGGCCTGCTGGCTGAGGCTGCGCTTGTGGGCCTGAGCACGGTGCCGCAGCAGCCGGTGCAGCGGCTCAGGCAGGTCGCGAATCTGGAGCGACGGCATCAGGCGGCGTATGGGCAGGTCATCGGCAAGGCAAAAACGCCTGCAGGTTCTGGCCGCGGTCAAGATCCAACCGTCCACCGCCCTTAGGCTGAAATCATCCTGCCACCGGGGTCATGACGCTCGCCCCACCAGCTCCCTCAGCGCCGCCGGTTCCCACCGATCTGGCGGCTGACGGCCTGCCGCCGCTGCTCCTGCCCCTGGACCTCAGGCTGACGCCAGAGCAGTTCGTACTGGTGTGCCAGGCCAACCCCGAGGCGGTGCTGGAACTGACGGCCGATGGCCAGTTGATCGCGATGACCCCGACTGGAGGTGACACCGGCGCCCGCAACAGCCTGTTGATCACCCGTCTGCAGATCTGGGCTCTGGACCAGGGCACCTGGAAGGTGTTCGACAGCTCCAGCGGCTTTCGGCTGAGCGATGGATCGGTGCTGAGCCCCGACGCCTCGTTGGTGCGCCAGGAGCGCTGGCAGGCTCTCAGCCCTGAACAGCGCCGCGGCTTCCCGCCGCTCTGCCCTGATCTGGTGATCGAGTTGGCCAGTCCCTCGGATCAGGGCCCGCGCGGGGCCGAGGCCCTGCGCCGCAAGATGGCCGCCTATATGGCCAATGGCGCCCAGCTCGGCTGGCTGCTGTTCCCCGAGCAGCGGGCGGCGGAGATCTGGCAGGCCGATGGGGCGGGCGGCGAACCCGGTCCCCAGCGCCTGGAGGGAGCCACGAAGCTGGAGGGCGGCGTGCTGTTTCCAGGGCTGGTGCTGGAGCTGGAGGAGATCTGGGCGAGCTGACCTCAATTAAATTGCTCTCATGGGCCTGATCCGCGGCAGCTTCTCCCTCAGCAACCCCACCCGGCCCGACCTGGCGCCCCTGGAGGTGTCGGCCCTTGTGGACAGCGGAGCTGTGCATCTGTGCATCCCCGAGCATCTGGCGATCCAGCTGAGCCTGGCCGAACTGGAGCGGCGCGAGGTGGTGCTGGCGGACGGCCATCGCCGCACGGTGCCCTATGTGGGGCCGGTGGAAGTGCGCTTCCGGAATCGCCGCTGCTTCACCGGTGCGATGGTGCTGGGCAATGAGGTGCTGCTGGGCGCGATCCCGATGGAAGACATGGATCTGGTGCTGCGTCCCCAGCTGCAGAGCGTGGATGTGAATCCCGAAAGCCCCAACATTCCGCTCAGTGTGGCCAAGGGCCTGGCCACACCCACGACATCGTTTCCAAGCTCTGGAACCTCTGCAATGTGCTGAAGGACGACGGGGTGACCTATCACCAGTACGTGACGGAGCTCACCTATCTGCTGTTCCTGAAGATGGCCAAGGAGACGGGCCAGGAGCAGGGGATCCCTGAGGAATGGCGCTGGGATGAACTGGAAAAACTGGATGGCACCCGGCAACTGAATCAGTACAAGCTGCTGCTGCTGGAGCTTGGCAGCAGCGAAAGCGGCAGCTCACCATTGGTGCAGGAGATCTACGCCAACGCCAGCTCGTTCATCAAGAAGCCGGTCACGCTGAACAAGCTGGTGAGTGAGATCGACAAACTCGATTGGTATAGCGCCCGCCAGGAGGGGCTGGGCGATCTGTATGAGGGATTGCTGCAGAAAAATGCCGAGGAGAAGAAATCAGGCGCCGGCCAATACTTCACGCCCAGGCCGCTGATCGATTCCATGGTGGCGGTGATGCAGCCGCAGCTGGGGGATGTGATCCAGGATCCGGCGGCGGGCACCGGCGGCTTTCTGATCGCCGCGCAGCACTGGATCCGCGAACACCAGGATGTGTTCGAGCTGGATGAGGTGCAGCAGAAGAAATTCTACGAGCGCACCTTCTTCGGCATGGAGCACGTGCAGGACACGCACCGCCTGGCGCTGATGAACCTGATGCTGCATGGGCTCGATTCACGGCCCGGCCAGGGCGGCATCTGGTATGGCGACACCCTCAGCGGCGACGGGCAGACGCTGCCGCAGCCTCGCTGATCCTCACCAATCCACCCTTCGGCACCAAGAAGGGCGGCGGACTGCCGAGCCGCAATGATTTCACCTTCCCCACCAGCAACAAACAGTTCTGCTTCCTGCAGCACATCTATCGGGCGTTGCAGCCGGGCGGCCGGGCAGCGGTGGTGCTGCCCGACAACGTGCTGTTCGAAGGCAACGTAGGCAAACAGATCCGCGCCGACCTGATGGACAAGTGCGATCTGCACACGATCCTGCGGCTGCCCACCGGCATCTTCTATGCCCAGGGCGTGAAGACCAACGTGCTCTTTTTCACGCGCGGCGGCAGTGATCGTGGGACGACACAACAGGTGTGGGTGTACGACCTGCGGGCCAACATGCCCGCTTTCGGCAAGCGCACACCGCTCACCCGTGAGCACTTCGCGGAGTTCGAGGCGACCTACGGCCCCGATCCCCTCGGCCGTTCGCCCCGCACCGCCACCGGCCCCGAAGGCCGCTGGCAGTGCTTCAGCCGCGAAGAGATCGCCCAGCGCGGCGACAGCCTCGATCTGGCCTGGCTGAAAGACGACTCCGCCGAAGACGCATCCGAATTGCCGGAACCCGCCGAGCTGGCCCGCGACGCCATGGGCTAACTGGAAGGCGCCCTTGATGACCTGCGGGCGATCCTGGCGGAACTGGGGGACGAATTGGAGGAGTTGGTGTGATGGAGGAGGGGCGAGAGTTACCGGAGGGGTGGGCGAACGCACAGGTGGGCGAGTTGGTGGAGGCTGGACCAAAGAACGATTGCCACGACGACACCCAAGTTGGATTCGTGCCACTTCAGCGACTTGGAGTCGACTATCTGTCCCGCCATTCACACGAGCCAAGAACCTGGAGAGAAGTCAAGAAGGGATATACGCACTTTCAGGACGGTGACGTACTGCTGGCCCGGATTACACCTAGCTTTGAGAACGGAAAAGCCGGCATAGCAAGAGACCTGCCGAATGGGATAGGCGCGGGGAGCACTGAATACATCGTTTGCAGACCCTATTCGGATGCGCTAAATCCCAACTATCTACTGGCTCACTTCAAAACCCGATCTTTCTTGCTTGGCGGCGAGATGATCATGACAGGGGCTGTCGGCCAGCAGCGTGTACCAAAATCGTTTGTGCTTGAGAGCTGTCTTGCCCTCGCCCCCCTCAACGAACAACGCCGCATCGCCGCCAAGCTCGACACCACCCTGGCCGCCGTCGACGCCTGCCGCCAGCGACTCGATGGCGTGGAGGCCCTGCTCAAGCGCTTTCGCCAGGCGGTGCTGGCGGCGGCCACTTCGGGGGAGTTGACGCGGGAGTGGCGGGGGGAGCGGGGAAGAGATCCCGCTCCATGGGCAGACAAAACCGTTGGGGATCTTGTCAGTGATATTGATGCCGGCCTCAATCTGAAA
>JBKDOV010000119.1:0-31778 GCA_046342815.1 Cyanobacteriota bacterium
GCCGCCGGGCAGGCCGGTCACGTCGGCCACCCGCAGACACAGCTGGGAGGCGCCGGCGGCATAGGCGGCATTGCGATCGGCTTCCGAGATCTCCCAGAACACATAGGCCCACTGGGGATCGCGGGGCAGGAACACCACCCGTGTGTCGTCGGCCGGAGGGCGGGCCGCCGGGGCCATCTTGGCCTCAATTGCGGCCAGACTTGGTTCGATGGAGAGGCCGATCTCTTCCTGTCGGGCGCCGATGGCTTCGACGAGCTCTTCCTTCGTCTTGCGGCTGTAGAGGCTGACTCCCAGGTCGCTGGCAACCTGACGCAGTTGACGAAGCGTCAGCATGGCCAGGGTTGTCAGCGTCTTCTGGCTCACAGCATCAGTATTCGTTCGGGATCAGTCTGAAGGAGACTCCCGTCAGCGGGGACCCGGGATGCTTCGGGGTCAGCATCCACTGACCGCATCGGGCGGCAGTGGAGGCTGACCCTTGGCCATCAGCGGCCGATGCTGCGGTAAGGGACCTTGGCGAGGTAATCCATGCTGGCGTTGCCAGCGGCGCCACCCACGCCTCGGAGCGCCGGCAGGCTGCGCACCCAGGGGAGGTAATCGGCGGGATAGCCACCCCGACGCTGTTGGGCCCGCTGTGGCAGGGGCTTGGCGACGCCGGTGTAGACGATCTGGGGGAAGCCCAGAATGCCGCGGTAGTAGGCGTCGTAGCGCGGGGAGGTGAGGTTGAAGGGGGTTTCCCCGACCTCACGGCTGCCCACCACGCGATTGCGGTGGTAAGGAACCGTGTCGTAGCCGAAGGCGTCGAGATATTCCTGGGAGTTGAGGATGTCGTCCACCATCCCTTTGACGCCCCGGGTCATCAGAACGGCCGACCAGGCGATCTCCTCGGATTTGCCGTGGACGGGACGACCCAGCAGCTTCTCCACGAGGTGGCGGGCCACCTTGTAGTTGCTGTTGAGGTTGTAGAAGCTGCGGTTGAAGGTGTCCGAGAGGCAGAGAGAGCGGATGAAATCCCGCACCGTGATCTGCCCGTCGCGCAGCTGGCTCTCCAGCGTGCGGTCGCGATCCACCTTGAAGGCGTGGAAGAAGATCTGGCGATAGGCCGATTCGATCACGAAGTTCTGATCTTCGCGGTCGATGGCTTTGTCAAGGGAAGCCGCTTTCGGGTCCTCGTCGGAGCCCACCCGGAAGGGGGTCACCCGGGAGTTCTGGGTGGTTGGGGCGTACTTGAGGAGGGGAAGAGCCACGCGTGGTCCGGCATCCGTCGCTGGCGATCGTAGAAGTGCACCCCCGAAGGGCTTCGGCCGGGATGGCCAGCACTCACAGTCCGTAACGTTGGCGACCGACGGATCAGCGGTTCCCAGGAGCCGGCACCCCCACCAGCCGAGGGCTGCGGGGGCGGCCGGCACAACGCTGGCGTCGGTTGCTTCTTCCCGGCTCTGCTCCTCCACCCCTTCCCCAGCTCCGGTATCGGCAAGCCGGGTTTCGATGCAGAACGAGGCCGTGTTCGAGAGCCCCTCCACCGTGCTGGTGCGCAGTCGCACGTTCGGGCCCGCGAAGCTGAAGCGCTCGAGGCTGTTCATCGTCTCGTAGCCGGTGGTGAGCAGCAGCCCGTCCCGATCGTCCATGGCGAACCGGCCCGCCACCGGTGCGGTTTCGGCGTAGCCCCGATCGCGCAGCAGCAAGCCTTCCCGCCCCCGGGAGTCGGTGGGAATCAGGCCGAAGACGCTCTCCCCCTCGTGGGATTCGCCGGCCTTGTCCCAGGCCATGGAACCGCTCCAGCGCACCCGGCAGCCGCCCACCAGCCCGGCGGGGGACTCGCCATGCAGCTCGGCGATCGCGATCAGCCGCGGATCGCCGGGCTCGAGCTCCACCACCTCGATGAAGGAGGCCCCGGCCTCGGCGCGGCGATGCAGCAGGTGGTGACTGCTTCGCTGCGAACGCCAGCGGCCGCAACTCAGTCGGAAGAAGCCGAGGGCGTCGGCGATGGTCGGTTGGCCGTCGTTCGGTCGCATGGGCCAGGGGATCGGGGCTGGGGCGATGATCGCAGGCCCCGACCCTCCGGGCACGGCGTGGCCATCGATCCCTCCGTTGCCGGGCCTTTCCCCGCGACCCTCGCCGTGCAGGCGGCCCTGGCGGCAGCCCTGTGCTGGACCGTGTCCAGCCTGCTGTGGCGCCGCTGCCCCACCTCCCTCTCGTCGGCGCGGCTGAATCTGCTGAAGAACCTGATCGCCCTGGGGCTGCAGTGGCCCGTGTTGCTGCTCTTCCCCTGGCAGGGGTCCCAGGTGGCCCTGGCGCAGCTGGCCCTCAGCGGTGTCGTGGGCATCGCCCTTGGCGACAGCCTCTACTTCGCCGCCCTGCGCAGAATCGGCACCCGTCGCAGCCTCACCCTGGATGCCGGTGGGCCTGCGGTCACCACCGCGGTGGGGGTGGTTCTGCTCGGCGAATTGCCTCGCCTTTCGCAGTGGATTGGGATCGGCCTGATCAGTGCGGCGATCGTGCTGGTGGCCAGGCAGCGGCCAGCCACCGAGCCGAGCCACCCGGCGAACGCCGCCTCCGGCCAGCGCGACCGTCTGGGTGTCTGCCTCGCCCTGGGGGCCCTGCTCTGCGGCAGTGCCGGCGCCTTGCTGGCCCGTGCCGCCCTTCTGGGTGGCGAGGTGCACCCGGTTCAGGCCGCCACGCTGCGGCTGGGGGCGGCAGCCCTGGTGATGCTCCCCCTGCTGCGGGGGATGGTCCTCCGCAGCCGCGGGCCCAGGCCCAGCCAGCGCCGCTGGCCCCTGATGGTGCTGGCCACCCTGCTGGGAACCAGTGTGGGCATCGTGCTCCAGCAGATCGCCCTTTCCGGCCTGCCGGGAGGCCTGGCGGTGTCCCTGCTGTCGACGGCGCCGGTGATGGCCTTGCCGCTTGCGCATCTGGAGGGGGATCGCCCCGGTTGGGCAGGCCTGGTGAGTGCGTTGCTGGCCCTGCTGGGGATCAGCCTGGTGGCGGGGGTGCTGCCGCCCTGATCCGTTGATCGGCCTGACGCACCGCCCACTGAGTCAGATCGGCCAGGGTGAGGCCAAGGGGCTGGCGCTGCTCGGCTTCGGCGATCTGCTGGAGCTGCAGGCCGGCCGTGCGCAGCTGCTCGGTGAACGGGTCGGCGAACTGGGGATCGTCAGCCAGGGAGGGTTGCTGCAGAGCCCAGTGGCGCACCAGATCGGGTTCCGGCAGGGGGCCTTCCTCCCTGCCGGCAACCTCCTGCAGGGTGCGCAGGCTGTGGGCAAGAAGCCGAAGATGGTGGCGTTCGAGGGCCGGCAGCAGCGTCGCTTCGAGTTCGGCCAGCTCTTCGGGGGTCAGCACGGTCCCGGTACAGGCCTGGCATCGCTGCGGGGCGTGAGCCGGAAGCCACAGGAGTGGCCTTCCTCCAGGCGCCAGTGGATCCGTTCCACCTGGCAGTCGGGAAACGTGTGGCGGATGAGTTGGAGCTCCTGATCGCAGACCATCGGGAACTCCTCGGCGATCCGCATCACGGAACAGTGGAATTCGCTGATCACCCAGGCGTCCCCGTCCAGGCGCAGTTCGGCAACGTACCCCTCATTGCGGCGCAGCTCCACCAGTTGTTCCAGCCTGGCTTCCAGACTCCCCAGCCCGATCCGGACGCGGTAGTCGGTGGCCTTCTCCAGCGCCTGCTGGTCCATCAGGTGGCGGATGGTTTCCGGGGGCAGGCTGCTGGCCAGCGAGTGGAGCAGGCCGAGGGCGAAATTCTCACTGCCATCGGGGAAGCGATCCCGACCCTTGCCCGTGAGCCGCCAGCGATTGCTCGGCCGGCCCGGCCCCTCAGGGGCCGGTGTGGATTCCACCAGGCCGGCTTCCTCAAGGCTGCGGAGATGGCGCCGCATCACCTGCACCGACACCGAGAGCTGGTCAGAAAGTTCGGCGGCGGTGGCCTCGCCGCGGCGGAGCAACAATTTGAGAGCGCCTTCCCTGGTGGCGGAGGAATCCGTCAGTGGGCCCGGTTGCAGTGGGCCCGGTTGCGGGGTCGGCAAGGGGCCTGACGCCGCCGCGGAACCCTGCCTGCCTTCCTCCCGACTGGAGGGCACTCCGGCTGCGCCGATGGCTGGACTGGCTGGATGGGGTGAGGCGCCCATGGCACTCGCCTGGTGTCCACACGATGCCACGCGCTGTTCACGATTGGGGCCGGGTGGGGCGCACAATGGCGTCTCGCACCCATTGGGCATCTGCGGTGCCCTAGGCTCGTTCAGTAACGAAACATTAGAGTTTCGTTATTCGTTCCAGGTGTGCGCCACCGGCCTCCGGCCGACCTGCCCCTGCTCTGCAGATCCGACCATGTCCGACGCCACCAGCAGTGCTCAGCCCAGTGCAACCCCCGCGAGCGACAGCCTCGAGGTGATCCGCAAGTTCGCCGAGACCTACGCCCAGAGGACCGGCACCTACTTCTGTAGCGACCCCGGGGTCACGGCTGTGGTGTTGGAGGGGTTGGCTCGGCACAAGGATGAACTCGGCGGAGCTCTTTGTCCCTGCCGGCATTACGAAGACAAGCAGGCTGAGGTTTCCCAGGCCTTCTGGAACTGCCCCTGTGTGCCGATGCGGGAGCGCAAGGAATGCCATTGCATGCTTTTCCTGACCGAAGACAACCCCTTCCGCGGCGAGAAGCAGACCATCTCGATCGAAGAGATTCACGCCCATACCGTCAGCTGAGGCCCCGATGAGCAGCGCCGCCGTTGGTGATTTGGTGAGCCAGCCCTACAAATATGGGTTTGTCACCGATATCGAAACCGAGAAGATCGCCAAGGGCCTCGACGAAAGCGTTGTGCGCCTGATCTCCTCAAAGAAAAACGAGCCTCCTTTCCTTCTGGAATTTCGGCTTCGTGCCTATCGTCAATGGCTCAAAATGCAGGAGCCAGAGTGGGCCACACTCGGATATCCTGAAATTGACTATCAAAATATAATCTATTATGCGGCTCCTCGCCAGCAGGAGAAAAAAGCGAGCCTGGATGAGGTGGACCCAAAACTGTTGGAGACTTTCGATAAGCTCGGTATCCCCCTTGGCGAGCAGAAGCGCCTCTCCAATGTGGCTGTCGACGCCGTCTTCGATAGTGTTTCGATCGCCACTACCTATCGCGAGAAGCTCGCGGAGCATGGGGTGATCTTCTGCTCCATCAGCGAGGCTGTGAAGGACTATCCGGAGCTTGTGGAGCGTTACCTGGGAACGGTGGTTCCGAGTAACGATAATTTTTTTGCTGCCCTTAATTCGGCGGTCTTCAGCGACGGATCCTTTGTCTTCATCCCCAAGGGCGTGGACTGCCCGATGGAGCTTTCCACTTATTTCCGGATCAACTCCGGCGATACCGGTCAGTTTGAACGCACCTTGATCGTGGCCGAAGAAGGGGCCTCGGTGAGTTACCTGGAGGGTTGCACGGCGCCGATGTTCGACACCAATCAGCTCCATGCGGCAGTGGTGGAGTTGGTGGCGCTGGACGACGCTTCCATCAAGTATTCAACCGTCCAGAACTGGTACGCCGGTGATGAGAATGGTGTGGGAGGTATCTATAACTTCGTCACCAAGAGGGGGCAGTGCCGTGGAGATCGCAGCAAGATCAGTTGGACGCAGGTGGAAACCGGTTCGGCGATCACCTGGAAATACCCCAGCTGCGTTCTTCAGGGAGCGGATTCGGTGGGTGAGTTCTATTCCGTTGCGCTCACCAACCATCGCCAGCAGGCCGATACCGGCACCAAGATGATGCATGTAGGGCCGCGCACCCGATCCACGATCGTGAGCAAGGGGATCAGTGCCGGGCACTCCTCCAACAGCTATCGCGGCCTGGTCCAGATCGGGCCCAAGGCAGTTGGCGCCAGGAATTACAGCCAGTGCGATTCGATGTTGATCGGTGATCAGGCGGCTGCCAACACTTATCCCTACATCCGATCCCAGCAGCCGGAGGCCAGCGTCGAGCATGAGGCCAGCACCTGCCGTATCTCGGAAGATCAGCTCTTCTACCTTCAGAGCCGTGGGATCGGTTTTGAAGAAGCTGTTTCGATGATGGTCAGCGGCTTCTGTCGCGATGTCTTCAACCAGTTGCCGATGGAGTTCGCCGCCGAAGCCGACAAACTTCTCTCCCTCAAGCTTGAAGGTTCGGTGGGCTGATCCACTCCTGGATGATGCCCTCCCTTCGTCCTTTCCTTCCTTCCTCCCCCTTTCCCTGTTTCGCCCTGCTGCCGTGATCCGTCCCGACGCTCCTGTTCTGCTCGAGATCCGTGGTCTTCAGGCCCGCGTGGAGGATCAGCCGATTCTCAAGGGTGTCGATCTCACCATCCGCGCCGGAGAAATCCATGCGGTGATGGGGCGCAATGGCAGCGGCAAGAGCACGCTTTCCAAGGTGCTTGCCGGCCATCCGGCCTACACCGTGACAGCCGGGACCGTGCTCTATCGCGGCGAGGATCTGCTGGGTCTCGATCCCGAACAGCGGGCCCGGATCGGCCTGTTTCTCGGTTTCCAGTACCCCGTGGAGATCCCTGGGGTGAGCAACCTTGAGTTTCTGCGGGTCGCCACCAATGCCCGTCGCCAGCAACTCGGCAAGGAAGAACTCGAACCCTTTGATTTCGAGGATCTGGTCCGAGAGCGACTGGAGGTGGTGAAGATGGATCCGGCCTTCCTGGAGCGCAGCGTCAACGAGGGCTTTTCCGGGGGGGAGAAGAAGCGCAACGAGATTCTGCAGATGGCCCTGCTGGAGCCGTTGGTGGCCATTCTCGATGAAACCGATTCGGGCCTCGATATCGATGCTCTGCGGATCGTGGCCGGCGGAGTCAATCAGCTGGCGACGCCCGAGAATGCCACCCTCCTGATCACCCACTATCAGCGCCTTCTGGATGTGATCACCCCCGACTTCGTGCATGTGATGGCGGCGGGTCGCATCCTGCGCACCGGCGGCAAGGAACTGGCGCTCGAGCTTGAGGAGAACGGTTACGACTGGGTGGATCAGGAGCTGGCGGAGCTGGAGCGCACCCCTGCGGAGGTGGCCTGATGGTGACCACATCCCTCTCCGCCCCTTCCCTCCAGCCTTCGCTGCAGGGCCTGGCATTGCCAAGCCGCCGTCTGGAGGACTGGCGGTTCACCGATCCCACCCCGATCGGCGCGATCGCGCCTCAGCTGCTCACCGCTCAGCCCCTGTCGTCCGTGCCGGCGCCCCTTGCTGGAACAGTGCGGCTGGACTGGAACGCCCCCGATCCGCTGGCAGGGGTCTGCCTGCCTGCGGGGATCACCCCCCTGGCAGGCCCTGATCTGGAAGCACGGCTCGGGGAGGCGGTGGGCGCCTGCGCGGCGGGCAGCCCTTCCCCCTCCTGGCTGGTGCAGTTCGATCAGGCCCTGGCGCCCAGGACCCTGGCCCTTTGCGTGTCCGCTTCGGTGGAGACCACCCTGGAGCTGGTCAGCGATGCGGCGGAGGGGGAGGGCCTGCTGCCCTTGCGCCTGCTGCTCTGGCTGGAGCCAGGAGCGCGGCTCGAACTGCTGGAGGTGCACCGCTCCCGGGGCCGCAACCTCACCAGCGTGGTGGTGGAGGCCCATCTCTGCGAGGGGGCGGAACTGCGCCATGGAGTGCTCGGTCAGGGGCATCCCGAGGCGTGCCTTCTGGCCCATCTCGCCGTTACCCAGGCTCCCGGAAGTTCCTTGACCCAGGCCGTCGCCGCCAGCGGCTGGGCCCTGGCCCGGATCGAGCCGAGGGTGTTGCAGCAGGCCGGTGCGGCCAGCACCTGCCTGCGCGGTCTGCAGAGGGTGGAGGGCCGGCAGATCGCCGATACCCACGCCGAGGTGGCGTTCGGTGGTCCGGAAGGACGCCTCGATCAGCTCCACAAGGTGGTGGCCGATGGAGAGGGACGCAGTGTGTTCAACGGGGCGGTCCGGGTGCCACGGCCAGCCCAGCGCACCGAGGCGGCCCAGCTCAGCCGCACGCTGTTGCTCTCCGACCGTGCCCGGATCGACACCAAGCCCGAACTGGAGATCGTGGCCGACGATGTGAAATGCGCCCACGGAGCCACGGTGAGCCGGCTGCAGCAGAACGAGCTCTTCTATCTCCAGAGTCGCGGCATCGGCGCCGCCCAGGCCAGCCGACTGCTGCTGCGGGGCTTCTGCGAAGAGGTGCTGGCTGCACTGCCCGCTGCGGCCTCGGTCTGGCAGCCTCTCCACACCCTGCTAGCCGAGGAGGGCTCCGGCTCATGACCCTCACCCCTGTTCCCTCCCCCCTGCCGCTTGCGCCGGAGGCTGCGGCCCCCGAGCCCGAGGACCTGGCCGCCCAGACCCGGCCCGATTTCCCGCTGCTTTCGCAGACGGCCTGCCTGGGCCAGCCTCTGATCTATCTCGACTACGCCGCCACCAGCCAGAAGCCACGCCAGGTGCTGGAAGCGCTTCAGCACTATTACGGGCATGACAACGCCAATGTGCATCGCGGTGCCCATCAGCTGAGTGCCCGCGCCACCGAAGGCTTCGAGCATGCCCGCGAAAAGGTGGCAGGCTTCGTGGGGGCCGCCAGCGCCCGGGAGATCGTCTACACCCGCAATGCCAGCGAGGCGATCAACCTCGTGGCCCGCACCTGGGGAGAGGCCAATCTGCGGGAGGGCGATGAAGTGCTGCTCACGGTCATGGAGCACCACAGCAATCTGGTGCCATGGCAGCTGCTGGCGGCCCGCACCGGTTGTGTGCTGCGCCATGCCGGTGTCACCGACAGCGGCGAACTCGATCTTGCCGACTGGCGCAGCAAGCTCACCGAACGCACCCGGCTGGTGAGTCTGGTGCAGGTGAGCAACACCCTGGGCTGTCTCAACCCGATCGCCGAGCTGGTTCCGCTCGCCCATGCCGCCGGCGCCTTGCTGCTGGTGGATGCCTGCCAGAGCCTGCCGCACCAGCGGGTGAATGTGGCCGAGCTGGGGTGCGATTTCCTGGTGGGCTCTTCCCACAAGTTCTGTGGCCCCACCGGCATGGGCTTCCTCTGGGCCCGCGAGGCCCTGCTGGAGGCCATGCCCCCCTTCCTGGGCGGCGGCGAAATGATTCAGGACGTGGGGCTCGATTCCAGCACCTGGGCCGACCTGCCCCACAAGTTTGAGGCGGGCACGCCGGCGATCGGCGAGGCGATCGGGATGGGCGCCGCCATCGATTACCTGCAGGCCATCGGCATGGACCGCATCCATGCCTGGGAGCAGCACCTCACCCGCCGGCTGTTCCTGCGGCTGCAGGCGATCGAGGGGTTGCGCATCCTCGGCCCCACCCCCGAGCAGCAACCCGATCGCGCCGCCCTGGCCGCTTTTCATGTGGAGGGTCTGCACGCCAACGACATCGCCGCCCTCCTGGATTCCTCAGGCATCTGTATCCGCAGCGGCCACCACTGCACCCAGCCCCTGCATCGTCATTACGGCCTCTCCGGCACGGCGCGGGCGAGCCTGGGCTTCACCACCACGGCCGAGGAGATCGACCGTTTTGCCGAGGAGCTGGAGGGCACCATCGGCTTCCTGCGGGAGCACAGCTGATCCTCGGCTGACGGAAACTGCTGCGGGATCTGCCTATAAGGTCTGGGTCCGCAGGCTTACGCACCGATGGCAAGGGCTGCATTGGCAGGAGCAGAGGCTCTCCGTCTGATCCCCCTGGCTTTACCGCTCATGATGCCGCTCACGCTGGGCGTCGCGGCCTGGGGCCAGGTGTTGACCTCACCCGCTTCGGCGCCGGGGGGCATGCCCCAGGGCGCCCCTCCGGCAAGGCCATCGGCAGCGCGCATTCCACCGGTGCGCGTGCTCAAGCCACCGACTGAGTTCCGTCAGCCGCTGCCCCCCACCACTACCCGCGACCCCCTGCCCCCGGTCGATTACCAGCCCCTGCCCGCCTCGCCTCCGCCGACGGCCGGCGCCGGTCGAACCAGGACCGTGCCGGTGATGCCCGATCTGATGCCCGGCGTGCTCCCCGCCGCCCCCTCGACTCCCGGCAAAGCCCCATCGCTTTCCCCGGCGACCGGCCGAACCGCTGCTCCCGTCCGTACCGTCGCCCCCGGGCTCCCTGCCAACCCCGCCAAGGTGGGGAAGGCCATTGGCAGTCGCCCCGCGGTGCTCCCCCCTCCTGGTCAGATGCCGGTGTTGATGGTGCCCGTGCGCCCGCTGCCTTCCATGCCCCCCGCCGCGCCTCCGCCCTCCCCCCGCTCATCGGCTGCCGTACCTGCCGTACCTGCCGTAACTGCGGTGCCTGCGGTTCCCCAGCAGCCGCTGCCGTCGGTGCCCCCCCTGCCCCCCCTGGCTTCTCCTCCTCCCGCGGCCCGGCAGGCTGCCGGGCCGGGTTGGAGCCTGCTGGCGCCCTTGGCCCTGGCCGGGGCGGCGGTGGTGTTCGCGGCCGATCGATGGCGGCGGCGCCAGGCGGGGACGGGTTCGGGTGGATCCGACCGGGAGCCGCCTCGCTCCTGAACACCTGGCTCAGACGCCGTTGGCTGGTATCGGGCAGGGCCGGCCGAACAGAAACCCCTGGCCGAGTTCACAACCCATGGCCACCAGCGCCTGACGCTGCTCTTTGGTTTCGATCCCCTCTGCCACCACGTTCAGCCCCAGGTCGCGGCAAAGGCGCACCATGGCCTGGATCACCAGGGTGCGGCGCTGGTCGATGCCGAGGTCGGAGGTCAGGCTGCGGTCGATCTTCACCGCATCGATCGGCAGCCTTGCCAGGGCATCCATGCTGGCCGGGCCGGCCCCGAAGTTGTCGAGGATCACCCGCATGCCCGCCTCCCGCAATTGGCGCAGTTCCGCTTCGCTGCGATTGGGATGGGCGGTGAGCAGAATTTCGCTCAGTTCGATTGAGACCCAGGATGGATGAACCTGGGCCTGTTCCACCTGTCGGAGCAGCTCGCTTGCAAAATCGGTGCGAAACAGTTGCTGGGCACTGATATTGATCGAGATCGTCTCGCTGCCCCCCTGAACCCTGCAGCAGCGCAGCTGCTCGAGGGCGGTGCGGATCACCCAGTCCCCCAGTAGACCCACCAGTCCCGTGCGTTCCGCCTGCGGCAGGAATTCGGCCGGCATCATCAGCTGGCAGTCGACTCCCCGCAGTCGCACCAGCGCCTCCAGGGCGATCACCCGTTGGTCTGTGAGATTCACGATCGGCTGATATTCGAGCACCAGCCCATCGCCTTCGATGGCCTCCTGCATCTGTCTGCGCAACAGCAGGTTCTGCTGCAACTGGACATCAAATGCTGCGTCGTAGGTCGCAATGCTTTCCTCCCCGCGGCTCTTGGCCTCGTACATGGCCAGATCGGCACGCCGGAGCAGCTCGTCGATCGTGATCTCCGGGTCATCGGTGACGGCGATACCCACGCTCATCGAGGGTTGCAGATCATGGCCTTCATAATGCCAGGGGAGAGATAGACGACGCTGCAGGGATTTCGCCAGGTTGTGGGCATCTTCGGTCCGGCGGATGCCTCGGCTGATCACAACAAACTCATCGCCCCCGAGCCGCGAGACGATGTCGGTGGAACGCAGCCCATCCTGCAGTCGACGGCTGATCTCGATCAAAAGAGCATCGCCCGCCTGATGGCCGAACTGGTCATTCACCTGCTTGAACCGGTTGAGATCGCAGAACAGAACGGCCAGCATCCCTGGGTGGATGCTCAGATCCTTCAGGGCCTCCTGCATGCGGTCGCGCAATCCGCGGCGGTTCGGCAGACCGGTGACGGGACACTCCAGCACCTTGGCGGCAAGGGCCAGCTGCTTGAGCTGCAACTGCCGGTTCAGTCGGTCGGTCCGGCGCCGTTCCAGTTCGATCTGCTGGGCTTCCAGGCGCAGTTCCTGGTAAGAGATCTTGGCGCTCACATCCCGGAAGCAGAAGATCACCACCGGAGGGTTTTCGGTGGCCACCGGGGTCCATTCGATCTCATAGGCCCGGATCGGCTCCTTGCTGAGGAGCACGGTTCCGAAACCGGCGGTATCAAAGGTGGTGCCGAGTTGCTCGGGGCGCACCAGTGGTTTCCCCTCCAGATCGAGGGGGAGAATCACGGTGATTTCCTTGCCCAGGGTGAGCAGCCTTGAGCGACCGCAGAGACGGTCGAACGATTCGTTGCACCAGAGGATCCGCCCCTCGGGGTCGGCGATCACCAGGGCATCGCTGATCGCAGCCAGGGCCGCCTCCATCCGTCCCAGGGTTCGCCTCAGTTCGCCGATCAGTCCATCGGCTTCGATGCTTTCGCTGGCAGGGGCGACCCCCGTCATGCATCCGTCTCCGTTCCGGCGGGGAGAGGCGTGAGAGTGGCCCCGAAAACCCAGTGCTCGCCGCGTTTCTCGGCCACGATAAAATGCTCTGAAATCACTTCCGCGCCGTCCTGGCAGACGGTCACCAATCGCAGCGGATGGCCGAGGATGGTGGACTGCTCGGTGGCCTGGAAGCGAGAGAACCCCAGCTGGTGCGACATCTGAAACGCACCCGGCAGGATGCGACTGATCGGCTCGCCGCTGAGCTCCTCTTCCGACCAGCCGTAGGCCTGCTGAAAGGGGGGATTGATGGCGATCACCACGCCCAGATGGTCGGCCAGCACGAATGGACGGTCGCCCTGACGCAATTCTTCGATGCTGGGCGGGATGGGGGCAGGGGCTGGAGCGGGAGGCGGACCTGAAGCGTTGCTCATGGGGTGGAAGCCCACCGTCTGACCGGCCGATTCTGAATCCTCCCAGCCCTCGGTGCGCGGCTCCGTCGCTTTCTTATCACCATTGCTCTGCCCATGGAATTTTCCCCTGATGTTTCTCATCCCCGGCTGTTTCTGGTGGTGCTGGGTGGTCGGATCGCCCAAGCCAATATCGAACTGCATGATGTGCGCTTCGTGGCCGCTGCCTCGATCGAGGAAGCCTTTCCCCTGCTGAGGGAGCAGTGGTTCGGATCCAGACGCGGATTGCACCTCGACAGCTATCTGGAGGTGACCTTTGTGGATGGCTATCGGGTGGAACTGCGGAACGAACCTTTCCCCGGTTCCGACCGTCTCTGGTTTGTGAATTTCGGCGGCTACGACCCCGAGGAGCTGGCCGAACTGCATCGCTTTTCCCTTTTCGTCGCCCCCACGGCCCGGGCCGCCGCGGGCAGGGCCAGGCGCAGCCTGCTGCCGCAGGCGATCCAGCGCCACAAGGATGATCTCCATGCCGTGGATGACTGTCTGGTCCTGGAGAGGGTGCAGACCTGGTGGGTGCATCTGGTTCCCGATGGGCGCAGCCAGCCCTTCCGCCCCGACTGGTACGGCTATCGATTGCTCTGAAGGGGATCCTGATCTGAAGGGGATCCGGCCGGCGCTGTTTCATCCTGGGGATCCGCCCCTTTTCTGAGCATGAACATCGACGGCAAGGCCTGGCGCACGATCTGGCTGGAGCAGGGAGGTCGTTCGATCGGGGTGATCGACCAGACCCTGTTGCCCCATCGTTTCGAGACCCGCTCCCTCACCAGCCTGGAGGAAGCCGCCGAGGCGATCGCCACGATGGTGGTACGGGGCGCCCCCCTGATCGGAGTGACCGGTGCCTATGGCCTGATGCTGGCCCTGCAGGCGGATCCCTCCGATGCCGCCCTCGAGGCGGCGTTCGAGCGGCTCAACGCCACCCGGCCGACGGCGGTGAATCTGCGCTGGGCGCTGGAACGGGTGCGGGATCGGGTGGCGGCCCTGCCGGAGGGGGATCGGGCGGCGGCGGCCCGGGAAGAGGCCGCCGCCATCGCCGAGGAAGACGTGGCGAGGTGCGAGGCGATCGGCGAGCACGGCCTGGCGATCTTCCGCCAGCTGGCGGCGGCCCGGCCTGCCGAGCGCCAGGGCGAGCCCCTGAATGTGCTTACCCATTGCAACGCCGGTTGGCTGGCCACCGTGGACTGGGGCACGGCGCTGGCACCGATCTACAAGGCCCACCGCGCCGGTCTGCCGATCCATGTGTGGGTGGATGAGACCCGCCCCCGCAACCAGGGCGCCAGCCTTACTGCCTTTGAGCTGGGGCGCGAGGGGGTGCCGCACACCGTGATCGTCGACAACGCCGGCGGCCACCTGATGCAGCACGGCCAGGTGGATGCGGTGATCGTGGGCACCGATCGCACCACCCGCACCGGGGATGTGTGCAACAAGATCGGCACCTATCTCAAGGCGCTGGCCGCCCATGACAACGGCGTGCCCTTCTATGTGGCCCTGCCTGCCTCCACCATTGATTGGTCGATCGCCGATGGGGTGGCTGAGATTCCGATCGAGGCCCGATCCGCCCAGGAGGTGACCCGGATCCAGGGGATGGTGGCCCAGGAGGCTGGCGAGACCGGGCAGCCTGCCGCCCTGGCCAGCGTGCAGCTCACTCCCACCGGCTCCAGTGGTTTCAACCCCGCCTTCGATGTCACCCCGGCCCGGCTGGTGACGGCGCTGATCACCGAGCGTGGCGTGGCACCGGCCAGCGAGGCGGGTTTGCAGGGGCTGTACGTCAGCCGCTGAGCCAGAGCAGGCAGCTGCCTGCGATCAGCGGCGAAGATGGCGCCCATGGAGTCCCCTGTCATGACCCCGGCCCTGCCCGCCAGCGCACCGCCCCCCAACTGGGTGGAATCGAACCATCCGCTGGGCTGGCTGATCAACCGCCTGCTGGCGGTGGAGCCGCTGCGGCAGCTGCTCTTCTGGCAGGCCCGCCGCCTGATCATCCGCACCGCCGAAGGCAGGGGCATCGCCTGGCGCCAGCGGCGCGAGGCCCTGCAGAGCGCCGCCGAGCCCCTGCTGGCCGCCAGCACCGATCCCGCCGTCGTTACCCCCGCCTACTACCGGGCCCGCTTCCACGCCTACGACCAGGGCAATCTCTGCTGGGCCGCGGCCTGCGAGGCCGAGCAGGCCACCGATTCGATGGCCCTGCGGGTGTGGCCCGGCGAGCCCGATCTCGATCCGGCAGCTGCCCAGAAGCGCCTGCGAAGCGCCATCTTCGCTGCGATCGAACCCAGCCTCTCGGGGCCGGTAGGGCGCGTGCTCGATCTGGGCTGCTCGGTGGGGGTGGGCACCCTGGCCCTGCGCGACTGGCTGCTGGAACGCCAGGGCCTTGCCGCCGTGGAAGGTCTCGATCTTTCGCCGGAAATGCTGGTGGTGGCCCGGTTGCGGGAGGCGGAGCTGGCTGCCCCCCCTGCACCACCGATCACCTGGCACCACGCCGCCGCGGAAGCCACCGGCCTGCCCACCGGCACCTACGACCTGATCACCCTTCAGTTCGTGTGCCATGAGCTGCCCCAGCAGGCCACCCGCGCCGTGCTGGCCGAAGCTGCCCGGCTGCTGCGACCCGGCGGGGTGATCGCTGTGGTGGATCAGGATCCCGATTCGGAGGTGATCCGCCGCCTGCCGGCCCCGATCGCCACCCTGCTCAAGAGCACCGAGCCCTACCTGGAGGACTACTTCCGCCTCGATTTCCCGGCTGCCCTGCTTGCCGCCGGCTTTCACAGCGTGCGGCGCGAAGCGGCGGATCCACGGCACCGGGTGCTGGTGGCCAGCCGCTGACCTCGCGGCCGGGCCTGGTTCACCACCCCTCCAGCACGATCTTGCCGATCGTGCTGCCCGCTTCCAGCAGCCCGTGGGCCCTGGCCAGGTTGGCCGCATTGATCGGGGCGAAGCGCGTCGCCGCCGTGCTGCCCAGCTCCCCCGTCTCCACTAGGGCCGCCAGTCGCGTCAGGATCTCGCCTTGTATGCCCCGGTCGGCGGTCTGGAACTGGGGGCGGGTGAACATGAATTCCCAGTGGAAGCTCACGCTCTTGGCCTTGAGCAGGTTGAGGTCGAGCGGTGCCCGGTTGCCCACGATCGCCACTATCGCTCCCTGGGGACGGATCAGCTCGGCCATCACCTGCCAGTAGGCATCGGTGTCGTGGAAGTTGGCGATCGCATCCACCTCCGGCAGGCCCAGGGCCGCCAGCTGGGGGGGAAGGGGACGTCTGTGGTCCACCACGTGGGTGGCGCCCATCCGCTCGCACCAGGCCCTGCTTTCCGGCCGTGAGGCCGTGGCGATCACCACCAGGCCGGCCCGGCGGGCCAGTTGGAGGGCGATCGAACCCACACCGCCGGCGGCACCGAGGATCAGCAGGCTGCGGCCCGCGCTGCCTCCCTCCGGATCGAGGCCCAAGCGTTCGAACAGGGCCTCCCAGGCGGTGAGGCCGGTGAGCGGCAGCGCTGCCGCCTCGGCAAAGCTGAGATTGGCCGGCATGGGGCCGCAGATCGCCTCCTCCACCAGCACCTGTTCGGCGAAGCAGCCCGGGCGGCGGATGTCTCCGGCGAAGATCACCGCATCGCCGCTCCGGAACCGCGTCACCGTGGCGCCGACGCGCTCCACCACCCCGGCCCCGTCCCACCCCGCTACCCGGGGGGGATCGCCCGGCCGCAGGCTGGCCAGCACCTTGTGATCCACCGGGTTCACCGCCACCGCCTCCACCCGCACGAGCAGATCGTGGGGGCCCGGCTCAGGGGCCGGCAGTTCGATGCTGCGCAGGCGAACGGAGGATTCCCCGTCGGATCCGGCCTCGGCTGCGATCGCGTGCATCCTTCTGCCCCTCAGGCCTGGGAAGGCAGCCGGCGGCCGGAGCCATCGGTACCCCGCAGGGCAGCGGCCTGGAGGGCTTCGATCCGTTTCTCCAGCGGCGGGTGGGTGGCCAGCAGACCCATCAGATCCGGCGGCGAGGAGATCTTGAGGGTGGCCATGGCCATGCTGTCGCGAGGGTCCACCCGGCCACTGGCCGCCGCCAGACGCCGCAGGGCGCCCACCATCGCCTCCGGATTCACCAGGCTGGCGGCGCCGGCATCGGCCCGGTACTCGCGGTGGCGGGAGAACCAGGCGGTGATCAGCGAACCGCCCAGGCCGAGCATCATCTCCAGGGGCCAGACGAGCATGGTCAGCGGCGGCGGCTGGCGGCCGTCATCGGCGGAGCTGCGGGGCAGCAGAAAGGCCGCCACCCGGGCCAGGAACATCACGAACGAATTGATCACCCCCTGCAGCAGGGTCATCGTGACCATGTCGCCATTGCCGACATGGCTCATCTCATGGGCCAGCACCGCTTCCAGCTCCTCTGGAGGCATGCCCTCGAGGATGCCGGTGGACACCGCCACCAGGGCCCGCTTCGGTGAGGGACCGGTGGCAAAGGCATTCCACTCCGGGGAGCCATAGACCCCCACCTCCGGCATCGGCAGGTTGGCCCGGGCAGCGAGGGAGGCGACGGTGTCCACCAGCCAGCGGGCAGCCGGATTGGCGTTGTTGTTGACCACCTGCACCCCCATCATCCGCTTGGCGGATTCCGCCGACCACTGCAGCGACATCCAGCTGCCCATGACCCCCCAGACGAAGCTGGCGAGCAGCAGGGGCAGCAGCGGCAGGTTGGCCGGCAGCAGGCCGATGGCGGTGAGCAGGCTCAGAAGGAGCGAGATCGTGAGTACGACCGCCAGGTTCGTGATCAGGAAGAGGATCGTGCGCAGGGCCATGGGATGCCGAGCCGGGGAGAGGAACCGCTTTCGGCAAATTAGCCATGGGTTTCATGGCTGACAGAGAGCCGTAGCCTCCTGCCACCCTCCCCTTGCCCCCTGAGGGCGCCTGCCATGCCTGCCGAGAACCGCTGGTCGGATGCCGAGGCCGCCGCTGCCATCGCCCATTACGGCGCCCAGGGCATCGGCGAGGATCTGGCCCTGCGCACCTATTCCGCCCGCCTGCTGGGAGCCGATCCGGAGCTGGTGCTGCACGGCGGGGGCAACACCTCGGTGAAGACCACCGTGCAGGGGTTGCTCGGGGAAACGATCCCGGTGCTGTGCGTCAAGGGCTCGGGCTGGGATCTGGCCACGATCGAGCCTGCCGGCCATCCGGCGGTGCGTCTGCAGGAACTGCAGGCCCTGCGCTCACTCCCCTGCCTCAGCGATGAGGAGATGGTGGCGGCCCAGCGCCGCAACCTGATCGATCCCGCCGCCCCCAACCCCTCGGTGGAGGCGTTGCTGCATGCGTTCCTGCCCGACAGGTTCGTGGACCACACCCATTCGATCGCGCTGCTGGCCCTGGCCGACCAGCCCGACGCCGAAGCGATCTGCCGGGAGGTGTACGGCGACCGGGTGGCGATCGTGCCTTACGTGATGCCCGGCTTCGACCTGGCCCTGGCGGCTGCTGCTGCCTACGAGCGGGCTGCGGCCCGGGCCGAGGAACGCGGCATCGCCCTGGAGGGCATGGTGTTGCTCAAGCACGGGTTGTTCTCCTTCGGCGCCACCGCCCGCCAGAGCTATGAACGGATGATCAGCCTGGTGCGCCAGGCGGAGGAACGCATCCAGCAGGCGCGAGCCGGCCTGCCTGCTGCGGTGCCGCCGGTGGTGCCCGAGCCGGCCGCAGGAGCGGCGGCGGTGCTGCCGCTGTTGCGGGGAGCCCTGGCCCGGGCGGCGGCGGCCGAAGGGGCGCCTTGCCGCTGGTTGCTGGAGCTGCGCCGCACGCCGCTGGCCCTTGAGGTGGTGAATGATCCGCGGCTCAGCGACTGGGCGGGGCGGGGTGTTGCCACCCCGGACCATGTGATCCGCACCAAGGCCTTCCCCCTGGTGCTGCCCGCCGATCCCACGCCGGATCAGATCGCCCAGGCCCTCTCGGCCTACATCGAGGCCTACAAAGCCTGTTTCCAGCGCCAGAACCTGCGCTGCGGCGGTGGCAGGCGTGCCCTCGACCCCCTGCCGCGGCTGGTGGCCCTGCCGGGCCTGGGCCTGATCGGCATCGGACGCTCCGCCGCGGAGGCCGCCGTGGTGGCGGACATCGGCGAAGCCTGGGCCCGCACCCTGCTGGCGGCCGAGGCGGTGGGCCGGTTCGAGCCCGTGAACGAAGCCGACACCTTCGACATGGAGTACTGGAGCCTGGAGCAGGCCAAGCTCGGCAAGGGCTCGGAGCCTCCCCTGGCCCGCCAGGTGGTGGTGATCACCGGCGGAGGCGGAGCGATCGGAGCGGCCACGGCCCGTGCCTTCGCCGCCCAGGGAGCCGCCGTGGCGGTGCTGGATCTCGATGCTGAAGCGGCCGCGGCGGTGGCGGCGGGCTGCGGCAGGACCTCCCTGGCCCTGGCCTGTGATCTCACCGACCCCGACCAGGTGCGGCAGGCGTTCGCCCGGGTCGCCGGCCGGTTCGGGGGCATCGACATCGTGGTGAGCAATGCCGGGGCCGCCTGGACCGGGGCGATCGCCAGCCTGCCGGAGGCCGACCTGCGGGCCAGTTTCGAGCTCAATTTCTTTGCCCACCAGACGGTGGCCCAGACCGCCCTCGCCCTGTTCCGGCTGCAGGATGGCGCGGAGGCTGGCGCGGCTCAGGGCGTGCGCCGGCCGGTGCTGGGGGGGCAGCTGCTGTTCAACGTCAGCAAGCAGGCCCTCAACCCCGGCCCTGGTTTCGGGGCCTATGGCATCAGCAAGGCCGCCCTGCTGGCGCTGGTGCGCCAATACGCGCTGGAGGAGGGAGCCGCCGGCGTGCGGGTGAATGCCATCAATGCGGATCGGATCCGCTCCGGTCTGCTTGATGACGGGATGATCCGGGAGCGGGCTGCCGCCCGCCAGCTTTCGGAGGAGGACTACATGGCCGGCAACCTGCTGCAGGCCGAGGTGCGGGCGGAGGATGTGGCGGCCGCCTTCGTCGGCCTGGCCGGCATGGAACGCACCACCGGTGCCCTGCTCACGGTGGATGGGGGGAACGTGGCCGCGATGGTGCGCTGATCAGCCCCAGCGCGATCCAGAGCACCACCAGGCCCAGGCAGAGCGCGGTCCAGGCCGGCAGCCCCCAGCGGTCCACCGCCAGCGGGGCCACCACCGTGATCACCCCGCCGGCGATCAGGGGCTGCAGCAGCAGCTGCTTGATCGAGAAGGCCTGCAGGGCCTCGCTGCGATCTTCCGGATCGGCCATGCGCAGCAGCAGCAGTCCGCTGGCGGCCACCCCGGTGGCCTGACCGAATTCCAGGATCGCCCGCTCAAACCAGTCGGCCGGCAGCAGCCGGGGCCCGAGCAGCAGCACCACCGCCAGGTTCCAGACCAGGCCGGTGACGGCCAGCAGGGTCAGGGGGAGCCAGTCGCGGCCGAGCAGGGAGAGATCCAGGCAGGCCGTGGCCGCCGTGATCAGCAGGTCGGCGGAAAGGGTGCCGATGCGTCCCTGGATGGCGCTGGAGCTCCAGTGGCTCCGGCCGCTGCGCTCCAGCAACAGCCGCACCACCAGGGAGCCCACCAGGGCCAGGGGAAACACCGGCAGGGCGTTGACGACGGAGGCAAAGCCGCTCCCCAGGCTCGGGGCGACCCAGCGCAGGGCCTGCCAGCTGCCCCAGCCCAGCAGCACCGCAAGCCCAGTGAGGGCAAGGTTGACGGCCCAGGCGGCGGCGACGGCCCAGGCGGAGGCGGTTTCCGCTGCGGAAACGGTGGGAGCTGCCGGACCTGCTGCTGCTGCTCTTGCTGTTGCTGTCTCGGTCGCTGAGGTTGTTGAAGTTGCTTCGGTTGTTGCGGTGGTGGCCGAGGTCGCAGCGGGGGTGGCGGTGGTGATGGCGGCGTGGTGGGTGGGAGTGAGCCAGCCGAGCCGGCGCGCCAGCACCACCACGGCTCCTCCCACCAGGGTGGAGCTGAGCAGCCCCACCGTGGCCATGGCCAGGCCTAGGGCCGCTCCGCCCTCGAAGCCCAGCCGGGCATAGGTGGGCCCCATGGCGGCGGCGGACCCGTGGCCGCCTTCGTAGGACACCTCGATCAGGCAGGCCATCAGGGGGTGCACCCCCAGCCAGGGTTGCAGCACCAGCAGCACCAGCAGCCCGGCCACGAAGTACTGGCCGAAGGCCAGGGTGAGGGCCAGCAGCAGCTGGGCCGAAAGCGGCCGCCACAGCCCCCCGGGGCTGGGCAGGGGTTTGCCCAGCAGCAGGCTGGCGAACACCAGGGTCAGCAGGATCAGCGGCCATTGGTTCCACTGGTCGATCACCACCTGGGGCAGCAGCGGCCAGGGGCCGGACGGGGCCACCAGCAGCCCCAGGGCTCCCGCCACCAGGGCTTCCGGCACCCCCCACAGCCGCAGGCCGATGGCCCCGCCGATCCCCTTGCCCAGCAGCAGCAGGCAGGCGAGGGCGGCGAGCGCCCCCCCGACCGCGGGCAGTGCACTCATGGCAGCTGGAAGTGGCGGCGAAAGAAGGCCTCCGTGGCTTCCAGCACCTGGATCTGCACCTCACTGCTGCGGAAGCCGTGGCCTTCGCCTGGAAACAGGTGTACTTCCACTGGCACTCCCCGTTCCCCCAGGGCCAGGGCCATCCGTTCGGTCTGCTCGGGAGGGACCACGGCGTCCTCAAGACCCTGAAAAAAGATCACCGGGCAGCGGATGCGATCGGCGTGGAGCAGGGGCGATCGTTGCTCATAGGTGGCCTTGGCGGAGGGCCAGGGGCCGATCAGGCCGTCGAGGTAACGGGCTTCGAAGCGATGGTCGCTGTGGCTGGCCAGGGCCACCGGATCGGCCACCGCATAGCGACAGGCTCCGGCCCGGAACACCTCGGTGAAGCAGAGGGCGGCCAGCACCGTGAACCCGGCGGCGCTGCCGCCTTCAAAGGCGATCCGCTCCCGGCTGGCCCAGCCCGCTTCCACCACCGCCAGCGCCGCTGCGGCGCAGTCGGCCACATCCACCACGCCCCAGCCGCCCTGGAGTCGCTCCCGATAGGCCCGCCCGAAGCCGGTGGAACCGCCGTAGTTCACATCCACCACGCCCCAGCCGCGGCTGGTCCAGAACTGGATGGCGAGATTGAGGGCGGGGGAGGCCATGCCGGTGGGGCCGCTGTGCCCCTTCACCAGCAGGGGGGTGCTGGGCCCGGCTCCACCGGCGGGCGGGTAGTACCAGCTGTGGCAGGAGCGGCCTGCATCGCCCGGGAACCACAGGGGCTGGGGCCTGCTGATCCTGTCTTCCGCCAGGGGGCAGGGGGCCGGGGCGGCGTGGGTCCAGTGGCCGTCGGCGATGGTCAGCTCCAGCAGCCCGCTCGGCTGGGAGGGGGAGGCGGCGATCGCCACCAGCTTCCCCCCCTCGGCGCTGAGGCCGGCCAGTTCGTTGAACGGCAGATCGAAGGGCTGCCAGCGGCCGCGGCCTTCGGGAAGCCCCTGGGCCGGTTCAGCGGTCGCTGCCGGTTCCGCCAGGGCGATCCTTCCCAGCTCCCAGCTGCCTTCCCGGCAGGCGGCCGCCACCAGGCTGCTGCCGTCCCAGCAGGTCTGCGCCATCCCGTACACCCATTGGGGCCGTCCGAACTCGGCCTCCATCGGCAGCAGGCTCTGCCACTGCGGCGCAGGCGGCTCGGGCGGCGCGGACGCGGCTCCGGCAGTGGGCTCGGCAGAAGCGGCCCAGCTGGCGGCCCAGGTGGCGGCGCTGGGAAGCAGGTCGAGGTTCCACCAGCCGCTGCGGTCGTTGGCCACCACCAGGTCGCCGCCGGCCCACAGCGGCTGAAACACGGAGATCGCCGCGGAATCGTCGGGGCCGGCTCCGGCGATGCGGCGCTTCCCCTGCAGCCGGCCGGCCCCATCCACGCCGGCCAGCCACAGTTCGCTGCGGTCCCACGGCATCAAGGGCTGCTGCCATTCCACCCACACCAGGGCGTTGGCCTCGTCATTCAGCTGGGCATAGCCGCAGAAATCGGCCGCGGCATGCAGCAGCTCCGGTTCACCGCCCGCCAGTGGCACCGCCACCAGCTGGTCCCGCCCCTGGCTTTCCATCACCCCGATCCAGCGCTGGCGGCGGCGGTCGATGCGGCCATCGGCGAAGCGGCGGGAGTCGCCGGCGGCAGCCGGCTCGGTGAGCCGCCGTGGGAGGGGAAGCGGCTCGCTGGCCGGATCCCGGGGCAGATCGATCGCCCACAGGCATTCGTCCCGATCCTCCACGAACACCACCGTGTCGCGGGCCACGCAGTAGACCCCACCGCCGTATTCGTGCACGCGGCTGCGCAGGTTCCAGGGGGCAGGAGTCAGCTCGATCGTCTCTTTCGTTTCCGCGGGGATCCACAGCAGGGTGGTGCGGCCCTTTTCCTGCGGCCGTTGCTCCAGCCAGAAGCGGTGGCCATCGGCGAGGTGCGGTTCCTTCACCGCCGCTGTCCGGCCCACGGCGATCGTGACCGGCAGCGCTCCTCGTGCCTTCTCCCCCGCCACTTCCGCTCCTGCCGCAGCTTCCACAATGGCCCGCCCTAGGATGGATGCCATCCATTTCTTTGAGTCCTTGGCGCGCAGCTTCGCCCAGATGGCCCGCACCGCCGAGCAGGGAAATCGCTCGGTGCACGTGCCCAAGGAGCCCCTGGATCAGCCCCCTCTGACGATCCACACCCTCGGTGCCAAGGAGCTCCGCACCCCGGCGCGGCGGATCAGCAAGGTGGACGAATCGATCCGCGACCTGGCTCGCGACATGTTGCACAGCATGTACAGCGCCCGCGGCATCGGCCTGGCCGCCCCCCAGGTGGGCATCCACAAACAGCTGCTGGTGATCGACCTCGACATCGAAGAAGCGGCCACCCCGCCTCTGGTGTTGATCAACCCGGAGGTCACCGCCGCCGGAGCGTCGTTCAACACCTACGAGGAAGGCTGCCTGAGCATCCCGAAGGTGTATCTGGAGGTGGTGCGCCCTTCCGTGGTGGAGGTGAGCTTTCGGGATGAGCATGGGCGGCCCCGTCGGCTGAAGGCCGATGGGCTGCTGGCCCGCTGCATCCAGCACGAGATGGATCACCTCAATGGGGTGCTGTTCGTGGACCGCGTCACCGACGAGCTCAGTCTCAATGACGAGCTGCGTCAGCATGGGTTCCAGCGTGTCGACGTCAAGTCCATCCGCTGAACTCCGATGCCGATGAAACCCCTGGCGGGCGTCCTGCTCGCCCTGGCCTGTGTCCTGGGCATTGCGGCCACCGGCTCCGTCTTTGAGCTTGCCTACGGCGACCCTGACCTCGGCGTGTCGACGACACGCCTGATCCTCGGCTTCTGTCTGCCCGGCACGGTGATCGCCCTGCTGGCGGCGATCCGCATCAACCGGCCCGGCTGACGGATTGGGCCAGGGTTGGGACCTCTCCGCATCCGGCTGCATACGATTCCGGCTGCGCCTCCTCCGAGCCGATCCCCGTGCTGATCCACCTGACCAACGCACTGCAGCGTCGCTCCGGTCCTGCCGGCGTGGCCGTTCTGGCGGCCGCTGTCCTGGCCTCCCTTCCCAGCCCGCTGAATGCCCAGTCGCTGTTCGGTGCGGCCGAGGTGGACTCCCAGCGGTTCGTGCTGGTGGCAGCTCCGATCGGCAGCAGCACGCGCTCCCAGCTGAACATCTACGAACAGCTCAACAACCGCAAGCCCTGCTTCGCGGTGGGCCAGGGCCTGCCGGCGCCGGTGAACCCGCTGCTGAGCACGTTTGATTTCACCGGCATCTGTGGGCGTTACATCGATGCGAACGGCTATTCCGTGCGGATCGGTGGCACCGATCTGGCCACCGTGTACCGGCTGATGGTGACCCGGGGCGCCGACGACCTCCGGTTGCTGGCGGTGCCCACCAAGGCGGGGGCGGGGCCGGAGATGGTGGTGGCCCGCAGCGGAGGGCTGGCCAGCGGTTTCCTCAAGCTGGAGCTGGAACCGGGCTGGAAGCTGATGCGTCGTCGCTTCGGCGCCCGCTCCCTGGGCCATCTCTACCTCTATCGCTCTGACTGGCCGGTGGCCCGGGAAGGGGTGGGCGCGGCCCTGCCGGCGGGCCAGCCCGCGGCTCCGCCGCCGGTTCGCTGAGCCCTGGAGGGGGGCTTGCTAGGCTCGCCCACTGCGTGTGTTTCTGCAGCCTTTCATGACCCAGGTCACCGTCGGCGAAAACGAGGGGATCGAATCCGCCCTGCGTCGCTTCAAGCGCCAGGTGTCCAAAGCCGGCATCTTTGCCGATCTCAAGCGGCTGCGTCACCACGAGACCCCCACCGAGAAGTACAAGCGCAAGGCCCAGCAGCGCCGCCGTCGCCGCTGATCCGGCCCCTGCCGAATCGCTGCCGCTGCTGCGGCCGATCGGAACCCGTGCAAGTACCTGTTGGCTTTCTGCGCGGGTGTTCCCAGGCTGGGAAGGTCCCGCGGAACAGGTCGCCATGGAACATCCCATTGGCAGTGTCTCGAGCCGTACCCTCTCCCCTCGCGGTCTGATGGGTTTCGGCCATTGGTTGGCTGACGCGATCAATCACGCCTTCGGCAACCCCCGCGAAGAGGCGGCCCACCAACCGCCGATGGTGGGAGTTCAGCCCTATCGGGACGCCATGGAGAAGCGCAGGGCCCGCCAGAAGCGTTACTGATCACAGCCCGTCGAAGCTTCGATAGGCCAGGGCTTCGGCGATCGCCAGCGCCGATACCTGGGGGGCGGCCACCAGATCGCTGATCGTGCGGGCCACCCGCAGCGCCCGCTGGGCGCCGCGGGCCGTCAGCCTGCGGCACTCGAGGGCCTGCTCCCACAGGTGCAGGGCCTCCTCCTCGAGGTTCAGCACCTGGGCCAGTTCCGCGGCGCTGAGCTGGGCATTGCAGGCGCCGCCTGGATTGCGGCGTTCCATGCGCGCCCGTGCCCGCTGGACGCGGGCCGCCACCGCTGCGCTGCCTTCCATCGGAGCGGCGGCAGCAGTTCTGCGATGAATGCCCGCCAGTTCACAGGCCTCCGGGCGCCGCACCACCACCTGGAGATCGATCCGATCCAGCAGGGGACCGGAAAGGCGCCCCCAGTAGCGACGCCGTTCGCCCTCCCCGCAGCTGCACTGGCGATCGCTCTCCCCGTACCAGCCGCAGGCGCAGGGATTGGTGGCAGCCACCAGGGTGATCCTGCAGGGGAAACGGCAGCGTTGCCGCGCCCGACTGATCCATACCTCCCCTTCCTCCAGCGGCTCGCGCAGCTGATCGAGCACGGGACGGCGAAATTCGGCCAGCTCATCGAGAAAGAGCACGCCATGGTGGGCCAGGCTCAGTTCCCCGGGACGGGGGGAGGCGCCGCCGCCGATCAGGGAGGCGGCGGTGCAGCTGTGGTGGGGATGGCGAAAGGGACGGCCCTGCAGCAGGCCGGCTCCCTCCGGCAGCAGTCCGGCCACCGAATGCAGCCGGGTGAGTTCGAGCGCTTCGGTCCGGCTCAGGGCCGGCAGCAGGCCCGGCAGCCGGCGGGCCAGCATCGTCTTGCCACTTCCCGGTGCCCCTACCAGCAGCAGATGGTGCCCGCCGGCGGCGGAGATCTCCAGGGCCCGGCGTCCGTGGCTCTGGCCGCGCACATCGGCCAGATCCGCGTTCTCCCCTTGCTGGGGCGGGGGCGGCTGGACGGCAGCAGGCTGGGCCGGCCAGGTTGCTGCGCCGGGGGAAGGGCTCAGTCGCTCCAGCACCTGAGCCAGATCGTCGGCCGGCCAGATCGGCAGCCCTTCCACCAGGGCCGCTTCCGCCGCATTGGCCCGAGGCACCAGCAGGGCGCGGGCCCCTGCCCGCTGGGCGGCCATGGCGATCGCCAGCATCCCCCGGATCGGCCGCAGGGAGCCATCCAGGGCCAGTTCCGCCGCACTCCAGACCCCTGCAATGGCCGTTGGTGCCAGCTGTCCGCTGGCCACGAGCAGGCCCAGGGCGATCGGCAGGTCAAAGGCCGGCCCGGCCTTGGGCAGGTCGGCGGGCGCCAGGCTCACCACCACCCGCGTCAGGGGCACTTTGTGTCCACTGTTGCGGATCGCGGCCCGCACCCGTTCGCGCGATTCCTGCACCGCCGTGTCCGCCAGGCCCACCATCTGCAGGCCCGGCAGGCCGGGGGTGATGTCCACCTCCACCGTCACCTCCACGGCCTCCAGGCCGCGCAGGGCCGCCCCGCTGCAGCGTGCCAACATCGTTTTCTCCGTGGCTTCTGCCCGTCAGTGCCACCCTCTTTGCGCGCTGTCCCATGTCAGGCCAGGAAAGCCCTCCCGACACGATCTTCGGCCGGATCCTCCGGGGCGAGATTCCCTGCGATCAGGTCTATGCCGATGACCTCTGCCTCGCCTTCCGCGACGTGCAGCCCCAGGCGCCGGTGCACGTGCTGGTGATTCCGCGCCAGCCGATCGCCCAGCTGGCCGATGCCGCTCCCGAGGACCAGGCGCTGCTGGGCCATCTGCTGCTCGTAGCTGCCCAGGTGGCCAGGCAGGAGGGGCTCAGCAGCTGGCGCACCGTGATCAACAGCGGCGCCGAAGCCGGCCAGACGGTGTTTCATCTGCACGTGCATGTGATCGGCGGACGGCCGATGGCCTGGCCACCCGGCTGAGCCCCAGGCCGTCAGCGGGACACTCCAGCGGCGACAATGCCCTGATCCGCCCTGGCCCATGAACCCCTTCCAGGCCCTCCGCCAGCAGCTCGGCAAGCTGCAGCGCCTGGCACAGCCCTACTTCCTTCCCCTGGATGGCGGCACCAACAGCGCCTGGCAGTTTCTGCTGCTGGTGCTGGCATTGCTCGCGGTGGTGGTCGGCCTCACCCTGCTGCTGCTCACGGGCGCCGTGGCGGCCAGCGGTGCGCTGATTCCGGAGCTGCGCAACCGCTTCCTGCCGGGCGTGCCGGAGCAGGTGGCCTCGATCTGGGCCGGCCCCTGGGGGGCCGTGGTGATGGGTCTGTTCGTGGCGGGCCTGGCTTGTTTCGGGGTTTTCCGCAGCAAATTGCGCCAGGGGCGTTGGCTGCCCTGGCTGTTGCTGGGGGTGATCATCCTGCTGATCCTGGTGATCAACGGAATCAACGTGGGCATCAGTTTCATTGCCCGCAATGTGGACAACACCCTGGTGGCCTACGACCAGGATGGCTTCTGGAAAACCGTCGGGATCTATGCCTTCTGCCTGATGATGGCGCTGCCGATCCGGGCGCTGCAGGGGTATCTGATTCCGAAGCTGGGCCTGCTCTGGAGGCAGTGGCTCAGCAGTCGTCTGTTGAATCGATATCTCACCAACAGGGCCTATTACGTCCTCAATCCCAACGAGGAATCCAGCGAGGAGATCGACAACCCTGACCAGCGGATTTCCCAGGACGCCGCCAGCTTCACCAGCTACAGCCTGAATGTGACGGTGGAGATTCTCTCTGCCCTGCTCACTTTTTTCAGTTTTGTGATTGTGCTGTGGAGCATCAACTCCACTCTGGCGCTCTGGCTTCTGGCCTATTCCGTGGGTGGAACGGCCCTGGTGATCTTTGCCAGCCGCAAGCTGGTGGCCCTCAACTACCAGCAGCTCAAGCTGGAGGCCGATTTCCGCTATGGGTTGGTCCATATCCGGGACAATGCCGAATCGATCGCCTTCTATCAGGGCGAGCAGCAGGAGGCGCGCGAAGGGGAGAGGCGGCTGGGAGGAGCCATCCGCAATTACAACAAGCTGATTGTCTGGGAGGCGTTGATCAGTGTGATTCAGCGCTCCTACGACTACTTCTCCCGCTTCCTTCCCTGGCTGGTGATTGCGCCGATCTATTTCGCCAAGCAGGTGGATTTCGGAGTCTTCGGGCAGGCGAGTATCGCTTTCTCCCAGGTGTTGTTCTCGGTCAGCTACATCGTCAACAACATCGACAGGCTGGCCGCCTTCTCCGCTTCAATCAGCCGACTGGAGGGTTTCCAGGGCAAGGTGGAAGCCATCGGCGGGGAGATGGCCGCCCTCAGCGCCGCCGAGCTGCAGCGGATCCCCGCCCAGGAGGAAGCAGAGGGCGGTGCCGGCCGGGCGGAATCGATCCTGGTGAGCCATGTGGATCTGGTCCCCCCCCGCAGCAACCGCACCCTGATCCACGACCTCAGCGTCGAAGTGGGGCCGCGGCAGCGGTTGCTGGTGGCCGGCCCTTCGGGTTGCGGCAAGACCTCCTTCCTGCGGCTGGTGAGCGGTCTGTGGCCGGCGGCGGCCGGCAGCGTGCAGCGTCCGCCGACCGGCGAACTGATGTTCATCCCCCAGAAGCCCTACATGCTCCTGGGCAGCCTGCGGGAGCAGCTCTGCTACCCCCAGCCCACCGATCGCTTCAGCGATGAACAGCTGCGCCACGTGCTGGAGGAGGTGCGACTGCCGGATCTGGTGAACCGTTATCCCGACCTCGACATCAAGCAGGACTGGCCCAGGCTGCTCTCCCTGGGCGAGCAGCAGCGCCTGGCCTTCGCCCGGCTGCTGCTCAATTCCCCCCGCTTCGTGGTGCTTGATGAGGCCACCAGTGCCCTGGATGTCACCACCGAACAGGTGCTCTATGAGCTGCTGGTCCAGAGGGAGATGGCCTTCGTGAGCGTCGGTCACCGTCCCACGCTCAAGGCCTTCCATGACACCGTGCTGGAGCTCGATGGCACCGGCAGCTGGCGGCTGCTGCCGGCGGCCGGCTATGACTTTGGGCGCCATTCCTGACGTGATGACCAGCCCCCCCACCGAACCCCTTGAGTCCCTGCCTGCGGATGCGGCGCCGGACCCGAAACCCGAGCCGCCTGCCACCAGCGCCACCACCGGCGACCTGCCTGCCTTCGGCTGGAGCGCCTATGCCGAGCGCGTCAATGGCCGCTTCGCCATGCTGGGTTTCAGCGCCGTGGTGGTGATTGAGGCCCTCAGCCACGACACCTTCCTGCACTGGGCCGGTCTGGTGCCCTGATCCGCTCTGGTGGCCTGACTCAGGGAATCTGGATCTGATCCACCTGCCAGAGCCCGCCCCGGCTCACCTCCACGGCCAGGGTGCGCCCGTCGGCGCTGATCGAAATCTGCCTCGGCACCCCGGCGGGCTGCATGGCCACCAGCTGCAGGCTCATCAGCGACCTGCGATAGAGCACCAGCTCCGTGCGGCCCTCGAGGCTGCGCACCACGGCGAGACGCTGCCCATCGGCTGACACCGCCACGCTCAGCGGTTGGGCATCGGGGCGGTTGAGGCCGGGCAACGGCACCGGCCTGCGGTTTTCCACGTCCACCAGCTCCACCTGATCCCGGCCGCCGCGGTTGGCAATCAGCCCCAGCCACCGGCCCGCCAGCGACGGGGCGTGGTGGCTGCCCGCCAGCTCCAGCTGTCGGTCGAGGTCGGGCATCGGCGCCGGCATCGGGCCCAGGCAGCCGCCCAGCCCCAGGCTGAGGCCCAGGCAGAGGCCCAGGCCGGCCAGCGAGCCCGCAACTGGGTGTTTGTTGCTCATGGGGGTGCGCTGCCGCCGCCCTGCACGTGCAGGCCGCCGGGGCGATCCGGTTCGAGCAGGGGAGAAAGATCGAGCACCCGCATCTGGCTCTTGCCCTGACGCAGCACTTCGATGGCGATTCGGTGGGCGTCGGGGGCCAGGCTGAGCCGCTGGGGCTCAAGATCTCCCGGCAGGGGGAGGCGGTGCAGCATGCCGTTGGCGCGATCCTCGATCAGGGCCTGGCGGCGGCCGCCCTGCTGCACGATCACCGCCAGGTAGCGCCCATTCCAGCTCAGGGAAGGGGAACGGTGGGGTTGGTGCCGCTGCAGATGGCGCAACGGCAGGATTCGGCCGGAAGGTTGTTCCTGCAGCAGCACCGTGGCACGCCCTCCCCGCTCCACCACGCTCGCCAGCACCCTGCCATCACCACTGAGGGCGGGGTCCGTGCGGCTGGTCTGGCCCAGTCCCACCGGTCCGGCACTGCGGCGCGTCCAGGTCCAGCTGGCGCAGCCGCTGCTGCCCAGGAGCAGGCCCACAAGGCAGAGGCAAAGACCGGCCCGCCGGGCCGATGGGGCAGGGCTCAATCGTCGAAGCGGGAGTTGTTGTCTCGGGAGGAGCTGGGGCGGGCCGGCGGCGGGGTGGGGGGTGGGGTGGGCTCGCTGCCGGCCATCGGGCTGAAATCGGCATCACTCACCTTGGAGCCGGATTCCGGACGACTGCCGGCACCGCCCCGGATCGGCGATCCCTGGGGTACACCCGGGTAGACACCCGTGGAAACCGGAGCCGATTCCGGCGGGGTGCCGCGGCGGCTGGAGCGAGGCATGGCCTCGGTGCTGGGGGAGGGGCGGCTGCCGCGGCGCGGCTCGCTGCCGCCATCGCGATCCCGCCGGCGGGCGCCGAATTCGGAGGAGCGGGAGGGGCCGGAGGCTGAGTAGCGACTGGCGCTGCTGGGACCCTGGGGTTCAGGCCCCCGGTCGCCGCGACCGGCGGGGCGATCCCGGCGGGCATCGGCTTCCCAGTCTTCGGATTCGCTGCGGCGGCTTGCTGCCCGTTCGGGGATCGCGGCCCGACTGGAGCGGCGCGGGCGGTAGAAGTCTTCCTCGGCGCCATCGTCGCGGGAGGGAATGCGACGGCGCAGCGGCTCCGGTTCATCGAAGCGCTCGCGGTCGTTGTCCCAGGCACCGCCTCCGAGGCCGCCGCGCGGCCGGAACGGGGCGGGCTCGTCGTCCTCGAAGTAGGAGGAGCGGCGCGCCTGTTCGGTGGTGACACCGCGCAGCCGCACACTTTCGTAGGCGAAGAAGACGGTGGTGCCGGCGAGCAGGAACTGACCGAACTGCAGGATCGGGTCGAGGCGCCAGCCCTGGAAGAAGAGGATGCCGCCGCAGAGCAGACCGACGGCGGCAAAGAAGACGTCGTAGTCGCGGGCCAGCGCGGGCTTGAAGCTCCGCATGAAATAGAGGAAGGCGCCACCGACGGCCAGCACGATGCCGACGATGCTGGCCCAGTTGAGGCTGGCGTTGACCAAAGCGGTTCTCGGAAGGGGGCGCTGGAACAGCCGGCGGAGCCGGCGGCACCCGATCCCGGTAGGTCCGCCGGAACGGGTTTGGCCAGTCTAGGGAACCCGCCAATGGGAATCCTGCCCGGCCGCTGGGGATCCGGCTGGGGCCGGAGGTTCAGATCTTGCGATCCACCCGATCGTTCTGGCTGATGAAGAACAGGGCCACGGAGATGGGCACTACCACGATCACCCCGCCCCAGAAGAG
>JBKDOV010000120.1:0-9854 GCA_046342815.1 Cyanobacteriota bacterium
TGCGCTCCTACCTGCGTGACATCGGCCGTGTGCCGCTGCTGAGCCACGAACAGGAGATCACCCTGGGGCGGCAGGTGCAGGAGCTGATGGGGCTGGAGGAACTGCGGGAGGAGCTGACGCTGCGCTCCGGCGGCAGCGAGCCCGGCACCGAGGAGCTGGCGGCGGCGGCGGGGCTGAGCCCGCTGGTGCTGAAGCGGCGGCTGCAGGCGGGCCGACGGGCGAAGGAGCGGATGGTGGCGGCGAATCTGCGGCTGGTGGTGAGCGTCGCGAAGAAGTACACCAAGCGGAACATGGAGCTACTGGACCTGATCCAGGAGGGAACGATCGGTCTGGTGCGGGGAGTGGAGAAATTCGATCCGACGCGGGGCTACAAGTTTTCGACCTATGCGTACTGGTGGATCCGCCAGGGGATCACGCGGGCGATTGCGGAGAAGAGCCGCACGATCCGGCTGCCGATCCACATCACCGAAACGCTGAACAAGCTGAAGAAGGGGCAGCGGGAACTGAGCCAGGAGCTGGGCCGCACCCCGACGATCACGGAGCTGGCGGTGGCGGTGGAGCTGCCGGAGGAGGAGGTGAAGGATCTGCTGTGCCGGGCGCGGCAGCCGGTGAGCCTGGAGACGAAGGTGGGGGATGGGGAGGATACGGAGCTGCTGGACCTGCTGGCCGGAGACGGAGCAGGGCCGGACGAGCTGGTGGCAGGCGAATGCCTGAAGGGAGATCTGCAGGCGCTGCTGGAGCGACTGCCGGAGCTGCAGGGGAAGGTGCTGAAGATGCGCTACGGCATCGAGGGGGAGGAACCGATGAGCCTCACCTCGATCGCACGCAGCCTCGGCATGAGCCGGGACAAGACCCGCAACCTGGAGCGCCGTGCCCTGGAGGGCATCCGTTCCCAGTCAGCCGTGCTGCACGGCTACCTGGCGGCCTGAGAAGGGCTGGCCGCATCGCCGGATTCGCTCAGAAGAACTGGTCGAAGTTGTCGAAGTCCACGGCCTTGAAGTTGCCGGCCTGGACCTGCTCCATCAGCCGCTCCAGCTGGACCCACAGGGCCCCAGCGGTGGCCACCGAGAGCAGGAAGGCCACCAGCAAGGCCGTGCCGGCGCCGAAGCCGAACACCTGCAGGCTGCCCCCGATGAACAGGGTCACTCCAGCCATCAGGCCGATCCAGGGAAGGATCGTCTCGAACCGACCGAGCGGGAGCAGCGGCAGGCGATCCTGCTTCCAGGCCTCGAGACGGTCCTGCACCAGCCTGGAGAACGTCAGGCCGCAGAGCACGCCGATGGCCAGGCCCACCCCCGCCAGCAGGTAAGGGGGTGGCTGGATGCGGGCGTACTCCAGCAGGATCTCAGCGCCATCGAGATCGCCATAGAAACCGCTGGCCTGGTCAGCTGCCGCCTCCTGCAGGGTGAGGGGAGGGCTGGGGAGTGCGACGGCGGGGATCACGCGGCATCGGCAGGGATTGGCCAGACCATAGTGGGCTGCTCATGCCAGGTGGATGAACCAGGCGAGCACCGAGGCCACCGACACCGAGATCAGGGTGATTTTCTGAAAGCGGCTGTCCACCCTGTTGATCAGGCGCACCATCGAACGACGTCCTTCCTCCCCCTCTGCCGCCTCCAGCCTGTTGCCCCCCCAGACGAACAGGCCGTAGCAGGCAAGGCAGACCACGTAGGCAATCACATAGATCTTGTCGATGAAGGTCAGATAGGGCAGCTCGGGAATCGTGGCTTTGTAGCTCGCCTGCATGAACACCAGGGTGAGCACGGCCGTGGCAGGAATGGCGATCCGCACATCCCAGAAACTGCTGGAGAGGGAAGGCGCCACAATCACGATCGCCATCACCACCAGCAAGGGCTGAATCAGCGACCAGAAGGAAGCCCGGATCGATCGGTCGTAGGAAGTCTGGAAGACAAGCTGGCTGTAGGCGGTGGAGGCCCGAGCCGGATTATCCGAGACTCCGAAGTTGGTTTCGTAGACATGCCTGTACTCCTCCATCTGCCAGCCCCGGGTGATGAAACCGGTCAGATCCGCCTGGCGGCCGATTCCTGAATTGGCCTGATCGGGCACAATGCGCATACGCTCGAACGGGAAACGGTTGTCGTTGTCGTCGTTCACCTCAACGGCGATCGGCAGGTGAACCGAGAAAAAAGGATATTTCCTCAGATCGAGCTTGCCGATATAAAATTTCGCCGAGTACCAGAAGAGTTGATAGTATTCTCCATTGTCCAGGAGCTGGGGAGCAGCTCCGATGGGGCGCAACCCCCCCTCCCAGGTTTCCGCCTGATTGATGAATCCCAGCAATTCCAGCGGCGATAGGGAGAGCTCCTCCAACTTCCTTTGCAGACCGGGGCTCCAGCGCATCCAGAGATAGCCGTTTCCCGTGAACATCGGCGCCTCCAGATCCAGGTTGTGCAGGCTGTCCACGAACAGACCCACCTTCACCACTTCGGTATCAGGCTGGAGCGCAATGGCCTCCTTCCCGGTTTCGGAGGCATAGTTTCCCGGCGCCAACGACGCCGGGGATCGGCTGGCTTTCTTCGAGACCACCACGCCGGGCGGAGGGGTCTGCAGCACATAGCGATCCCGCGAACCGATCGGTTGCGGTTCGAGCAGGCGCATTCCGATCCAGAAGGAGAGAAAGAGGAGGGTCCCCGCGAGAAATCGGTACAGCTCCTTTCGGGTCTGCCGTGATCCATGCGGGGGAACTGGCATCACCTTCCTCTAGGCAGCGAGCGGATTGATCCTGGCCAGCACATCACCCGCCAGCCGGCGCATCGAGAACTTGGTGCGCAGCAGGCCGAGCAGCCGCTGCAGGTCCTCGGTATGGAGCCGGTTGTCGGTCACGATCGAGAGCAGCAGGCGCCGGCGCAGATTGCTGCCTTCCTTGCCCAGCAACAACCGCAGCCCATCGCGGGCCACCGGCAGCAGATCGGCATCGGGGCCTTCGCTCTCCACCACCGCCAGCAGGTTCTCCAGCCGTGTCACCTGCAGGCGACCTTCGCGATCGAACAGCACCTCCAGCAGCTTGTCGCGCATCTCGGCCGTGTCTCCGGCCAGCAACCTCCGGGCCACGTAGGGATAGGCCACCTGCAGGATCCGGAAGCCCGGATCGAGGCGCATCGCCAGACCCTCCTGGCTGACCACCGCCCGGATGATCAAGGCGAAGCGGGCCGGCACCCGGAAGGGGTAGTCGTACATCAGCTCCGAAAAGCGATCGGTGATCGCCTTGAAGTTGAAATCGCCCACGTTCTCGCCCAGGGCGCCACCGAGCACCTCCTCGAGGGCCGGAACGATCGGCACCAGATCCGTGCCGGCACTCAGGAAGCCCAGGGTCACGAAATCCCTGGCCAGCGCATGGAAATCCCGGTTGATCAGATGCACCACAGCGCCGGTGAGGGTGAGGCGGTCGGCATCGCTGAGCGAATCCATCATCCCGAAGTCCACATAGGCCACATGGCCCATGCCCCTGGTACGCCCGGGCAGGGCGAAGAGGTTGCCGGGGTGGGGATCGGCATGGAAATAGCCGAATTCGAGCAACTGCTGCAGGCCCGAGATCACGCCGGTGCGGATCAGGGCCGCGGGGTCGAGGTGATGGGCCTCCAGCTCGCGGCGGTTCTGGAGTTTGGTGCCCTGGATCCACTGGGTGGTCAGCACCCTGCGGCTGGAGAGCTCCCGGTGCACCTTCGGCACCGTGACCTCCGGCTGGCCGGCGAACAGGGCGGCGAAGCGCTCGGCGTTGTCGGCCTCCTTGCGGTAGTCGATCTCCTCGAACAGGCTGCGGCCGAATTCATCGATGATGTCGCCGAGGCCGAAACCTAGATTAAGGGGCAGGTAGGGGGCGCCGAGCACCCCCAGGGCCCGGATGATCGCCAGGTCGCGCCGCAGCAGGAACGGCAGTTCGGGGCGCTGCACCTTCACCGCCACCCAACGGCCATCGTCCAGCCGGGCCCGGTAGACCTGGCCCAGACTGGCGGCCGCCACAGGATAGTCGGGAAATTCGGCGAACAGCTCGCCGGCGGCCGCCCCCAGCTCCTCGCGGATCACCGCCTCGGCGATGGCGTGGGGGTAGGCAGGCAGGTCGTCCTGGAGGCGGGTGAGCTCCTCGAGCCAGTCGCGACGCACCAGGTCGGGGCGGGTGGAAAGGGCCTGCCCCACCTTGATGAAACAGGGGCCCAGGCCGCTGAGCGTGGCCAGGATGCGCTGGGCCAGGCGCTTCTGGGTGGCGGCATCGGGACTGCTGCCCTGGATCGCCAGACCCAGGGCGAGCCAGCCCAGCTGCCAAAGCACCACCAGAATCCGGGGAATCCAGATCCATGGTCTGGCCAGCAACCAACGCAGGTCGGCGTTGGGGTCGTAGCGAGGGGAGTCGACCAGGGCAGTGCGGATCAGTGGCCAGACTCTAGAAACCTCGAACCTGCCGCCATGGGCGATCCGGCTGCCCCGCAGGGTGTCCCCAGCCCTTCCCTGCTGGAGGCCCTGAGCGGAAGGGCGCCGCGGCTGCCCCTGCACCTGCCGGCCCACGGGCGGGGCCGGGGCCTGGCGCCGGGACTGCGCCAGCTGCTGCAGCTGGGGCCCGGCAGCTGGGATCTGCCGGAACTGCCCGAGATCGGCGCACCGCTGGAGCCGGAGGGGGCGGTGGCGGTGGCCCAGCGACGCTGCGCCGACCTGCTCGGGGCCGACCACTGCTGGTTCGGCGTCAACGGAGCCTCGGGCCTGCTGCAGGCGGCATTGCTGGGGCTCTGCCCCCCCGGCGGGCGGGTGCTGCTGCCCCGCAACCTGCATCGCTCGCTGCTGCATGGCTGCGTGCTGGGGGCCCTGGAGCCCCTGCTCTACGACCTTCCCTTTGATCCCCGATGCGGGCTCTGGCAACCACCCACTCCCGCCCACCTGGAGCAGGTGCTGATCGCCGCCGCCAGCGAGGGTCCGCCGGTGGCGGCCCTGGTGCTGCTGGATCCCACCTACCAGGGCCTGGCCGCGGACCTGCCGGGCCTGCTGGCGGTGGCGCGCGGCCCGCTGGGGGTCGCCGCCGCAGGGCGCGCCGACGGCCTGCCGGTGCTGGTGGATCAGGCCCATGGCCGCGGCGAAGCGGTGGCGGCCGGGGCCGATCTGGTGGTGCTTTCCCTGCAGAAGAACGGCGGCGGCCTGGCCCAGAGCGCCGCCCTGCTGGCTCAGGGGCCCCGCATCGTGCCGGAAGCGCTGGAGCGGGCCCTGCTGTGGCTGCAGACCTCCAGCCCCAGCGCCCTGTTGCTCGCCTCCACCGCCGCGGCCCTCGAGCACGCCCACAGCCCGGCCGGCCGGCGGCAGCGCCAGCGAAGCGAAAGCCGCGCCCGGAAGCTGGCCCAGCGACTCACGGCAGCCGGCCTGCCCCTGCTGCCCAATACCGACCCGCTGCGGCTGGTGCTGGCCACCGCTCCCCTCGGGATCAATGGCCTGGAGGCCGATGCCTGGCTGCTGGAGCGGGGGGTGGTGGCCGAATTGCCCGAACCCGGAGCGCTCACCTTCTGTCTCGGGCTGGCTCCACCGCTGGCCCTGGAACGCAGCCTGCCGTGGTGGCTGAAACAGCTGCGGCGCTCCCTTGGCAGCGCACCGCTCCCCCCCTTTGAACCGCCGCCGCTGCCCCTGGTCGCGACGCCAGAACGGCCGCTCGGGGAGGCCTGGCGGGCCCGCTCCCAACGGATACCGCTGGCCGCCTGCCACGGCCGGGTGGCAGCCGAACCGCTCTGCCCCTATCCACCGGGCATTCCGCTGCTGGTACCCGGTGAGCGGATCGATGCCGCCCGGGCGGACTGGCTTGCCCAGCAGGCGCGGCTGTGGCCGGGTCAACTGCCCGGGAGCGTGGCGGTGCTGGTGGAGGAACCAGGAGCAGAAACCAGGGCCCGCCGCTGATACGTTGGGCCCAAGGCCAAATCCAGGGGGCCGGGCCAAGTGGTATCCCAGCCCGAAGAACTTGTTCAGTGGGATTTCGTCACCCCGGGGCTGCCCGATGGCTGCTTTGAAGCGGCACCGGGCTTCAGTCCCACGCCGCTGGAGCTGCGGGTGATGCTGCTGGCCCATCTGCGGCCCCGGGCGGATTCGCTGGTCTGGGATGTGGGCGGTGGCACCGGTGCCCTGGCCCTGGAGATCGCCCGGCTCCTGCCCGCAGGCTCGGTGCACACGCTGGAGCGGGATCCGGAGGCGATCGAGCTGCTGGAACGCAACCGGGCCCGCTTCGGCATCACCAACCTGCACATCCATGCCGGAGAAGCCCCGGCGGATCTGGCCCGGCTGCCCCCCCACCCCGACCGGGTGTTGCTGGAGGTGGGCCGGCCGCTCGGTGATGTGCTGCGCGAGGTGTGGGGGGCCCTGCAGCCCCGGGGCCGGCTGGTGATCAGCACGGTGAACCTGGAGGGACTGGTGGACGCCACCGACACCCTCGCCCAGCTGGCCGCCCGGGATGTCCAGGTGGTGCAGGCCACGGTGCACCGCATGCAGCGCAGGGGAAGCCAGTCCAAGCTGGCGGCGGCCGAACCCCTGTTTGTCATTGCCGCGGAACGCTGAATCCTTGTTGCCCCGACCCCGCACGGCCACTTCCCTCGCAAGGCTCGCCAGCGGCTGGGCCGCCGGCGGCATCGGTTTTCTGGTGGTGTTGCTCGGGGGCTGGTGGTTCACCGCCGCGGTGGGGGTGATCGTGCACCTCGGACTCCTGGAGTTCTTCCGGATGGCCCAGTTCAAGGGCATCCGGCCGGCCACCAAGACCACCCTCGCGGCCGTACAGCTGCTGCTGATCACCACCCAGGCGGCCGCCGGCAGCCTCTGGCCCGCCCATGGGGTGGCTGGCGACGGGGCGGCGGCAGTGCTGCCGGCTTCCGGCGCGGTGATCTGTGGCTGGCTGCTGCTGCAACCCGTCACCGGCACCATCGCCGACATCGCCGCCTCGGTGTTCGGACTCTTCTATCTCGGCTTTCTGCCCAGCTACTGGATCAAGCTGCGGGATCTGGTGGACCCTGCTCTGGCTCCCAATCTCACCGGTTCGGTGCTCGGCAGCGGCTGGCCCTGGACCTCAGGGCTGGCGCTCACCCTGCTGGCCTGCTTCCTGATCGTGGCCACCGACATCGGCGCCTACGTGATCGGACGCCGCTGGGGTCGCCATCCGCTTTCGCCGATCTCCCCCGGCAAGACGGTGGAGGGGGCCCTGGGAGGGGTGCTGTGCGCGGCTCTGGTGGGAGCGATCGGTGGTGTGTGGCTGGGCTGGCGCTGGGGGGGGCTGATCGGGGCCGTGCTCGGACTGGTGGTATCGCTGTTCGCCCTGGTGGGGGATCTCACCGAATCGATGATGAAGCGCGATGCCGGCGTCAAGGATTCGGGTGATGCGATCCCCGGCCATGGGGGCATTCTCGATCGGATCGACAGCTATCTGTTTGTGCCGGCGGTGGTCTACTCGCTGGTGACGCTGGTGCTGCCGGTGCTGGAACGCGGATAGGGTTTCAGGAGCCTGATCGGCAGATGGCCACGAACTCCCCGGGCAAGGCTCTCCTCGAACTGGTGGACGACGCCATCGCGGTGGGCGGCGAGGACCTCGCCGCCATTCGCCGCCAATGGAGAAGGGTGCCGCCGGGTGCAGTTGTCTATCTGCTTCTGCTCGCTTGCCTGCCGCTGCTGATGGGGCTGGCCGGCCATCGCTATCAACGCAGCCGCCAGGCGTTCGTGCTGGAGCAGCAGCAGCAGCGACAGGCGGCAGAGGCCGCCCTGATCCACGCCCTGGGTGATGCCCTGGATCGCGACGACCGCAAGGCCCTGCGGGCCCGCCTGCAGCTGGGCATGGCCGATGGCACGCTGGCGTCGGCGGTGGTGGCCGATCCCCGGGGCCAGGTGCTCGCCGCCCTTTCCCGGCCAGGGCCGAATGCCTCCCTGACCGTGCCGTTGGTGGCGCGGTTGCAGGTGCAGCCCCCTCCTCCCTGGGTGGCGGAGACCATCGAGGAAGGCGACCTGCAGATCCGCTGGCGTCCCCTGGGCCAGAACCGGCGGGGCTGGCTGGAGCTGAAGACCTGGCCCGGGGCGGACAGCCGCCTGCTCGAACGGCTCGATCGCCAGCAGTGGCTCGCCACCAGCCTGGGGGGGCTGGGCCTGGCCAGCTGCGTACCGCTCGGCATCCTGCTGGCACGCCACAGGGAAAGGGAGCAGCAGCGGCTCCTGGCCGCGGAGCGGAGCAGCGCCGATCTCCAGGCCCAGCATGACGCCCTGACCGGGCTGCTGAATCGCAACGGGATCGAGCAGGTGCTGCAGAACGCCATCCACAGGGTCAGCTCCGATCCCGAGGGCTGGCTCGCCCTCTGCGTGGTCGACCTCGACGACTTCACCGCCGTGAACGAAACCGAGGGAGTGCCGGCAGGGGACCGGGTGCTGGTGGAGGCGGCCCGACGTTTGCGCGTCTGTGCCCGCAGCCACGACTACGTCGGCCGGCTCGATGGGGATGTGTTCGTCTGTGTGCTTGATCCCTGTCCGATCGCCCAGGCACCGGTGCTGCTTTCCGAGCGGATCCTGGAGGCATTTCGCCTTCCCTTTGCGCTCGACCAACCGGGGGAGGAAGTGCGCTTGATGCGCCAGACGGTGAGCATCGGCATCGTGGCGGCCGATGGCCGGGCCCTGCTCAGCCCCTCGATCCTGCTGTACCGGGGGGATGCAGCCATGCACACCGCCAAGGCCGAAGGCAAGGATCGCTGGCACCGGATGGTGCTGCCGCCGGCCCCCGTGCCCGGCCAGCCGCCCTCCCCTGAGGTTCTACCCGGCTCTTGAGTTCCGCCGGTTTGCCGGTGCGGGCCCCTGCGCTCAGGGAGAAACCCGCGCCTCACCCTGCAGCAGCAGCAGGGGGCCTTCGAGAGCGGCCTGATCGATGCGGATGCCGGGATCCATCGGCAACCGCATGCTGGTCTCCCCATCCTCACTGCTGATCTCGATGGTGCCGTCCACGGCCTGCAGGGTCACGGCTCGCTGAAGGGGCGTGCTGCTGCCCATGCCGGAGGCGAGCAGCACCAGGCGACCTTCCTCGATCCGAAGACCCCCTAGGGGGGTGAGGCCGAGGAGCTGTTCCGCCAGGTCATCCCCCAGGCTGCGCCACGAGGAGGTGCTGAGCGAATGGCTCAGGCCTTCGCTGCTGAGGGCCACCTGACCCTGAATGCGGAAAGGCTGCTGGAGCTGCACCATCTGGGTGCGCAACAGGGCCCCCATCCGGACCCGGATCGGTTCGCTCTGCAGTTCGACGTGCTCGATGTGCAGCGCCTGAAAAACCACCCTGCGGGCCACCAGCCGCACCCCGTCGAGGCGGCCGCGCAGCAGCTGGCTGGCGGACCCGGCCAGCTGGATCTCCAGCTGATCGATGGCATCGCACTGTTGCCGCAACCAGAATTCCAGGCCGCGGGAAAGCAGGCCGAGCATCGGATCGCTGCTGGCCGGTGCGCGTTCCTGGGGCGCCGGCGGGCGTCCTTCCGGATCCAACGGGCGTCCTTCCGGAGCCGGTTCCCCGGAAGAGGCAGGGGAAGGGGGGTGGCTGAACATGCCGGGTCAGTCCATGCGCGCCTTGCGGGCCGCCAGGAAGGCTTCGAGGGCCGTGACTGCCGCCAGCAGCAGCAGACCGGCCAGCCCGATCAGCTGCTGGCGGGGCTCCAGCCGGGGGTCAGCATCTGCGCCCAGCAGGGCTCCGGCCCCAAACCAGGCCGTGGCAAGGGCGGAGGTGATCCAGTAGGCCCGCCAGCGGCGCTGGTTCAACTAGCCGGCGCCCAGGCCGGGCACTACGTGTCAACCGCACTTCCACCCAGCCGGCGGAGGCAGCGAGGATCTGGTCCCGGGAGGGGGGTCATGGCGAAAGTACGGCGACCGCC
>JBKDOV010000121.1:0-8887 GCA_046342815.1 Cyanobacteriota bacterium
CCACTGGGTCATGGGAGTGCGTCGGTTGATGGGATGGGGGTGGGGGGGATGGGGCACAAGGAGGGCCTGGCTGGCAGGCCCCGGTGCGCCTGCTCAGCGGTTGGGCTGGGGGGTCATCCGCAGGTAGGGACGGATTTCGGTGACACCCTTGGGGAACTTGTTCCTGGCTTCTTCCGTCGGGATCGAAGGCACCACAACGCAGTCCTGGCCGTCCTGCCAGTTGACCGGGGTGGCCACCTGGTGATGGTCGGTGAGTTGAAGGGAATCGATCACCCGCAGGATCTCGGCGAAGTTGCGGCCGGTGCTGGCGGGATAGGTGATCTGCAGTCGCAGCTTTTTGCTGGGATCAATAATGAAAACGGAGCGAACCGTGAGGTTGTTGAGCGAATTCGGGTGGATCATGCCGTAGAGATCGCTCACTTTGCGATCAGCGTCGGCAAGGATTGGATAGTCGACAACCGTGTTCTGGGTTTCGTTGATGTCTCCAATCCAGCCCTTGTGGCTCTCGGCCGAATCCACACTCAGGGCAATCGTTTTGACATTCCGCTTTTCCCATTCGGGCCGCAGTCGCGCCACCTCTCCCAGTTCCGTCGTGCAGACCGGGGTGTAGTCCGCCGGATGGGAGAAGAGGACGACCCAGCTGTCACCGCCGAAGTCATAGAGGTTGATCGGCCCAAGCTGGGAATCCTGGGTGAAATCGGGAACGGTATCGCCGAGTTGCAGAGCCATTGCAAGGGATGTTTCAGCTTGGTGATGCTGGCACAGCGGGGGTGGTTTCGGTTGGGTGGGGCCAGTGCAGCAGATGCTGGCGCAGGTGCTGAAGGCCGAGCTCTGCGGTGGCAGAGAGGAAGAGCATCTCCGGGGCGAGGGCGCGGGCCCGTTCCAGTTCGCCTGCCGGGCAGCGATCGATCTGGTTGCCGATCACCAGCCGTGGGGTTCGGGCATCCAGCGAATCGAGGATGGCATGCACGGTCTGAAGCTGTTCGGGCCAGGCAGGATCGGAGAGGTCCACCACGATCAGAAGGCCGTCGGCTTCCAGGGCCTCTTCGATCGTGGAGCGGAAGGCCTCGATCAGCTGGGGAGGCAGATCGCGGATGAACCCCACCGTGTCGGTGATCAACAGCTGCTTCGGGCGGCCCCCTGCCGGATCGAGCACCGTCAGCCGCCGGGTTGTGGGGTCGAGGGTGGCGAAGAGTTTGTTCTCTGCCAGCACGGCCTCTTCCCCGACCGCCCGGGTCAGCGCGTTCAGCAGTGAGCTCTTGCCTGCGTTGGTGTAGCCCACCAGCGCCAGCCGGCCCAGACCCTGCCGGCTCTGACGCAGCCGGGCCCGGTGCTCTCCCAGGCGCCGCACCTCCTGCTGGAGTCGTTCGATGCGCCGGGCGATGGCCCGTCGATCCTTTTCCAGCTGGGTTTCGCCCGGCCCCCGTGTTCCGATGCCGCCCCCCTGGCGCGAAAGGCTCACCCCTCGCCCACTGAGGCGGGGCAATCGGTAGCGCAGCTGGGCCAGTTCCACCTGCAATCGCCCGGCTCCGCTGGCGGCGCGCTGGGCAAAGATGTCGAGGATCAGCTCGCTGCGGTCGCTCACCGGCAGATCGAGGAGCCGCTCCAGGTTGCGGCCCTGGGCCGGCGTCAGCTCCCGGTCGGTCACCACCAGATCGGCGTTGAGACGGCGGGCTTCCAGGGCCGCTTCCTGCACCTTCCCTTCGCCCCAGACGGTCTGGGGCGCCGCACTCTGGCGCCGTTGTTCCACCACCTCCACCGGAACCCCGCCCGCACTGCGCACCAGACCTTCCAGCTCGGCGATCTCCCGTTCGGCCTGGGCCCGATCCCCCCCTACCAACGCCAGCAGCAGGACGCGCTCCGGCCCTGAGCCGGCGGGGACGGCCACCGCTTCCGCGTCGTCGTCCTGGGGCAGGGGAGGCGCGCTGTCGCACAGATCCGCGAGGCTGCCGCTCCGCTGTTCCTGCCAGCCTGTGCTGGCAGCTCCTGCTTTCGCTGCATCCGTGGCGGGCAGGTAGGTCGCCGCGGGCCAGTGGCCGCCGGACTCCGCGCGCTGGCCGTAGCGCAACCAGGCCTTCGGGCCCAGATCGAGGGCCACCACCGCCTCCTGCTGGCTGGGGGGCAGGGGCCGGTGGGAGGCCACGCAGGTCAGCAGGCGCAGGTCGCCGCCCCGACGGCGGGCGGGGCCGGGCAACCGTTCCAGCAGCCGGCCCGACTGCTCCAGGTTGCCCACCCAGAGCAGTCGACACAGCCCCCTGCCATCCACCACCAGGGTGAGCGGGAGGTCAAGCCGACGGCTTTCCTCCGCCAGCCGTTGCAGGCAGAGAAGTTCCGCCATCGCCTCGGGGGGATGGCGGCGATGACACAGCTGTTCCAGGCGTCGGCGCTCGGCCGGCCGCAGTCCGCCCGTCTGGCCCGCAACGACTCCCTGTCTCAAGACCGTTTCACGAGCAGGCAGCGCAGGCCTGCGGCCCTCGCTCCCTGTTCGTCCTCGGGACTGTCGCCGATGTGCCAGGCCTGGTCGGCCTCCAGGCCGATCGCCGCCAGGGCCTGCCGGAACGGTTCCGGCGATGGCTTGGCGGCGCCGGCCCGGCTGGAGACCACTACATGGTCGATCCAGGGCGCCAGGCCCAGGCCCTCCAGCAGACCCTCGAGTCGCTGGTCGAAATTGCTCACCACCGCCAGGGCCAGGCCCTGGCGGTGCCAGCGCCGCAGATGGTCCGGCACGTCGTCATAGACAAACCAGAGGTCCGGGTCGGCGAAGCGATCAAACAGGTCGTGGTGCAGGGCGCTGTTGCCGGCTGAAGCGCCGGCCGCCACCAGGGCGGCATCAATGCGGTCGGCCCACCAGTCCCGTTCGGCCTGGTGCAGGGCCTGGCTCTCCAGGTGCGGCCAGGCCAGCGGAGGGGCCTGCCGATAGATCGGCCCGAACACCCTGTCGATGGCCGCCGCGTCCACGCTGAGCCCGTGGGCGGCGGCCCGCTCCGCATAGGTGGTGCCGACGGAGTGCCGCAGGCCGATCAGGGTGCCCATCGCATCGAGCAGCAGCCCGCGCGGACGCGGCCAGGGCATCGGCGGGGCGGCCATCGCGGTCACCAGCGCAGATCGGCCAGCCAGCCCGCCGCCACCCGCACCTGATGCCCCAGGCCCGGCAGGCGGCTCAGGTAGGCCAGCCGCCGCAGCCGGTAGGCAGCAGGCCCGGCCAGGGTGAGGGCCGGCGAGGCGATCGAGGCGTCGCCACGGCCGAGGCTGAGCATCTCCCCCAGATCCTTCCAGGCGAACGGTTGCAGCGGTTCGCTCGCCAGCGAGCGCTTCAGATTGGCCGCCAGCACCGGGGCCTGCTGAAAGGCCACCTGGGCGGTGGTCGGCAGGGAGCCAATGGGCTCCCCCACGGCAGTGGCGGTTTCGGATCCTTCCTGGGGCAGGGCCGCCACATCGCCCACGGCGAAGATCCGGGGCTGGCCCTGGAGGCGCAGGCTGTTATCACACACCAGGCGACCCTGCCGGTCCCGGTCGGCGGCAGGCTCGATCGCCGGTGGCTGGAAGCTCAGTCCTGCTGTCCAGACCACCCCGTTGACCGCCAGGATCTCCTCCCGATCGCCGCCGGTCTCCAGGTCCGGGCATTGGAGCCTGAGGCTGTCGGGGTTCACCTCCCGGACTGTGGTGCGGGTGCGCAGGCGCACATCCCTTCGCTGGAGGGCATGCACGGCCTGTTCACGGCTGAAGGCGCGGCTGGAGGGAAGCAGGTCGGGGCCCTGTTCGATCAGCTCGATCACCGCGCTGTCGCCCACCAGGTCGGCCAGTTTGCAGGCCAGTTCCACTCCCGTGGCACCGGCCCCCACCACCGCCAGGCGCTGCAGCGGCCGCCGTTGCTGTTTGAGGTCGTCCACCAGTTGCCGGAGCTTTTCCACATCCTCCAGAGAACGGAAGCCGAGGGTGTGGATGTCGGCCCCGGGGATGCCGAAACGGTTGCTGCGACCGCCGGTGGCGATCACCGCACGGGAATAGGAGATCGTGCGTCCACCCGCTGTGTTGAGTCGGTTGCTGACGGCATCGATGTTCAGCACCCGATCCTGCAGCCAGGCCACCCCGCTGCTGGCCAGCAGGTCGTCGTAGCGCGGGGCCACCTCCCAGACGTTCAGTTCTCCCGAGAGCAGTTCGTAGAGCAGGGGGAGAAACAGGAAGCGTTCGTTGGGTTCGATCAGCAGGATCGGGGGATGGGGCCGGCGGGAGGCCAGCTCCAGGGCTGTGTAGAGACCGCCGAAGCCGCCGCCCACCACGATCACCGGGGCTGGGGCCGCACCTCCTGACCGGGCCTCGGGAATGGCAGGTTCGGCGGAAGACGCGGACAAGGATCTGGGGAGCTGGGCGGGCCGGGGGAAAGGACACGACACGTGCCTTCCTGGAAACCCTAACCAGCAGTTCAGCCCGGGAGCGATGATGTCGTAAAGGTAGCGAACACGGTTTCGGACCTACTGTCTGCCGCGAAGCCTGTGTTGTCTGCCGCGAAGTCTGTGACCGTTGCGAAGCCTGTGACCGTTGCGAAGCCTGTGCCTGCTGCGACGCCTCCGGTTTTGCCCACGGATCAGGAGGGGCAGCCGATCGACCTCGTGGCGGTCCGCAGCCTGCTCGAACCCCTCGAGCCCCAGGATCGGCTGCGCTGGGCGGCCGACACCTTCGGAGCGGGTTTTGTCCTCACCACCAGTTTCGGGATTCAGTCCGCCGTGCTGCTCCACATGGTCAGCCGGATCGGGGATCGGGTGCCCGGGGGGGCGGTGCCCGTGATCTGGGTGGATACCGGTTACCTGCCCCCGGAGACTTATCAGTACGCCGAGGAGCTCTGCCGGCTGCTGGAGATCGACCTCAGGGTGGCCCAGGCGCAGATGAGCCCGGCACGGATGGAAGCCCTCCATGGCCGCCTGTGGGAATCCGGAACCCTGGAAGACCTGCAGCTCTACAACCGGATCCGCAAGGTGGAACCGCTGGATCGGGCTCTCCGGGAGCTGGAGGTGCGGTGCTGGGCCAGCGGCGTGCGGGGTGGTCAGACCGACCATCGCCGCAGCATGCATCCGATTGATCCGGTGCGGGGGGCGTGGTCGCTGCGGCCGCTGCTCTCCTGGACCAGCCGCGATGTCTTCTATTACATGCAGGAGCATGGGCTGCCCCAGCACCCCTTGTTCGAGAAGGGATACTCCACGGTCGGCGACTGGCATACCAGTGCCCCCGATGACGGCAGCCAGAGCGGCCGGGCCACCCGGTTCGGCGGACTCAAGCAGGAGTGTGGGATCCATCTGCCGGGCCTGATGGGCGAGGGCATCTGAACGGCGCATCGACGAGGGATCGTTCCTGCCGGGACGCAGGCCCTGCCCGTTGGCTGCTGATCGGCAACAGCCGCTGGCACTGGGCAGCTGCAGCTGAGGATTCCGGGACTCTGCACTGCTGGCATACCGCCCCGCCGCTGCCGGCGGAGCTCCAGGGAGGTGCCCTGGACCCTCCTCTGGCCTGGGCCGCTGTGGGGGCGATTCCGGAGCCGTGCCCCTGGCCGCAGGCGGCTCGGGTGCGGTTGGAGGAGGTACCGCTGGCGGGGGTGCCCCCCTGGCTGGGGATCGATCGTGCCCTGGCCGGCTGGCAGGCCTGGCGGGCGGTTGAGGGGCCCGTGCTCGTGGCCGACGCCGGCACCGTGCTCAGTCTCACCCTGGTGGATGGCCGCGGCGTTTTCCAGGGGGGACGGCTGCTGGCGGGGCTGGCTCTGCAGCTGCGGGCGATGGCAGGGGCCACCGAGCACCTGCCCCCTGCGGAAGGCCCGAACCAAGCGATGGTGGCGCCAGCCTGGCCCAGGGACACCCGGGAGGCGATGGCGGCAGGGGTGCAGCGAGGGCTTGCGGCGGCTGTGGCCGCTGCCCATCTGGAGGCTGAGCGGGATCATCCCGGGATCCGGCTGGTGCTGACCGGGGGGGACGGGGCCCTGCTGCGGGAGCTGCTGCCCCGCCCGGGGGGAAGCGAGCCTCGGGGGGAGCATCGGCCCGATCTCTGCCTGGAAGCCCTGGCAGCCCTGCGGCCGGCCTCAACCTGACTCAGGCCAGACCCAGGTCCGCGAGGATCTGGTCGGCCATCTCCTCGGATTTCACCTTCAGATAGATCCGCTCGAGCTTGCCCTCCGCATCGACCACAAAGGTCTGGCGGAGCATGCCCATGTACTCCTTGCCCATGAACTGCTTGAGGCCGTAGCTCCCGTAGGAGTCGGCCACCGGGCAGGGCTCGGCGTCCGTCAGCAGGGTGAAGGGCAGGTTGTATTTGCCGATGAACTTCTCATGGCTGGCGGCGTTGTCCTTGCTGATGCCGAGCACACGGATGTCGTGGGCCTCGAAGGCACTCCAGCGATCGCGGAAGTTGCAGGCTTCCTTGGTGCAGCCGCTGGTGTCATCCTTCGGATAGAAGTAGATCACCACCCTCTGGCCCCGCAGCGAGGCAAGGTTCACGGGCTGGCCGTTCTGATCCGGAAGGGTGAAGTCGGGAGCCGGATCACCGATCTGCAACGCCATCTTCATGCAAGCAGCGGATGCGACCCTAAGGCCGGAAGCCCTCCCCTGACTTGCCCGGCCGTCTCATTTCCGTCCAGTTACGGGATGGGATCCATCATTTTCTCCGTTGCCTGCTGAATTGCGGCTTTCAGCAGAGGTTTGGCTACATTCAACGATGAAGTCCCCATCATCTTCCCGTGCTCAAGCGCCTGCTCGCCGGTCTCATTGTGGGAACGGCCGCCGCTTCGGTGACCCTTCCTCTTTCTGCCGAGGCCGCCAACACTCCCGTCCGCTGGAACACTGGTGGTGCCGTCTGGTCCACCAACCAGCAAGCTTTCGATACCTTCTTTGAAACCGGTGAAGTCACCGATCGTGGCCTCGCCGGTGGCCTGGCCCAGTCCGGCTGGACCCGTGAGGACGTCCGCGCCGGCATGACCAAGACCTACAACGTGGATCTGGTCGGTGTCTCCCGCTTCCTGTACTCCGATGCCGGGGTGAAGTTCCTCAAGAACGCCACCAACAGCTATTTCCCCTACTGGAGCATGAACACCTATGCGGTTCAGGCTCTGCGCTCGGCCATCATCAAGGACGCCGCCGACGGCAGCATCTCCTCGGCCGGCATCATGAGGGCTCTCCCCACCGACTTCCGCCTCGCTGATTTCTGCAACACCTACACCGGTGCCCAGAACATCTGCGCCGAAGGTCGCTGTCAGGCAGGCACCGCCCAGTGCACCTCCCTGCTCTCCTGGTACGTGTTCCTGCCCGCCTGCATCCAGGCCAACCAGCTGGCCGATCCCGTGGCCGCCGTTCGTACGGCTCCGGCTGCTTCCCCTTCGCCCGTTCGCGGTCTCTGGTGATCGGCGCTGGGCCCAAGGGTCCTCGACCTGCCTTCTTCCCCATGCCCCGGCTTGTCCGGGGCTTTTTTGTGTCGCTGCGGCGAGACGGGCACGCTCAGGCCCTGGACGCCAGCACCAGGCTGTGCTCGAGGCTCTGGGGCAGGGCGGCGCCGAGGTGCTGGCGAAACAGGTTCATCAGTTGGCCGAGCTGTTCGCTGCCCAGCTCCTGCTCCAGGCTTTGCCGGTAGCTGCCCTGGGCGCCGAACCAGCGCTGCAGCAGGGCCTCGTTCATCGTCAGTTCCAGGGTTTCCTGCCAGACCTCCCGATGCACATGCCAGCCCCGCTGCTCCAGTCCTGCCATCACCAGCGGCTGCATCGCCGGCCCGCCCGTGGCGGGCGCTGCCCCAGCTGCTGACGGGCTGAGCCAGGCCGCTTCGAGCGGCAGGATGGGGTCCAGAAGCTTCAGACCCCCCTCCTGGTCGCCGCTGGCCTGCCTTGAGGAGGGGCGGCGGCCGAGAAGAACCTGCCGCAGCCCCGCTGCCGGTCCCACCAGCGGGCGGCTGAACAGAAAGCGGCACTGGCTGCCAGCGGCCGTGACCGCGTCGATCAGCTCCAGCCAGTCGTCCAGGCTGGCACCGGCCTCCTGGAACGGTTGCCGGCCCACGATCCATTCGAAGCGCCGTTCCCGGGACTTGCCTCTCAGCAGCAGCTGCTCCAGTCGCCCGGGCTGGTCCGGAGGCACCGGCAGCAGGGTGGGGCGCTGCAGTTGGTCGAGCAGCTGCAGCTGGGCCTCGAGCCTCGCCTGGTCATCGGCACTGGGGACGCAGATCGCCACCTCCCCTTCCGTGGCTTTCTGCAGGGGGTCGAGGGCCCACAGCAGGGAGCGGGCCTCCAGCACCAGCACCCGATCCAGGCGGCCGATCAGCGCTTCCTGCCACAGCCGTTGCCGCAGCAGATCCAGCCGTTCCCCCGCCGCCGCCGCCTGGCGTTGCAGCCAGCGGTTCAGCAGCGGATCCTCCGGACTGCTGCTCAGCAGCTCCGGATGTTCCGCGGCGGTTTCGGCCGCGGCGGCCAGCTGGGCGGCGCGTCGTTGCTGCAGCCGCTGGCATCGTTCTCCTTCCCAGCCGAGGGCTCCCGGTTGCCAGAACACCTCCCCCTGGAGCGCACTCGGCAGATACTGCTGGGCTACCCAGTGCTCGGCGTAGGCATGGGGATAGCGATAGCCCACGCCGTCGCCGAAGGCCTTGCCGTCCCGATGGGCATCCCTCAGGTGGGGGGGGACCTGCTGGCGATTGGCCTCCCGCACCGTGCGGATCGCATCGAAGAAGCCGAGGCTGCTGTTGCTCTTTTCGGTGACCGCCAGGTAGAGCGTGGCATGGGCCAGGGGATACAGCCCCTCCGGCAGTCCCACCCGATCGAAGGCAGCGGCACAGGCCTCCACGATTCCGATGGCCGGGGGGTCGGCCAGGCCGTGGTCCTCGCCGGCGGATCTCAGCAGGCGCGGCGGGAGGAACCGGGGGGGCTCGCGCG